>JAOAHD010000007.1:319772-639544 GCA_026415395.1 Candidatus Binatia bacterium | reverse complement strand
CGCGGAATGACGCAAGTGGATGCAGAGTTGCTGGCAGTGGCGGCACTTGCCGATAATGGAGGAGAGACGTGGACACACGGGCTAACTCCCGGCAGTGTGGCCGTGAATGCGGCCACCGACTGTACCGACCTCGACAACTTGCCGGTCATTTACGACCAGCGGCGGGCCCCTCGACCCCGTGGGAATGCTTGCGACTTAGGGGCCTTCGAACTCGGGGGTGCGCCTCCTCCGACGGCCACCTCCACGCCCACAGCCACTCGCTCGCCGAGCCCGGTAGGACCCTCCGCGACACCGTCGTGGACGCCGTCGCCGACACCGACGCCTACCCGCACGGCAACCCGTCCCCTATGGCGAGTCCTCCGGCCTCGTTCACCGCCACGCCCTCGGGTGCCGCATCCAGCACCCCCACCGCGACGCCGACTATCTCCGCGACCCCGACGGTAACCGCGAGCCGCTCGGCCACAGCGGCCCCTACCCACGCACTCACCTACACGGAGCCCGACCCCCGCTGCACCCGAACTGCTCCCCTCGCCAGCACAGCGCGAGCCGGTAGATTCGGCCATCAATGTGCCCACCAACGTCACCTTCCGGTGGAACCCCGTGGCTGGGGCCACCCGCTACTGGCTCACGGTAGCCCCGATCCGGCCAGGCTACCTACGGATCCGACTGCCACCAGTTGCGACGCGTGTGTCATCTCTTGCTCTGTGGACCAGACAAGCCACACCGCCGGCAGGAGTGCAGAATGCGTAGTCGGCCGCACTACCGCCCTGGCCCACAACACGACGTATTACTGGAAGGTGCAAGGATACGTACCTAGTCCGCGTCGCAACGGTCAGTTCTCCCCGGTGCGCACGGTGAGCACCGTCCTGCAGGGGCCCACATTGCAAGCGCCCGCCAATGGAGCCATCCGTGTGTCGCTTACCCCCACCTTACGCTGGACTGCGGTGCCTGGTGCCAACCGCTACTGGATTCTCGTCGCCCGGGATCCGGCCGCGTTCCCCAGCGACCTGAATGCCAGGACCTGCAACGGCTGCATCGCCGCCGGTTACACGGATACGACCAGCTACTTGTGGGGCCGGCCGTTCCCGAACGGGACAAGCCCGGGTTCGCCTACGCAACCAGCCCCTCTCGAGCGCAGCACTCTATACTATTGGCGCATACAGGGCTCAACAACAGCGACCGCAGCGCGCTCCGCCTCGGCGAGTATTCGGCAACGAGCTCGTTCATGACCACCGATGTCGACCTGCTCGCCGAGCACCTAGAGATCACCCAAGGCATCCAAGACCTTTCCAACTCAGTGGAACTTATTGCTGATCGACGGACTTATGTGCGAGGCCATGTGCGGGCCGTCGGTGGCTCCGCAAGCAACATTGCCACCAAATTCACCGTGAGGCGCGGGGACGACACGTATGGCCCTTACAATGCGCTCAACAACCCGATTACGGTGTACACCAATCCCGATCGAGCACAAGTGAACCACAGTTTCCTCGTCGAGCTGCCGTCCGCCGTCCTTAAAGCTGGAGAGATGGACGTGTGCATGACCATTAACGACGATCGCACTGTCGAAGGGTACGACTATACGAACGACCGAGTGTGTAAGCGCGTTTCTCTCGAAACCGGTCCACCCGTCGGCGTGCGGTTTTACCGTGTTTCCTAAGATGTCGAAGTTACACGTAACGGGCGACAGGTCCGCGAAACGCGTCAAGTACGCCCAGAGATAGTCGACGGGATTGTCGCCAGGTTAGAAGGTGCCCTCCCTGCCCCGACCGTAGAATACCAGGTGCGGGACCTTCGGTGGACGGAGGTTTGGTCGAACCCTGACACGAACGAGTGCAGAGACCTGGTGATTCCCCGGCTCGCCCGACAACGAATGCTCGATCTCCGCAGCATCCACCCGGAAATGCGCTATTACGGAGTGGTACCTAATGAGGACGGGCTCGTCACTGCTGCGATGGCCGCGTGGGTGCCCAGTTACGTGGCTTGTGGGTGGGACCAGGCTGGCGGGTTTGAGGCAGGGATGACCGCTGTCCACGAACTGGGGCATTGTTATGGACGGTGGCACTCGACTTTTTGCGGTGCGGTAGCTCCCGATGGTGCGGAACCCTATCCTTACCCCGAGGGCAAAATCGGCGGGACACCCGACCGCCCCGGCGCCCCAGCGGAGCGGTATTTTGGCTGGGATATCGTTCGTCGAGTGGCGTATCCTGGGAACGACTACTACGACTTCATGAGCTACTGTTGGCCAAGATTGTGATCCGACTTTACCTGGAATCGAATTCTCAAGTACCTTGGAGACAACGAGCCACAGGTTCCTCCTGCGCGAGTCAAGCGCGGCACGCGCCCAGCAGCGCAAGAGATCGTTGTAGTCGGCAAGGTCAACTTGGATCGTGGTACCGCTGAACTTGGAAATCTCTATGTTGTCGAAGGCGAGTCCACGCAGCCGGGGCCGGTGGTCAGCGACTGGGCGATCGCCCTTTACGACCAGGCAGGGAACGTGCTCTCCCTTACCTACTTCCAACCGCAAGAACAGACCGATAGCGAAGCCGATCAGGAGCGCATCGGCCTTATCGCAGAGCGGGTACCCTGGGTACAGAGAACCCGCCGGGTCGCGATCTTGTACCGTGGAGCCGTGGTGGCCGAGCGCGCCGTGACTTTTGGTGTGCCCACCGTAGAAGTGTTGTATCCCAACGGCGGGGAGCAGTTGGGGCAGAGGTTACCGTACGCTGGGCAGGCTCCGACCCGGATGGCGACACCTTGCGTTACGCGCTCCAGTACAGCGCCGACGGGGGAGCGACGTGGGAGACGCTTGCGGCCGATCTGGAGGGAGAGGCTTACGTGGTCAACCTTATCCACCTGCCCGGTGGGCGCAATTGTCGCTTCCGAGTAATCGCTACTGACGGAGTGAACACCGCGGCCGATGAATCCAATGCTGCTTTGGAGGTTGGACGCAAGCCCCCACAAGTCAGCATCGTTGCGCCGGAGTCAGGGGCCGTACTGACTCTGGGTAGCCAGTTCATCTTCGTGGGCCAGGGCACCGACCCCGACGGCGATCCTATCCCTGAAAGTAGTTTCGTTTGGACTTCGAGTCGGCAGGGCGAGTTCGGTATCGGCGCCCGCGTGGACGCATCCAACTTGTCGCCGGGTGACCACGAGATCGTCCTCACCGTCACGGACAGCGACGGGCTTACCGCTCAAGCAAGAATCACGGTGACGGTGAGGGAACGCGAACCGGTTCCAGCTTGTGTCGGTGATTGCGACGGAGACGGGCAGGTGACGATCGAGGAAATCATCAAAATGGTTAATGTGGCGCTCGAGCTCCAGCCAGTCGGTTCTTGTGCTGCTGGAGACGCCAATAGCGATGGGGCGATTACGGTCGACGAGATCATTCTTGCCGTGAACAAAGCGCTCAACGGGTGCTGATGCTGGCCGGCTGAGCGTGGGGCAGGATTGTTCGTTTACCCCACGCTCAGACGTTCCGGCCTTTCCGGAGCTCCCAATGCTGAGAAGGCGCCGCCGATTGGTGCAAGCGGCGGCGCTGCGTCTACCAGCACCCAGGCATAAGTTCCGCCGGCGACGGTCTTGCCGGCGGTCGGGCGAACACGCCACAGCGAGCGGGCGACCAGCCGTAATTCGATAATTCCATTCACACGCGAACGGTGGACTGCGATCGCGGCGAGGGCCCGACCCTACTACCGTCGCGCTATTTCTCAGCCGCGCAGGCAAACCGAGTGAACGTCGACACCTTTTCGGAGTTCCACCGGGGCAAGCACCGCCGTCAACAGCGTCCGAGTGCTTTGGTGACTGCGAGTATGATCTCTTCCACAGTCACTCGGCCGTCTCCGTTTGCATCGCCGGGTCTGCAGGCGCTGGTTGGGCGGAGATCAAGGGCGATGTTCACCATCAGGATGATTTCGTCAATGGTCACAACTGCGTTCCGATCGCAATCGCCTGCACAGCTCGGAGTCGGAGTGGGAGTCCTCGTGGCTGAGGGAGTTCGGGTAGGGGTAGGAGTCCGCAGCAGGATCGCATCTTCAAGTAAACACGCTCTGCCCTCGAAGGCAGTGAAGCTGGCGATACTAAGCCCGGACGGATCGGAGGCGCGCGCGCGACTCAACGCCAGGGTGCCGCTACCTGTTGCCGTGATATCACAAGTGTACAGTACCGCGCCGTCGGGAATCGGGTCGACGTTGCTCTGGGAGGCCACGAGCGCGCGCATGCCGGTACACGCGGTACCAGAGCACCCAGGCGGCAAGAAGGCGAATAAGGTCAACTCCTTACCGATGTCCGCGTTGGGTCTACAGGCAGGCAGTCCATCCGGACCTGCTTTTACCCTCACGGATACGTCGAACGAGATGTCATTTTGGGTGCCCGCGATCAGGCGGCCGCCCGTTGCGAGCTTCACCCGAATCGTCCCGGCTCCCGGCTGAGGCAATACAACCGGCTCGATGTAGAGCCCCACTCGCCCAGGTGCGTGCGCTCGGGGGCGAAGCACAGATCCCTCCGATCGGGGTCGGCGTGCGGGCGGGTGTCCGCGTTGGAGTGTGTCTGTCCCGGCGTCCTGCACAGGCACGGGCCGAATTTTTTGGTGCGGCTCGCGAACGGGGAGCGGCTCGTGCTCGAAACTAACGGTAAGGACGGCAGGCACCGATCGGGGCAAACTCCAGTACTTGCAGGAGTGGGCGCAGGCAGTGAGCAACCACGCTGGGCTTTGTCGATGGCAATGCGCGGTGGCGAGGAATCCTGGAGAGAGCAGGAATCTTCTCTTCCGCATGCCCGCACGTGTCCGGGCGTAAACTCAGGCCAAACGCTCAATCCATCGAGGGTCTGCCAACACGCACTTGCGACGCCGAGCAACTGAAACCCTGGCGCCTTCGTTCGCAGCCCGTGGCGGAAATGGTGCGTGTCTAAGAGTTTCTTACTTAGTCCCTTGCTTAGTCCCTTGGCGGCGGCGTAGATTGTGGCTCAGTTCCATGGCCCCCATACCCGACAAGGGTGGGAGCGACCCAAGGAGGGCGCGTGACCCACACGGTTTCGGGCATCCGCGGTGGGTGCGACAAGGGTGGTCGTACCTGGAGGCCGGGACCGATTGCATGCGCGCGGGTCGCGTCCCGGGCACCGCCATGCCGCAGCACGCCATCTATCTCCCACGCGCATCCCCCAAGCCTGAAAAGAAGCGCGAGTTCGCATGCAAGGGAAGGCAACAAACATCCACGGAGGAGGTAAGTACAATGAAACGAGGCACGATCATGATTGTGTTGGGCAACACGCTCATGGTAGCAAGCATGGCGTGGGCAGGGTTTCCGACGGCGCCACTGACGAAGTGTCCGCCGGACGCCGTGGTGGCGGGGACGGTGTGCCTGGACAAGTACGAGGCCAGCGTGTGGCGGGTGCCGAACCCGACAACGACCAACGCGAAGCTGGTCAAGAAGATCCGGCGGGGCAAGGCGACGCTGGCTGACCTGACGGCCGCGGGTGCCACGCAGCTAGAGTTCTCCTATGAGCCGTGTGCGAGCGACGGGCAGACCGGCTGCAGCGACATTTTCGCTGTGAGTTTGCCGGGAGTGATACCGTCCAGGTTCATCACCTGGTTTCAGGCCCAGCAGGCGTGCAAGAATTCGCGCAAGCGGCTGCCGTCGAACGCGGAGTGGCAGGCGGGCGTCGCCGGCACGCCCGACTCTGTAGTAGATGTGACCACGGACTGCCGCATAAGCAGCTCGCCTCCCCCGGAGGCGCCGGTACCGACCGGCTCGCGCAGCAACTGTGTGTCGAACGATGGTGCCTTCGACATGGTGGGCAACCTGTGGGAGTGGGTGGCGGACTGGGTGCCTCTCTCCACGGGCTGCGCGTCTTGGGGGAGCTTTACCAATGATTCGATGTGTCTCGCGGGCGCGGACACCACGAGCGGCCCTGGTGCGCTGGTGCGTGGCGGAGCATTTGATCCTCTTTCGGGCGCCGGCCCGCTCGCGGTCCTTGGCTATCTGCTGCCACAGAGCTCGTACGGTGATGTCGGCTTTCGTTGCGCCCGTTAGTTCTGCTGACCGGGAGGAGGCTTTGCCCGTCAGTCCACCGGTATCGCCTTGCCGGAGATAATCGCTGTGCCGATGAAACGGCGGGCTCGTGTCCGCGTGCCGAATCGCCTGGGCGGGGGCGTTGCTGGTAGGCCTACCGCGCGTCGCACCGCCCCCGTGTTCCATACCTCGAACTGCCCGTCGGCTCTCCGAGGCGAGCGACGCCAATGCGCGGAACGTTCCGCCGGAGGGATCAACGCATTTTATCCTTGCCCCGTGCCGCGGTTGCAGTGTATTCGGCTGCGCCCACGGTCCGCGTACCGAACCGCTCGCGTTGTCGCGTGCTGTGGACCGCGAGACGTGCGGCAGAACCGTTGCGCTAGAGGGTAGAGCGCGTGTTCTGCCGGTCTCAGTGGCAGAACCATCGGACAATGCCTTTCGTAGTGACTTGCACCGTGGGTGCGATCTTTGGGTTTGTTTCGTTCGATGCAGCTCCTGCACTGTGTTCCGGAGACATTGCAAGGGCGATGGCGTTACAACGGTCGAGGAACTCTTTCTCGGTGCGAGCAGCGCGCTCGGAACAACAGCGGTTGCGAGGCACCTCGTGGTCGACGAGGCCGGCACTCGCGAGCGCACGGGCAATTGTCCGCAGCGTGCAAATCTCGATCTTCGCAGTGCCCAACAGGTTCGCGCCCGGACCGCACCCGGTTGCGCCGCTGCTCGGAAAGAGGAGCTATGTGGACACCTCGGATCCCCAACGGCCAGGCATCTGGCAGACAATCGGGGCCACGATGGTGATCGATTCCGCGTCGAGACGCGAACTGTTATTCCACATCGCGCCTGCCGGTATGGTGCCGCATACCGCGATTCCGAGCGATCCGCCGCGACGCGCTAATTCACGGTACCTCCAAGGTGCCTGGTACCGGAACCATCAACGGATGCCAAAACTGCTGCACAACGCCCGGCGCGCGGCCGGTCTCGGTGCCAGAAGCAACCGGCGGAGTAGCAACTGCCGAGCGGCGGGGGATTGCGGGAAACGTAGGGGGCCGGTTCCCCGGCCGTAGGGTGGCGGGGGACAATGCGCCACGGACCGCTCGAATCCTTCGAGTGCGACGCAGCGGGGGCACACGGAGGAGCGATCGGCCGACGCCCCTGCGATGCCTCGGCGGAACCTCGTGGCATACACGGCACTTCTCAGCCGCGGCGAGTGGCCAGTCACGCACGGGGCGCGGTGGGTGAACAGGGAAAGGGGAATCCAGAATTGGCAGGGGAGTCAGACGCGTGTAGAAAATTGACAATGTGAACGGGCTCTGGACGAGGCGTGATCGCAAGGAATTTCGAGCGAAGATCGCAACGAGCTCGAAAATCGGGGGTTCGCGGCCACCGTGTCTCCCCGGCGGGGTGACTCCTCACCACCCGCGGGTACACGTAAGCTCCGGGGCAAAGGCCAGCTCCGCAGTGGCCCGACACCATCTTCTCTTGCTCGTGCTCTGCCTTTGTTGGTGCGCAGCCTGCCCCCGACCGCGGGTGGAGCCGTTCTCCAGCCGACCGCAGCCCGTGGACGCCGAGGAGCGATAACTGTGGGCGGACGCCGCGGATCTGCTCCGCATCATGGAAGAGCGGAAATATCTTCGGGCAGACCCGCAGCTCGAAGCTTACCTCGACGGGATCGCGGCGCGGCTTCTGCCTTCCTTCGGGCTCGACGCGAGCACGGTGCAGCTTCGTGTCGTGGAGGATCCGTTTCTCAACGCCTTTGCTTTACCCAACGGCACCCTTGTGATCAGCGATGGCCTCCTCGCGCAACTGGACAACGAGGCCCAGCTTGCCTGCGTGCTCGCGCACGAACTGACCCACTTCGTCGAACGCCATGCCTACGCGCGGCGCGTGCACGACGCGCAGGCACTGGCGACCGCGCAAGGGTCTTTGCCGCCTTGGTCGTCGGCACAGGCGGCCTCGTCGCTCTCCCCGGGCCATCCTTAATTCTGGACTTGCTTGCCGGACCGCGCGCCTTCCTGCTGGTGTGGCAGGTACAGGGCTTTGCCCGGGAGCTCGAGTACCGCGCTGATCGCCGTGGCTGGGAAGCCGTGCGCCACGCGGGTTACGGTGCAGGAGAATGTGTGCCCGCGCTCGAGCGCCTGCAGAGCGACGAGCAAGAGTTGTTGGCAGAAGCGCAGGTTCGGGAGCCCTATTTTTACGGCGACCATCCGGCCACTGCCGACCGGATCGAGGGCATGCGCACCTGGCTGCAAGCCGAACCGGTTCCGCTCGTGAACGACGAACGTTCCCGCCAACGAACCGTGTATCATGAGGAAACATTCGCCGTCCGACTCGAGGTGGTGGCAACCAACATGACCGTGCGCCGCTTCGAGCGCGCGCGGCTTCTCATCGACCAGGAGATCGCTGTCTCTCCGCAGCGCGCGGAGGTGCACGTGGCACTCGGCGACTGGCATCGCCGCAACCCGAAGCAGCGCGACTTCGAAGCTGCTGCCGCGGCCTACCGGCACGCACTCGAGCTCGATGCGCACTTCGCCCCGGCACACCGAGAACTCGGCTTGCTCTGTTGGGAGGAACACAACGCAAGCTGCGCCCGCACGCACTTGCAGCGCTACCTCGAACTCGCACCCACTGCGCTAGACCGCGGAATTGTCGAGGGCATCGTCCGCACCCTCGCCGAAGGCTCGCCCTGAGCCCGCCCACGGCGACGCGCCACTCGCGCAACCGTCAATGGCATTAACTACCGGGTCACGCCTGCGCCCGTGAACTGTTCGCCCGGAAGCAGGCACTAACGCAGACAGGTCTGCGTCCGGTAGCCTGTCCCTCGAAGCTTGTTGACAATGATTTTCAAAATCAGTATAACGCCGCGCCGTGTGGTATCGGCGCTTTCGAAAAATCAATTGCGCAGGCCCGCTCCTTCGGGCAGCGGCGGCTCCCTGGCTGCCCCGCGGCACCACCGGGCACGAAGCCGTATGCCCGTCCGGCAAGCCCGTGCCGATCCGCCAGCGGCCGGGCGAGGCGCGGCGGGCTCCAGGCGCCTACTGCTCGACGACAACGCAAGGTTGCGCCCCCCGGAGAGGAGTGGGTTAACGTGCAACGGGAACGGCCACCCACCAGCCCAAAGAGCCACTCCAAGGAAACGTGCGACGAGCTCCGCTGCTGCTGTGGTTCGTTGCTCGCGCGGCTGATGGATGGTCGGATCGAGCTCAAGTGCCGGCGCTGCAAGCGAGTCATTGCGCTCGACCTGGCTGACACCGAACGCGCCCACGGACGTGCGCCACCAAAACCTACTCTGCGGTGAGGCATCGAGAGGCCCGCGGTCCAGAACCCAGAGCCCAGTCAAAACGAAAAAGCGTTTCCTAACAACTTTATCGGAGGGTTCTATGGAATTTCGCAGGCTTCAAACACTCGTGGTAACAGTTCTTCTCGGTTTTTCCCCGCTCGCACCGGCGTTCGGTGCAACCTTGATCATCGATGACCAAACCCCGGGCACGGCGTACGATGCGATTCTAGACGGTTACCCGGGCTTCTATACCCAAGACGGCGTTCCTGACGCCGGCAACAACAATCTAGCCGTCGCGCTCAAGGCGGGCGCGGTGGAGATACGATCAGTGGCCGAGTTTCCGCTAACCGGACTTGCGGGATACACGGCAAGCGACATCGTCTCTGCCAAGCTTCGCTTCAACATCGACGACGTGCTCGGTTACCTGGGAGCTCCGCTGAGCGGTTGTGCGGCCGAGAACCTGGCCATTTGGGTGCGCACAGGTGATGGCAACATTCCACTTTCGGACTTTATCGTTGCGGGTCCGCCCTCGGCGGTCGTCAATACGGGCCCCCCTTGTTCGATTACCGACACGACCTTGGGCACTACCGGCCCTGTTTTCTTCGAGGCCGATATCACGACGGCTCTGCAAAGTCTCGTAAGCGCCAATGCGCCGTTCCTGAATGCGGTGTGGGCGACAAACACGGACAACACGGGGACATCCCTGGATAATCTCGGCTTGAACAGCACTGGGCCTGCAGGCGTGCGCGGTGCCCGAATGCCCTATCTCGTCATCGAACTTGCCGAACTCCCCCCGCCCAACCTCGACGCGAAGACGCGCCGCTGCCAACAAGTGCTCGCAGCTCGGTCCCGCGCCTTCGAGAGCACAGTGCGGGGCCATCTCGCAGCCTGCGTCGACCGGGTGCTTGCGGACATCGCCAAGGGCAAGGGTCTCACCGCGGCAATGCCATTTTGTACGCAACGCCTCGATCTCACGGTAACGCCGCCTTCCAAGATCCAGAAAGCACGGCAATCCGCGAGCGCAGCAATCGTCAAGGCGTGTGCTCCGCCCGCAGTGTTGAGCGATCTCGGCCCGCCCTGCGACACTTCGATCACCGACGCCAACGCCTTGGCCTCGTGCGTACTCGATCGCGCCTTCGAGGCTGCCCAAGAGGCGTCCCGCGATTCCACCGCACTGTTGTGCCGGGTGCTCACTGCTGTCGGGCTTCAGTTGCAGTACAACACAAGCTGCACCACGCGTTAGCCAGGCCAACTCGACACCAGCGCAGCGGGGCCGCTCCGGCGCCGCTGCGCTTCCCAGGCAGGAGGTTCTATGCGAGCGCCGCACACAGTCTGTCACATCGCGATCGTGGGAATTGCCTGGACCCTTGCTTTGACAGGGTGGGCGCAATCCGTGGTTCGCGTCGGCGAGGAGGAAGGGGCCCTCTATGATGGGATCCTCGACGGGTACCCGGGGGTCGCTTTGTTCGATGGCACGCCCGATTTGGCCGGGAATCCTCCCTCGGCCGCATTGAAATTCGGCGTGCTGGAGATGCGCACGGTGGTCGAATTCCCACTCACGGCGTTGCACGGATACACGCTGCAACGGGCCACTTTAGCTTTCAACATCGACGACGTGATTACCACCTTTGGCCCAGGAGCTGACTTTTCCGGCCGCGCCGCAAGCCGCATTCTGGTGCACACCTACTGCGCCGACGGGCAAATCGAACTCGCAGATTTCGCGCGCACCGCACGCGACCCTTGGAGCGTCGATACTACTTCTTACGGGACGATTACGGACGCTTTGCTCGCGCGCCTCGGGCCGATCCGTTTTTCGCTCGACGTCACGGCGGCAATCACGGAACTCGCGAACGCCGGTTGCGCCTGGGCGGGGTTTGTGTTCCGCACGCTTGACAACAACACAGCAACCTCCCTCGACGACCTGGGGGACGGCGGTAGCTACGGGGGTACCAAAGGTGCCAACGGGGCTGTCCTCCCCTACCTCGAGCTCGCGCTGGCCCTCACCATGCCGACGCCAACACCAACAGCGACAGTCACCGCAGCAGCAGCTCCAACGTTCACCTCCACACCCACTGTCGCACTCCCTCCGCCGAGCATGCCGCCCACGGCGAGCCCGCCCCCGTCGAGCGATTGCGCGGGCGATTGTGACCGTGATGGCCTCGTCAGCATCTATGAGATTCTGACGTTGGTCCGCATCGCCCTGGATCTCGATTTGTTGGCGACTTGCCCGGCCGGCGATGCGGACCACGATCAGACCATCACCGTCGCCGATATCGTCGCTGCGGTGGAGAGAGCCCTCGCGGGTTGCCCCCAGCCTCTGACCTTCAACCCTTAGCTCGTGAGCAAGCCACCGATGCCTCGCTGTCCGAAGAAAGGCTTGGCCATGAGCCTGCTTGCCTTGGTCTTTACGCCGACAGTTGCAGCCGCTGAAATGAACCGAGACGATGCAGCCCAGAACGCTGCACCAAAAGCCTTCCGCCTCGAGGAGATCACCGTCACCAGCACCCACCCCGCCGAAACGGTTTCCGAGCGCACGGTCCCCAGGCAGGACATCGATCGACCCACCATCGAAGCCACGACCGCGCTTTCCGTGGAACATGTTCTCGAAGAGATCCCCGACCTTTATGTGCGGCGCAATGAAACATTTCGACTGGGCGCGAGCACCGTGCGGCTACAAGGAGCCGACCCCAACAAGGTTGCCATCCTTATCGACGGCAAGCGGCTGCTGGGAGGTGTGGACGGCGTCGTCGACGTGCGCGACATTCCAGTCGAGCTTATTGAGCGCGTCGAAGTGCAACGCGGCATTGCCGGCAGCTTCGTCGATAGCGAAGCCATGGCCGGCAGTGTGAATATCGTGACCCGTACGCCCGAGGAACGTCCCTCGTGGTCAGCCAAACTGGCCGGTGGCTCGTTCGACCGCCTCCTCGGCGCGTTCTCCCTTGCCGGGCGCCATCGAAGTTTTAGCTACCTATTGGCGTACGAGCACGACGAGTTCGCTCTCGCACAACAATTCGGCGCGATCAGCCGCCAATTCGAAGGCTCCAATTCCGATGCCAAACAAGTGCGCGACAACGTTTTTCTCCGAGCAAATTGGCAGCACCCGTCAGCCTCTACGCTCAGCGGCACGCTCCATTTTCTACCTGTACGCGAGGGGCCCGAGAGCCGCCGCACGAACCTCAGCACTGACCTGGGTTGGACTTACCGCTTCGTACAAGCTGGGGAGCTCGCGGTTCTTGGCGGACGCTACGGGTTCGATCGTGAGAACAGCTTGCCCGGATTCCAAGAAGACGTCGACTTCGAACAATGGTTCTTCGAGGCTGACTTTTCCTCCAACCCCATTTTGGTCCTCGATTCTTCCAACACCTTTTCCTTCGGTTACCGGGCTCGGCGTCCCCGCCTCGAACAACACGCTCTGCCGGGTGTGGCCACGAGCAGTCAGCTTGTGAGCATCCCCCACGGCGGGGGAACGGCAACGGTGCAAAGCCCCTACATTGAACACGAATGGAACAATCTCGGAGCGCTTTCCCTTGCCGATGGTGTGAATTTCGACCTCCACAGTTTATTCCCCGTGCAGGTCACCCCCCGCCTCGTCATTACTTGGCGACCCAGCGACCGCTTTCGCCTCAGCGCTGCCGGAGGACGGGGTTACCGGGCGCCCGATCTACTCCAGCTCTATGACGTCGACCTGAACAACGTCGTTGCCATCGGCGATCGGCCCACCGGCTACGCCATTCTGGGCAACCGTTCCCTACGGCCAGAATTCGACTACGCGTTCAACCTCGAAGCAGAGTGGATTCCGCTGCGCGGAATGCGTCTGGAAGCGAATGCTTTCCGCCACGATTTCCGCAATCTGATCGATGTTGTTCTCCTCTGCGCCAGCAGCACTCAGTGCGTAGGTGGCTTCCAACACCCATTCCCCTCCCTCGCCGGCCAAGTATTCCAGTACGCTAACGTCGCCCGCGCCGAAACCGCTGGCGTGGACCTGTCGGTCAAATGCTCGCTTGCCGAGCTTTCCGGCTGGGCGCCTCGCCGGCTCCAGCCCACTCTCGGGCTCGCCTATGGCTTTCTGCACTCGCGCAACGCTTCCGAGCGACCCGGTGAAATGGGCAAGGAGCTGCCGTTCCGGCCACCCCACCGTTTCATTCCAAGCCTGCTGCTGGTGGCTCCGGAACAAGCCGTGCAGGCCAAGCTATGGGCGGAGTATGAAGACCGCACCTTCACCGACCTCCTCAATACCCCGGATCAAATTGCCCGCTCGCATTGGACGGTGAACACGCGGCTGCAAGTCGGGCTGCAGCCTTGGGTTCGGCGCTACCTGCCCTCCACCAGTGCGCAATGGCTGTCGGGCACCGCTCTGTTCATCGAAGCCACGAACCTATTGGATGTAGAATACGGCGTGGCTGGTCCACTGTCGCGCCTCGCTGGGCGTCGCAGCGTCTTGTTCGGAGTGCACACTCGCTCATGACCATTCTGGCAAGTCGCTTTGGCCATTTTCTAACCTTCTCGTTGGCTGTGCATGCTGCCGTCGGGCTCGCTTTGCGGCAGTCAATTTTTGTCTCGCCCCGCCCACCGGCGATTGTGCGCGTGCAGATCTTGCCCGAACAGGCGGAGCCTGCGGCCGCTGGGCCTGTGCGGTCTTCTCCCTCGTTACCAGTCGCCGGGCAAAGCCCACCGACGATGCCGAGCGCGCCAACGGCGCCTACCCGACGGCAAGTGCGCCGGTCTGGCCAGCGGCGCACGCAACCGGCAGAAGCGCGCGCCGCCCGAACGGTGCCGAAGACTGCCAGCTCCCCGGCCGAGCTTGCGGGTTCTGAGCCAACCGGTTCGTCTGAAATTGCAGGCTCCGCCAACACCGGGGCTGGATTTGCGGCCGGGCTTTCCCCGGGGCAGGCCGAAGGGAGGCCCGCACCCGACCCAGTGGCAACCTACCTTGCACAGGTGCGCGCGCTGCTTGATGCCCACAAGCGGTATCCCGAACAAGCGCGGCGGCTCAAGCTGCAAGGCATTGCAGTCATTGCCTTCGAAATTTCGCCTTCAGGATCCGTACGGAACATGCGCGTCGTCAGCGCCGACGACTCCCTGCTGGGGCTCGCTGCCCTGCACACGCTCAAGCAAGCCGCCCGCGCCATCGGTCCGCCTCCAACTAAGCGAACGGTGCCCGTGGAGGTCGCGCTGCGCTTCGAGCTGCAACCGGAAAGGAGCATGCCGTGAAATTGAGTTGGACACATCGTTACTGTGCACTGCTCGTCGTTCTTGCCGCTACTGCCGGACTCGCCCAACCACCGCTCGCCGAAAAGCAGGAGCACACCAATGGTGGGCAGCCACGTCCGCAGCGCGTCGTCGTGCTGGGTCCCGTGCTCACAGACATCGTCTTCGCCCTCGGCGCGGACGAACAAGTCGTGGCGGTCGACGCAGCGAGCGTTCACCCTCCCGCCGCGGCTGCCAAGGCCTACCTCCCGTATTACCGCAATCTCAACGCTGAAGGTGTGCTCGCCCAAAGACCCGACCTCGTGCTCGCAGCCGAGGATGCGGCTCCGGCGCACGCCGTCGCCCAACTGCGCGGCGCTGGCTGTCGGTTTGTGCAATTGAGTCCCGCCGAGACCTTCGACGAACTCTGGACGTTGATCCCGCAAGTAGGGAACTACCTCGGTCGACAACAGGAAGCGTCCAGCTTGGTCGCCGCGCTGAAGACGAAAATCGAGGGGCTCAGAGCTCTTGCCCTCCGCAGCCACGCTCCACCACGCGCGTTAGTGCTGTTCGCTCCCGGCAGCGGAACGGTTCTTGCCGCCGGACGTCTCACTGCGGCCGACGAACTTCTGCGGGTCATTGGCGCAACCAATGCGGGAACCAATTTTCTTCATCTCAAGCCTCTAGGCCCAGAAGCCATCCTTGAAAGCGATCCAGACTGGCTCATCGTCACCGAACAAACCGTGAGGACCTTGGGCGGAGTCGACGCCCTCTGGCAACTTCCTGGGGTCGTGCGTACGCGCGCCGCTCGTGAACGACACGTCTTTACTGCCCCCGACGTTGCGGTGCTCAGCCTCGGTCCTTCGTCTGTGGATTCGGCAGAACGCCTCCTGCGAGCCTTTCGGGGGCACGACCTCTTGCAAAGTCAGGGTCTGCAATGATCTCGGTCGCGCCATCGCACTCGCGCGCTCTCAACGGCTACCGCGCCGGGCTGGCTCTTCTAGCCCTGACGGTTGCGGCTTTGGTGTTCCTATCGTTGTTTCTCGGCGCCCAGAGCTTGTCCGCGGGTGTGATCTTCCGCGCACTCTTTCTGCCCACGACCTGTGGCGACCCCCACGAGTGCGACACGGTTCGCTACGTGGTGTTCCAATTGCGACTACCGCGATCCTTGGTGGCGCTAGGCACCGGGATCGCCTTGGCCGTAGCCGGAGTCGTGTTGCAAGCTTTGTGGCGCAACCCCCTGGCAGACGCAGGCGTGCTCGGCGTATCGACCGCGGCCGCACTCGGTGCTGCAGCTGCCACCTATTTCGGGACATTCACCGTCGTGGGCCCGTGGATTCCCAGCCACTTGCACATGACGGCTGGTGCGTTCGCCGTCTCCCTGGCCACCCTCACGGTCCTGTACAAGCTTGCTGGGCAGCGGGGCGGAACGAACCTGAGCGCGCTGTTGCTCCTCGGAATCGCCTGCAATGCGATCGGCTCCGGAGTGCTGGGCTTGTTTCTCTTCCTCTCCTCGGACGCCCAATTACGCGCCTTGACGTTCTGGACGCTGGGCAGTGCAGCAGGAGCAAACTGGCTGGTGGCCGCGTCGCTGTGGTCTGGCATTCTGACCCTGGCGCCGATTTTATACCGCCTGCGCACGGCTCTCGACGTTTTGCTCCTCGGTGAGCACAACGCCTTTTACTTGGGGTTCAAGCCCGCGCGGGTGCAACGGGTAGCTCTCGTTTCCGTCGCCCTGCTTCTGGCTCTCGCAATCGCGGCCACGGGGCCGGTAGCCTTCGTCGGTTTGATCGTGCCGCACACGTTGCGCCTTCTCACAGGGGCTCAGCACCGAACGCTTTTGCCCCTCGCGTCACTCGCCGGTGGCCTGTTCGTGCTTGCCAGCGACTTGTGTGCGCGGACGCTAGCCAGCCCGGCGGAGCTGCCGTTGAGCTTGGTCACTGCCTCCGCCGGCGGCCCAGCTTTGTTGTTGTTTCTCAAGCTCAACTCTTCCCCGGAGCATTGGCGATGATTTCGCTCAGTCGCGTTTCCGTTCGCGTCGGCTCGCGGCATCTGCTTCGTTGCGTGTCGTTGTCCGTGCCCACCGGTTCGGTAACCGGGATCCTCGGGCCCAACGGTGCGGGGAAAACGACCCTGCTCCGAGCGTGTTCCGGGGAACTCAAACCGACGGATGGCTGTGTCACGTTACTAGGCAAATCCCTCGCAGCCTGGACCGATCGAAAACGCGCGCGCCACGTATCCTTCCTTTCGCAAGATCAGCCGCTGAACTTTCCTCTGCGCGTGTGGCAGGTGGTTGCCCTCGGTCTGCTGCCGTTTCCAGAGCTCGATGCGGCCGGCGTCCAAAGTGTGGTCGGTAGAGCCCTCGACACATTCGCCCTCCGCGATCTCGCAAACCGGACCTACCCTTCGCTTTCGGGTGGAGAACGCCAGAGAGTGCATCTCGCTCGCGTCCTTGCGCAACATTGGCGCGGAGGGGGCCACGCACTCGGCGTGCTCCTGCTCGACGAACCCACGAACCACCTTGACCTGGAACACGAACAGCGACTTAGCACCTTGCTCCGCGAACTCGCCACCGCCGGCGCCAGCGTGTTGATCGCGAGTCACAACATTCCGTTCCTCAGCGCCGTAGCGGATCGCATGGTGCTGTTAAACCGCGGGGCCGTGCAGGCTACCGGCCCGACCAAAGAGATTCTGCTCAGCCCCCTTCCCGAACGCATCCTCGGCGTACGCCTCACAGCAGTTTCCATCGGCGGCGTTGCAAAAAACCAGAGGCCCATTTTCGTGCCGCGCTTCGAATTTCAACAAACGAGAAAGGAGGTTTGAAATGCCCACCTTGGGTAAGGAGAAGATTCCCTCGATTCAGACTCGCTATTTCCAATTGGTCGCGACTCGAGGCCGGGTACGCACACTTGACGCAGCGAACGCCCTCGGTGTCACCGAGCTTGACCTGCTCGATGCCTTCCCCGAACAGGTGCTGCCATTGCGGCCCCATTTCAAAGACATTTTTCTAACCCTAGAGAAAGCGGGGCCGCTTCTCGGCCTGACTCGCAACCGCCTCGCGGTGATCGAACGGGAGGGCCGTTACGCCCCATTTGCTTACTCCGAGCGCGACGCGCTCGTGCTCGGTCCCGAAATCGACCTGCGCTTGAACTTGACTCGCTTTGGCTTCGGCCGACTCGTCGTAACTCCGAACCCATTGCAATTACGCCCTGGCGTTTTGTTTTTCGATGCGTGGGGCAATGCGTTGCACAAGGTTTTCTTTATCGAGGGAACGGACGTGCAGCTCCAGGACCGACTGCGCATCGACTTTGCCGACCCGGAGGCAAGCTCGGTCCGAACCGCGGCGTTACAAATTGCAGAGGAGCCCGAACAGCCATCGTTATTCGAGACCGCCGTGGACTCTGTGGCGCTCCGCGAAGCTTGGGCCGCCATGCGTGATACCCATGACACCTTTTCCGTTCTTCATCGTTTTCGCATCTCGCGGCTCCGCGCCCTGCATGCCCTGGGTGCCGAGTGGGCTGAGCGCGCCCGGCCCGATGCTTTGTGGTGTCTCCTCCAACATGTGGCCGCCTCCGGCCAGCCGATCATGATATTCGTCGGCAACCGTGGCGTAACGCAGATTTATAAGGGTCCGATCGAACATGTGCGCCTTGCCGGCGAGTGGTGGAATGTCCTCGACGAGAAGTTCAACCTGCACGTGCGCTACACCGGCCTTGGCCAAAGTTGGGTGGTCCGCAAGCCGGTCCCCGGAGGCTTCGTGACCAGCCTGGAGACCTTCGATAACGAGGGCAATCTGACCGTACAGGTGTTCAGCTACCGTGAACCTGGGAGGGCAGAGTCGTCGACCTGGCGTAAAACCGTGGGTGCTTTGACCGCTCATCGGTAACGCCGGCAAAACCCAGGGCAACGCAGCTTTTGCCCGCCGGCCGCACATCGGCTGCAAGCGCCCCAGTGCCAGTTGACTCAGCGCGACCCCGCTTTGTCTCTTCCTCCGATACGACTTCCTGGAGGCCGGAGAAGATGCAAACCACGTCCGACTTCGAACTTCCTTAGCTCCATCCGAAGGGGCCTGTTCAGGGGCACGGCATGGTCGCGAGAAACGCGTTGGCAGCGACGGCGGCGTTTGCGGCTGCGTAGCGGTAGTAGGCGGTGAACTGCAACAGGAAGTTGCGGAGTCCGAGGGGATCGCCGGGCCCGTCCGACACAGCTCGAAAGGCGATGAACGGGATCCCGTACTCCGAAGCCACCTCGGCAATGGCGGCGGACTCCATGTCATTGATCCACGGCCCCTCGTCGTTGCGCGGCACATGAGCCGGCTCGTTCGCTGCCTGCGTTCCTGTGCCTCCCATAATGCGGCTTGGGGGTAGATCGCAGCCGTACAGGTCGTCCCCGCCTTCCTGGCAGGGAAACGGTTGGCCAGCGAACGGATCGTCGCTGAGTGCAACCTCGAGCGCGAGCAGGCGCGGCGGCTCGGGCATGCAGACCGGCATTGCGCCGCCGGCCAAGTACGCCATGCCGCAGCGCGCCAGCAGCGGATCGACATGCAGGGCATTGGCTTCCACCCACTGCCACCACTGCGGGTCGACCACGAACTCCCGCCCGTCGCTCAAACGCCAACGCCGCGGCACGGCAACGCTGCCAATGGGCACGCGACTGCTTCCGGCAACACCGACGACCACCACCCCAGCGGGGCCGAACTGTTCCAGCGTGAGCCGTGTCACCCGCCGCGCGTTGGCGAGGCCGATCCCAGTCATCGCAATCACCACATGCCGGCCGCCGATGTCAGCGAGGCGGTATTTGTGCCCCCCGGCCTCCACGACCCGGACTCCGCGAGCATGGGCGAGCATTGCAGCCATCTCTGCAGGAAAAGCACTAAGCACCGCTAGCGGCGCCGCGCGGGTGCAAACGCGCTCGCCATCGTCCCCACAGCCAGCTACCGCCAAAGCCGTCGCCACACACACGCTGAGGCAACGCTTTTTCTTCGAACCGGAGCTCCCCGCCATGTCGTCTCGAGCCCCTCACATCACGGCTGTTCCTCCTCCGCAAGACGGCCACGTGAAACTGCATGCCAACGGAAAGCGGTATTTCTCCCTCGCGGAGGAGGCGCGCTGCTGCCCGACCCGCCTGGCGAGACAAGCAACCTTGCCGGGACTTCGATGCTCCTCGTTGCGGCCCTTCAACACCCTCGGCGATCCGAACCTTTCCCCGCCACTCGGCGCACGGGAGGTCCGTCAGCCAGAACGCCGCGACAATGCGCGCCATGCAACAACCAGCAGAGCCAACACAGAAAGGCCGAGAGCCGCCGGAGTGGCCGCCGGGGTCGCCGCTGGAGCCGGCAACGCGGGCCCACCTTGATCGACAATGAGGCCATCGTCACCGGTGTCGTCACCGATGGCGTTGTTTTGCAAGGCGAACTCCACTGCACCCACGGGCACCCCGTACGGATAGGCCGAGCCAAAGGTGGCGTTCCCGAGGAAGTAAATCACGTCGGTTGGCGATCCGGGTGGGTTCGGCCCGCGCTTCAGATAACGGAAAGGCGGACTCTCCAAGTTGCTTACGCCGTGGTAGTAAACCGTCACCATCGTCGACTCGCACTGCAAGGTGAACGCCAGGGCCCCAAAGGGCAGGCGATTGTCCGCCGTGGCGAGTCCGCCAGGACCGATTGCGGCAACGTTGCTCTGTGGGCAACTCGGTTTCGTGAGCAGAGTCAGGTAGGCGCCGGTCACCGCGTCCGGCAATGATGTCACCTCTGACTGCTGCGAGTCGGCAGTGCCATCGCCGTTGGCGTCACCTCCGTTGGGCCCGGCATTCTCGATGGCATCGCACACCCCGTCGTTGTTGGTATCTACGAAGGTATGCACGCACGTTCCCGCACCATCGCAGGAGCCAACTGTGCAGGGGTTGCCATCATCGGCGCACGGCGTCCCGCCGGCAACGAAACAGTTGCCTGCATCCTCGTTGCAAACGTTGTTGCACGCACTGCCGGTGGCGCAGGGATCGCCCGGATGCACACAACTGCCTCCTTGGCAGACATCCGCGCCATTGCAGAAGATCCCATCGTCACAAGGTGCATTGTTCGGCGGGTGGCTGCAGCTTCCAGTGGGGTCGCACACGTCGTCGGTGCAGGTGTTGCCGTCGTCGGTGCAATTGGTTGCCGTCGTCGGTGCAATTGGTTCCCACCGTCACCGGAACACACTGATCCGCACCCTCGTCGCACACTTGACACTCTTCCCCCGCACATGGATCGCCTTGGCCAAGGCAGGAACGTGTTTCAGCGTCACAGACATCGTTCGCTGTGCAGAAGAGCCCATCGTCGCACGCAGCACCGGCTGTAAAGGTGCAGGTCGCCGAGCAGCAATTACCGTCGTCTCGGGTATTCCCGTCGTCGCATTCTTCCGCCGGGTGCTCCACAATGCCGTTGCCGCACTCACCGCCTACGGTAAAGATGTAAGCCGCACCTTGACTCGAATGGGAGCCGACATCGACGCCGGGTGCCCCCACAACCACCAGGGAGCCAAAAACGGATGCGGACCGACCAAGTCTGTCCGAAGCTGCTGCGTCTGCAGCCGTGAGTTTGGCATCGAACGTGGACGTGGTGGCCCACCCGGAGCTCGGCTTGAAAAAGACGTAAGCTGCGCCAGCATCCGACGCGGAACCAACGTCGCGTGTCCGTGCTCTCACCACGACGGTGTCTCCCTCCACCGCAACCGAAGATCCGAACTGGTCGCCCTCGGCTCCTTCCCCGACAGTAAGCTTGGCATCGAACGTCGACGTGCTCGCCCAGCCGCCCCCCGGCTTTAAGAACACGTAAACGGCGCCGACGACCAGGTCTGATCCACGCTCTTGCCCCGGCGCGCCGACAACCGCCATCCCACCGCTCGCGGCTACGGCCGAGCCAAAGGTATCGAAGGCAGTTACATCCGAAGCCGTGAGTTTTACTGTCTGTGTGAGCGAACCTGACCAGCCACTGGCCGGCTTGGTGAATACGTACGCGGAGCCCGAATCCCCAACAGTGCTGTCGTCGTCCGGGGCCCCAGCCACGACCGTGTCCCCCTCCACGGCCACTGCCGAGCCAAGGTGATCGGACTGCGCGCCATCGGATGCTGTCAACTTTGCGGTCTGGAACATCACCGAGCCGCTACCCCAACCGCCGACCGGCTTTTCGAACACGTAGACGGCGCCGCGGCCCGAATCCTTGTACGGCGCCCCGGCAACGATAGTGTTCCCGCTAATGGCTACAGAGAATCCCAAAAAGTCACCTTCCTGCGGGTCGGAGGCAATGAGCTTGGCGTTGAAGGTCGATGTGCTGGCCCACCCTGAACCAGGCTTGGTGAACACGTAAGCCGCTCCGATAAATTCCGGCCCGCCGCTGCCGCCGCTACTATTCCACGGTGCACCAACTACGATGGTGTCCCCGCTAATCGCTACCGAGGCGCCAAAGACATTATCCACCGCGCCATCGGAGGCTTCGAGCACGGCGGTGGACGACTACGTGGTGGCCCAGCCGGAGGCCGGCTCCTCGAAAATATACACAGCACCCGTGGATGAATCCTTAAACGGTGCGCCGATGACCACCGTGTTCCCGCTCACGGCAACAGCAAATCCGAACTCATCACCCTCCTGGCCGTTCGACGCTGTGAGCTTGCCCTGCTGGATAAAAGGATCCACCACAATCGGATATGCTGCGTCGGTGTCTTGGATGTGCAGGAGTAAGACGTTGCCGCGCACCTCCATCCACGCCTCGAGCTCTTTCCCAGTTGCGTCGTACACAAAGAGCCCCCGGTATCCCAAAGCGCTTGCGGACACTGCGACGCCGCGGCGCCGTCCCGCCGCCGGCAAGCCCTCGGTTCCTTCGTCGAGGACGAGGGCGGCATCGCGCCCGCCAGCCTCGGTCTTCGGATGGACCGATCCGCGCAATTCGACTCGGAAGGTCAACGGCAACGCGAAAAATCCTCCGCCTGCACCGCAAGCTCCACACGCGGACAGCTCGCCGCTCGCCAAGCCAAAGGCGTGTCTAGCAAGTACGCAACCGTGCGATGCAATCGAGGCTGGTCGACCAGGAGGCTGCTCGATGGTGAAGCCTTGTTGCAAGCCGAGGGGGCCATTCACGTACCATTCGCTGAGGGTGCCCCGGCGAAACGTTACTCGGTTCTGCGTCGCCTCTACCTCGACAGGAGGGAGCCCCCCACTTCCTCACCGTACCCCACTCCCTTGAGTACGATGGCAACCTCTCCCTGTCCGATGCGCAGTTGTACGCCACCGTCGACTCCGAGTGTCGCTTCGAAACCGTGGGCCTCGTTCACGAAATGAAACCGCCCGTTTTTCCGCAGTACATGATAAGCCACATGTTGCTGGCCGATGCTGGCCGACACCACCATTCGGGCCGCGGCCGGCAAATTGTCCCAAGCGCCACCGGCGCTGGCCTTGACCGCCGCCACTGCCGCGCCGCCGGTACCGAGAAGAAGCAGCGCACCAGTGTAGGGAACCGATCCTAAGATCAACGCAAGCGCACAGCGGGTGCAGTTCGCCACCGTCGTCTTCACCGCGTGCCTCCTCGGCTCGCTGCTTCTCTCGCGCAGCTAGCCTCAATTTGTCCTTCCGCTTCCTTTCCGCGCACCCGCGAAGCCATAGGCCGCGATGTTGTGCCGTCCTGCCTATTCCCATCGGGGTCGGCGGCGAGACGAGTGCACTGAATGAGGCAGTTACTTTTCACGCCAAACCTTTGTCAAGCACGTAAAGCCGGCCCACGTGCTCCCGCAGGGCATCCGCCCCAGACCAGCCCATGGGCCGCAATTCAGCAGCAAATGGCTGAGCAACCGTTGCGCGCCCTACGCACGCCAACCGTAGCCTCCGCACCCCGTGCCCCGCCCGACTCCTATGACAGTGCCCGCCTAGGCAGCCAGGGCGTTTCGCGGCATAGCTGGGAACGTGGAGAACTTTGCCCAGTCAGTTTGTCGTTGGGGACGCGGCTTTTGGCGCCTGGCCGACCCGCGAATCACGTTGGCGTCGATGGCCTCGATTGCCGTGGCAGGAGCGGCCGCTTGGGCAGCGAGAGTACCGTTGTGGCCTTGGCTCGGCGCGATCGTTCTCGCCATCTTTGCTCTCGAGTGGGCGAAAAATGCCTCCGGCGAAATTGTCGACTTCCGCTCCGGCGCCGACCTCAAAATCGCGCCAGAAGATCGCAGCCCGTTTTCAGGCGGAAAACGGGTGCTGGTCGAGGGCATCCTCACGGAGCGAGAAACTGCCCTCGTCGCTGCCGTGGGCTACGCCATTTGCGGCCTCATTGGCGTAGTCATCGTTGTCCAGCGCGAGCCGGTGGCTTTGCCCTTAGGTGTTGTCGGAGCTCTCCTCGCCTTTTTTTATCACGCGCCCCCGCTTCGCCTTGCCTACCGCGGCTTCGGGGAGCTGGCCGTGTTTCTCGCTTACGGGCCCCTGCTGATGAACGGGAGCTACCGGGTTCTTACCCGCCTGTGGTCCGGGGAGGTGGCATGGCTCTCGGTTACGTACGGACTCTTGGTGGCCGCTTTTCTTTGGATCAACGAGTTTCCCGATGCCAAAGCCGACGAAGCTGCGGGCAAACGCACTTGGGTGGTGCGTTTAGGCAAGGCGCGTGCGGCGCGAGCCTTCGTAGTTTTACTGCTTGCCGCGTGGCTTTGGTTCGCTGCAGGCTTGCTCGGCGGCGTTTTGCGCTGGCCAGTGGCCCTCGGTTTTGCGGGGACGCTCCCGGCTCTGCTTGCCGCACGTAGGTTGTGCACCTCGTGGCAGGAAACGCAAAACATCGTGTTGGCACAAGCGAACACGCTCTTCACCTTCGTCGCGTTTGCTGCAGGCGTAGCCCTCGGCTTCGCCGCTAGCGCTCGCTAACGAGGGCAGGCGAACACGGGCCCGCGTGCACGACAGCCGAGGGACAGGCCCCTGCTTTCCGTCGAAGCGACTGAAGGATCGACACGGCCCAAACCCGCAAGTGGGGGATGATGGTGAGTTCCGGCCATTTCCACCCTTGCCGTTCGCGCAGCAGTGGGGAGCGCCCGCGCGCAGGCCATTTCGGCTCGAGCGCAGCCTCCGCACAACCGCTGGGGCGCCCGCAGAGCGGCGGCTGCCGGCGTGAGAAGGGTTGTCGGGTTGCAGCACCGGTGCCGCTCATCCGGCAATTGCCGCTCGCGCTGCACGGGTGTTGGTTTCAGGACCAGTCGATGTCAAGTTCCGGTAACGCTTTCGCTGACACTCACGCAGGATTGCGCAAGCGGTGAGAAAGCAGCGCTCGGCGTGTTCTTGAACGGCTTGCGGAGTTGCCCTCCAACTGGCGAGGTAACTCTTCGTCCCTTGCATGCTGTCAATGCCGCACCATGCGAGAAGCAAAAATGAGGTAAGCTCTGCCTCCAATTCGTGAAGGTCGCGGCTGAGCGGCTGGCCTTGCTGGTCCACCAAGAGCTGGTTCCCGCGATCGTCGCGGTGGAAGTGCATTCTCACGTGCGCGATCTCGTGGGCGAGCGTCACCAAGCGTGCGCTCGGATCGAGGTCTGGGCGCAACCAGATTACCTTTCCGTCCGTTGCACCGTCGATCAGCGTGTTCACCGCCGGTGATCCGATCACGAGTTTGATTCCCGAGCATTGCACCCACTCCTCCAGATCGCCGAGTAGGCGCAGGATTCGCTCGCGGTCGCCGTGAGCTTGCGCCGAGGTAGGGACTTTAAACGGCGGTCCTTCGGTGTCGGAAACATCGTAGACCCTTGCCGGGGTGAAAAACATCGTCGGGCCGCGCTCTCGCGGATTCAATGCCGGGGCGACGATGAAGATTGCCCGCGCCCCGCGCCGCACACGCCGCCCCTCCTTTTCCCACTGCCTCCTGCCCTTCACGAACGTGGCATCGGGCCGTTGGAGGTAGATCAACATTCGATTCAGCGGCGAGTAATCATGGAATCGGATCATGAACTCTCGGGCTTGCTCGGCAAAGCTCGGGCCGTCTTCATCCAGGGCCTTGACCAATTTGGCCACAGCACGGCCAATGCGGGAGCGCCGCGAGCCAATTTTGTCGAAAACGCTTTGGCCCTTGCGCGTTGGCTTCGGTGCCTTTGCCCCTTGGCGGCCGTGCCGTCCCTGCCTCATTGATCATCACCGTAAGTCAAACGGCGGGAAAAACCAATAGGTTTGCGAGGTGGGCGCCTAAGGCGGCCCAACGTAGCTGTGCAGAGGAGCCCGTCCTTCCACACGCGTTTTCCTGTGCCGTGGGCCCTGTATCCGTGGCTACCGCATGCGACTCGCGGCTCAAAAAGGACTTGCACCCTCTGGAAATTTCCTGCACAAACCATCGTCGTACGAAACGTTGGTTACCACCTCGGGGGACAGGGTGGGGCAAGACAGGGAGAAGATGGAGATAACTCATATCATTTCGCGTCATTTCATCGGGAAGTGGCTTTCCGTTGCCAACTCTCTTAGGTCGCTCGGTGGGCAACTTTTTCGCGCCGCTTGCACAGTGGGGATCGTGCTTGCGTTTGGTGGCCCTCCGCTAGCAGCACAAGAACGGTGAAACGGAGATTGCGACCAGAACGGAGCGGTGACGATAGAAGAGCTTATCCTTGGCGTTCGCATGGCCTTGGGCGACGCTGGCCCACAAGCGTGCTTTGACGACAACAGCGATGGAGTCGTAACGGTCAATGAACTCAGCCTCGCTGTCAACCGGGCCTTATCCAATTGCCCGACCGGAGGAACCTTGTTTGGTGAATGTCGGGCGCCCGCAGGGAGCTACCCGCCACGCACCGTCGTTCGCATCTACCGATGCGAACAGCGCGCGGGTTGTTTGCAACCGGGCGGACCGTCATCTGCGCGCGTGCTCCTCGCGATGAGCGACGTGGCCAGCGACGGTGCCTTTCCTCTGCCCGCGACGCTGCGCTCGCTGGGCGCGGGGATCATTCTTCTCGAGGCAGAATTGCAAGGCGGAACGGTCTAACGCGCGATTCTGTTTACACCTCTCGCCGAGTCCTTGCGGTGGGGTTCCATCCAGAACCAATCGGAGACAGCCGCGGTTGTTTTGATCGATCCTTTTTCGAAGGCAGGAGTGCGACTGTTGGAAGCCCGCGGATTCGAAAACTTTTCCAACAATGAAGTGCAAGAGGTGCTCGACACCGTGGGTGAACAGTTAGCGGACGAGCCCCTGCCGGACGATCCCGCACAAGCAGTGGACGTTTTGCTCGCCGCAGCGCTGGCGAATCCAATCATCCAACAAACGCTCGCGCAACTGGCCACCCCAACACCCACCCCCACCTCTACCCCTACGCCTCCCGTTACGCGCCTCCCCGCCACGGCCACACCCAGCAATACCCCGTCTCCAACTCAGACGGCTTCTGCCACCCTTACATCTTCGCCAACGCCACACCGACCTCCAGCCGCACACCCACTGTGACCCCCACAGTAACTAGAACCTTTACCTTTACGCCGACCCTGACTCCAACCCGCACTCGCACCCCCTCACTCACACGTACCCCGACCGCTACTCCCACTCTTACCCGTACAGCCACTGAGACCGCTACAAGAACGGCTACGCCAACAATCACCGCCACGCCTACGAGCACTCCCACCCCGTTCGCTGAATGCCCTGCGCCGCGATCGGCGCCTGCTGGCCCTGCCGTTTACGTCGACGATCGGACGCTCATCACTAGCGGCGAGCCCGATGAGATCCGGGACATCGTTGTACCGGTGAAATTGGCAACCGGGGGTTACGCCATTGCAGCAGTGGAGCACGATCTTGTCTTTCACGACTACGTGGCTGTGGCGGCGGGCGAAGATGGTCAACCGGACTGTCAAGTAACTCCCGCCATCCGCAAGGACATGACCACGTTTGCTTTCCGTCCCGCAGGCTGCGATCCCACCGCCGGCACTTGCACCCACCTGCGAGTGAACGTGTTCTCACTCGTCAACCCCGAGCCAATTTCGGATCAAGCAGTGCTCTACACCTGCCGTGTGCGCGTGCGAGCATACGGTGCCCCGCTAGGTGTTGCACGCGTTACCTTGCGTGATCGCGACGAAAGGGCAATTGCGCAATCCAACGGTCGCGGCGGGAACGTTTGCCTCCGTCTGCAACCCTCCCCACCGCCCGTTTGCGCGAGCCCCCGTCCTGCACCCCATGCACCCGCAGTGTACGTTGAGGACCTGAGTGTGGCAACACTACCGGCCGAAATTGCTCAGGCAGCGGTAAAACTTGCCAGCGGAGACTTTGCGGTCGCGGAGATTGTCCACGACCTCGAATTTAGCGAGGGCGTGACCGTGGGTGCACGTTCCGACGGAACGCCTAATTGTAGGCCCGGGGCCGGTTTGAACAAGGAATTTGTGTTGTTCGCTTTTCGGCCAACCGGCTGCAGCCCGCTCGCGGGAAATTGCACTCGCGTGCGGGTGGTCATCTTTTCCCTAGAAAACCTCGACCCCATCTCTGACGGCTCGCTCTTGTATATCTGTAACGTTCGAGTCAGCGGAAACGGTGGTCAGCTCCTTGTGACGAACGTGGAACTGACCGATCCGAATAGCGACCTCATTCCCCAGGCAACGGGTAGGGCGGGAACTATCTGTGTCGACCAGCCCCTATTGCCGGGATGCACAGGGTTACAGCCTCTACCTTCTGAACCGACCGCCGTCCTCCAGGACGTCGTTCTCCCACAACCCGGCGCAGGCACGCTGATTGGGTGGCTTGCCGACGGCAGATCCGAGATTCAATCTGCCAGTTTCGACATCCAACTCGACTCCGGCGTGTGCGTGCGGGCAACGACGAATGGTCGCCCCGACTGTTCTGTGAACCCAGAACTTTTGAAGGACGGCAGCCTCTTTACATTTCTCCCGGCTGGCTGCACGCCGGCGAGCGGCACCTGCACGGCGGTGCACGTAGATATCCGACCAGAGGCAGAAAACTTTCTATACCGGTTGCCCCATGGTGCCAAGCTGTTCACTTGCAACCTTGAGGCAGGGCGCAGCGCCGCACTGCGAGTCGGTAATCTTTCACTGTTGACTCGCGCCGGCACTGGGGTCCCAGGGGTTTACGGGTCGCGCGCCAGCGTGTGCATAGGTGGCAACGTTCCGCCTGCGTGCCCGCTCCCACGGCCCGCACCTTTTGGACCGAGCGTGTACGTCGAGGAGCTGCGTTTGGACCAACCCGGAGATGCAACGATCACGGTGCGCCTATCTACCGGTGGCCAGCAAATCAGCGGGGTACAGAACGACATCTTGTTCAACGACAAGGTGCGAGTGAAAGCGCGCCCGGACGGACAACCGGACTGCACCGTAAACCCAGCTCTTCTCAGGGACGGAAGCCACTTCGCGTTCCAACCGTTCGGCTGTAACGGAAGCGCATGTAGCGGCATCCGCGCGGTGGTGTTCTCCTTGCAAAACGTGCAACCAATTCCAGACGATGCCATTCTCTATCGTTGCGTCGCGAGCGTAAGCGCACCCACGGTGGTCTTCGCAACGAACGCGCGGGCGAGCACGCCCGCCGGTCAGCCAGTCGAGAGCTTGTCTGCTCGCGAGGGGGTCGTTTGTGTAGGGAGTGGGCCTTCACCGCTTGAGTGTCCCGCGCCTCGCGCCGCCCCATCGGGACCCGCGGTATACGTGGACGACACAGCAGTCGCCTCGTGGGGGGACGGGACAATTCGAGTGAAACTGTCCACCGGCGGACAGGAGATTGCGGCCGTTCAGGTGGATCTCGTTTTCGCCCCGGAGATTCGGGTGCGCGAGCGGGCGAACGGCCGTCCAGACTGCAGGGTCAACCCGTCAATTGATAAGCCGTCCACGGCGTTCGCCTTCCAACCTTCTGGTTGCTCTGGAGCCGCGTGTACGGGCGTGCGCGCGCTTGTCTATGCAGTGAATAACAACTCGGCGATTCCCGATCAGTCCACACTGTTCACCTGCAACATTACCATCCTACAGAGCGGCCGCTTGGAAGTCAGGAATGCCCGCGGCTCCAATCGACAGGGAGGGCCGGTTGAGGGCATGAACGGCCGCGACGGGTTCTGTGTAAACCCCCCTTTGGCCCTTCCCAGCACCCGGCTGCGGTGACGGGCTTATCCAAGCAGACGAGGAATGCGACGATGGCGGAATCTGCGTCGGCACAGCGCGCGCCGGCCAAGTGTGCACGAGTGATGCCGACTGTTTCACCGGGAGCGACGAGTTCCGCGGCGTATGCGACGGCGGCATGCGGGAAAATTTCTTCTGTCGCGGCGACGAAGACTGCCCAGGTGGTGATTGTGTAGCGTGTCGTCCGTTCGGAGGAGATGGCTGCGCAGCAAACTGCACCTGGGAAACCGCGCTCCCGTTCTCGCTCGTGGGTGGAGTCGTGTTCCCGGATCAAACCCTCGTGCCTGGCACCAGCGGTGCGGTGGTTTGGGGTGACCCCCTGGTGCTCGGCCTGCCCATGCAAGGACGACAGCAACTCATCCTCGGCAAACCACGAGCGGGCCTTGTCTCTGCGGTAATCCCAGCCTCGGGGATGGACTTCCAACAGATCCCGATTTCCACGTTGGCTTGTGCTTGCGTTCGTGGAGCCGAGTATCGCACTTGTGGCGGGGCAATTTTCCAACCTGACGGTTCGCTCGTCGAATCGTGCACCACAGGCTTTGCCTCCTCTGCTACAAGTTGCCCGGCCAATCGTCCGTGCGCCCCGGCGTTCGGTCCTGGCAACGCGGCGTCAGGGACCTTTGGTTGTGCAGGATTGGTTGGAGTGAATACCAGCGTCACGCACAACAGTTGCATTGGTGATCCTGGCGGCCCCATGGTGCTCTCGTTCTCTGGCTCGGGCCCCGAGGGAAGTGCCCGCATGGCAGAAGCTCTAGCTATCGGCACATCGATCGGGGCTTGTCAGCCCTCGTTTTGCACCGATGCTGACCTTGCCGCCGCTCGTGGCACGCCTCTTCCGTTGCAACTCACCACCTGTCAGGCCTGCGCTACGGTGTTTTGCAAGAACGACGACCCAACTTACCCAGCAAGTCCGAAGTGCATCGCGGGCGCGCCGGTAAGTTGCACGAACGTTCTAAATGGCAACATTGGGGGTCTAACGCTGGCCGGGGCATACACTGCCCTTGGCCAACAGACACTCGGAGACATTGAGGTTACGGTGAGGTTCGTGGCCCAGTAAGCATGGGCACGTGGCTAGCAGATCTGCGGCGCGACACTCGCGGAACGCTAGGGAACAGCGGCGTGCTGTCGCCGACCGCACGCCGCTGTGACTCGCTGGCCACTTCCTGCGCGAGGCACGACCTTGAGTGCAAGCTACGCCGGGTCCGTAACAACTGGCAGGCACAGTCTTCATCCTCGCTTCGGCGTTTGACGGCCGCTGCCAGATCGGAAGGCGGGCACTTCTCGGTCGAGAAGTTGTTGCTCGGGCTCAAAACGTAAAGCGGCGCATACTGATGTTCAGCAAGAGCCCCACGCCCACCATGCAGGCCAAAAGCGAGGATCCGCCGTAACTCAAAAACGGCAGCGTCACGCCGACCACCGGTAGCGCGCCCGCAGCCATGCCCACGTTGACCAGCACCTGAACGAAAATCATCGCGGTGACTCCGAAGCCAAGCAGCACCCCGAAAGAGTCACGCGCGCGGGTAATCGCCACCCAGCACCGGTAGAGCAAGAACGCGTACAAGCCCAGCAACACACAACCGCCCACAAAGCCCCACTCCTCGGCAAACACGGCAAAGATGAAGTCCGTGTGCTGCTCCGGCAGAAAGTTCAGGCGGTACTGCGTGCCGTGGAGAAAGCCCTTGCCGCTCCACATCCCCGAGCCAATGGCAATTTTCGATTGAATGATGTGGTAGCCGTGCCCGAGTGGGTCTTGCTCCGGATCCAGGAACATCAGCAAGCGGCGTTGTTGGTACGGCTTCAGATGGTGCCACACGTACGGCAACACCGGCACGGCACTGAGCAACGCCGCCGCCACCCACCGCAGCGAGAGTCCGGCAACGACGAGCATGGCCATCGCAACAGCAAGGACTACCAACGCGGTACCGAGATCGGGCTGCCTAAGGATCAGGAGGGACGGCACTCCGGCAATGAGCAACGCCACGAAGACAGACTTCCAGTGCAACAGCTCCTCGCTCACACGATGGTGGAGGAAGCTCGCCACCATCACCACCACGGAGAGCTTCGCAATCTCCGAGGGCTGAAAGGACACCCCAGCAAAGCTGAGCCAACGACGCGCGCCGCCCACCTTCACGCCCGCTAGCGCCACCAACACGAGCAGCACAAGGGCGATCGCATACAGCAGCCACCCCCAGCGCTTGAGGGCGTTGTAATCGAACGACAGAGCGGCAACCATCGCAACACTGCCAACCGCTGCCCATGCCAGTTGGCGGAGAAACAAGCCACTAACCAATTGTTCCGCGTTATGCGTGGCGCTCAACACCGTGAGCAGCCCAACGCCGAGCAGCAAACACACGGCAAAGAGCAGCGGCCAGTCAAAGTGTGCGATCAGCCGGCGATCGATCCTGAGCATACGAGCGCCTCTCCCTCTGTTCCTTCAGTGCAAAATACTCGCTCAACACTTCGCGGACGAGCGGCGCAGCCACTTGCCCTCCTCCACCATCGGCATGCTCGACAATGGCAGCCGCGGCAATCTCCGGGTCGTCCGCCGGCGCATAGGCGACGAACCACGCATGATCGCGATGGTGGCGCGGCAGGCGCTCGGGTTTGGTGCGATCCTTGCCGAGCTTGACCACTTGCGAGGTGCCAGTCTTCCCCGCCACCGGGATGCCCCGCAGCCGCGCTTTCTTCCCTGTGCCGCGTTCGCTCTCGACCACATCGCGCAGCGCATCGCGGATTTGTTTGAGGGTGGTGGCACGGAGGTCAAGCCGCTCCACCTCTTCGGGTTCCTCGCGAGCAACGACTTCTCCTTCCGGACTTTCCACCTGCAGCACAAAGTGCGGGCGAAAGCGTTTGCCGGTCGCGAGCATGGCCACAGCGTTGGCCATCTGCAGTGGAGTTGCGGTGACGTAACCCTGCCCGATGGCCACGGACAAGGTTTCCCCTGCGTACCACGGTTGGCGAAAGCGGCGCTGCTTCCATGCGCTGTCAGGAATCACACCGCCGCGCTCATGTTCCAGAGCGATCCCCGTGGGGCTCCCCAAGCCGAACTTGCGGGCATAAGCGGCGATCACATCGACCCCGAGTCGTTGCGCAACTTGATAGAAAAACGTATCGCAAGATTGCACCAGGGCCTCGTGCACGTTGACGCTCCCGTGGCCACCCTTGCGCCAGCAGCGGAAGTAATGGTTGCCGAAGGACAACCCCCCAGGGCAATTCACGTGCGTAAATGGGTTCACCACCCCTTCCTCCAAAGCCGCCGCCGCCACGATGAACTTGAACGTCGATCCGGGTGGGTACTGGCCTTGAATCGCCCGGTTCATCAACGGGCGCGAACGATCGCTAATCAACGTTCGCCACTCTTGTGGGCGAATCCCGCGGGCAAAGGTGTTCGGGTCGAAACTCGGGTGGCTCACCATGGCGAGGATCTCGCCGTTGCGCGGGTCGATGGCCACGACGCTGCCGTCGCGCTCTCCCAACGCGCGATGGGCGGCGTGTTGCAGGTCGAGATCGATAGTGAGTTTGACCGTGTGCCCCGGAATCTCAGCAACCTCGCTCAACACTTTGAGGCGTCGGCCCAATGAATCGACCTCCACCTGTTGCCCGCCATCGACACCGCGAAGAAACCGCTCCCAGCCGCGCTCGAGGCCGCTTTTTCCCGCCATGTCGCCCATGCGGTAGCTCGGGTCGCGTTCGATCTCTTCTGCGCTCACCTCGCCCACATAGCCCGTCAAGTGCGCCAACAGCGGACCGTGCGGGTAGCTGCGCCGCGGCGTAATCTTCAGGCTCACACCGGGAAGATCCCATTGGTGGGTCTCCACCGCCGCCACCTCTTCGAAACTCAAATCGCGCTTGACGACAACCTCTTGGAACGGGCGGATCCCCCGCTTTTTGACCGCTTGCTGCAGCTCTGCGGAATTGAGGCCCAACAGTGCAGCCAAATTCTCGATCGTGCCTGCTGGGTCGTCAGCGTCCTCCGGCACGAACACGGCATCGAACGAGGGTCGGCTGTCGATGATCACGCGGCCAAAGCGGTCGACCACGGTGCCGCGCGTGGCTTGCACCCGATGGAGACGGATCCGGTTGTTGTCGGCCAACAGGCGCATTTCCTCGCCGTGCAGGACTTGGAGGTACCACAAGCGGGCCGTGAGCGGCACGAAAACCAGCGCCGCCGCCACCAAGCACCAGCGCACGCGCCGGCGGAGTAAACTCGGAGCCTCCCGATGTTTGAGCGTTGTCCAAGTCACGTCAGCCCTCTTCTTGAAAGGCGAACTCGTGGATGCGCTCCAAAAATACGAACACCACGGGGCTCACCACCGCGGTCGCCAAGACGGAAACGGAGGCCATTTCCATGAAGGCCGGCAATGCACCCGTGCCCCACACGGCAGCGAGGATTAATCCGGTGGCCAACTGCTTGAGGGCGTCGGCGAGCCCGACAACGACAACCTGGCTGACCGTGTTCTCCACCCACACGTGACGAGATGTACGGTAGACCGCCAGGTACACGAGCGTCATGGCGAAGGCGTTCAGCCCGTACAGAGTTCCGGACACCGTGTCCTGCAAGTAGCCGAGTAGAAACGCCCCCACGACACCCCACACAGACTGCCGGCGCATGCCGAGGTACACCACGTAAATGGTGAGCAAGTTCACGGTGAACTTTCCGCCGGTCAGCAAAGGGACGAGCGAGGTTTGCAGCAGCAGCGCGACTAGCGCGTAGCCAACGAATACTGCCGCTCGTCGCACACTCACGACCTCGGTGCCGCGCCATCTCCGTACAATTCTTTACTTTCGGCTTTGAGGCGGGTTCCCGGGTTGAGAATCAACACTTCTTCCAACCGATCGAGGGGTGCGGCGGGGCGCACTTCCGCCACTTGCAGCAAGCCACGGGTCCCGCGGGTTACGTGGGTGACTTCGCCAATCAGGAGCCCTTTGGGAAACACTCCATCGAGACCAGAGGTGATGATTTTGTCTCCGACCGCAACGTCTTCTTCCCGGCGCAAGTACTTCATCGAACAGCGCCCTTCGGGAGAGCCTTCAACGATTCCTCGGGCTCGCGTGCGTTGCACGAGCGCATCCACACCGCTGTTATGGTCGGTAATCAGCAGCACCCGCGCCGAATGGGCGCTCGTCATCAGGATGCGGCCCACCACGCCCTGCGGCGACACGACGGGCATGCCCCGCTTTACCCCGTCGGCCTCTCCCTTGCTGATGGTCACCGTGCCAAAGGCGGGAAAGGTATCGCGGCCAATGATCATCGCTGCTTGGGCATCGCCGAGGAAATTCGTACGGAATCTGAGGAGCTCGGCCAAGCGACGGTCGGTTTCGAGAATCTCTGCAATCCGCAGGTTTTGATGCTCGAGCTCCGCCACTCGCTGGCGCAAGCGCTCGTTTTCCTGCCGCACGCCCACGAGGTCCACGTACTGCTGCCAAATATTGCGCACGGCAACCCAGCCCGTGGCGATCGCACCCTGTAAGGGGCGGAGGCTCTCCAACACAAGGTAAGCCAACGGATCGCTCCGGTACTGGCGGATGCTCGACGTTAAAAGCAGCAGGGAGATGGCCATCAGCACGGTGGCTGTCAGCCCGATGCGGTTACGCTGTAGGAATTCCCACATAACCCTCGCCCACGCTGCCCATCGTTCTGCGCCCGCAACGGCGTGGACTTCGATGCCGCCCCATTCCCTGAGGTGCCGCGACACCCCGGGGCTTTCCTTACTGGATGGTCACATCCTTGAGCAGCGACAGCTCGTCCAAAACCTTCCCCGCACCCATCACCACCGCCGTTAGCGGGTCTTCCGCCAACATCACCGGGAGCCCGGTTTCCTCCCGTAACAACACATCCAAATTCCGCAGCAACGCCCCGCCACCGGCCAGGGTGATTCCACGATCGACAATGTCGGAAGCCAGCTCCGGGGGCGTGCGCTCCAACGCGATCCGTACGGCGTCGACAATTTGGTTAATTGGTTCGAGCAGGGAGTCGCGGATTTCTTCGTCGGAGACCTCCACCGTCTTCGGAACGCCCGCCACGAGATCCCGCCCTTTGATTTCCATTGTTTGAATCTCATTGCCCGGGTAGGCCGAGCCGATCGTGATCTTGATGAGCTCTGCCGTGCGCTCGCCGACGAGCAAGTTATATTTCCGCTTGATGTACTGAACGATGGCTTCGTCCATTTTATCCCCGCCGACGCGGATGGACTTGGAGAACACCACTCCCTTGAGCGAAATCACCGCGACCTCCGTGGTGCCCCCACCGATGTCCACGATCATATTGCCGGTCGGCTCGGTAATCGGCAGGCCAGCACCGATTGCAGCCGCCATCGGTTCCTCGATCAGGTACACTTCGCGAGCCCCGGCCGACTCCGCCGACTCGCGCACCGCTCGTTTCTCCACCTCGGTCACCCCAAAGGGCACGCAAATGATGATGCGCGGGCGTACCAGGGCTTTCCGATTATGGATCTTGTGGATGAAGTAGCGGAGCATCGCTTCGGTAATCTCGAAATCGGCAATGACTCCATCCTTCAACGGACGAATGGCCACGATGGAGCCCGGAGTTCGGCCGAGCATTTTTTTCGCCTCCGCCCCCACCGCCAGCACCCGCCGCCCGCCGCGGGCATCCTTTTGCACAGCCACCACCGAAGGTTCGTTGCAAACGATCCCCTCTCCCTTGACGTAAATCAAGGTGTTGGCCGTGCCCAAATCGATGGCCAAATCGTTAGAAAACATCCCGAACAAGAAGTCGAGAACCATCGCGGCCTTCGTGTATCGGAATTGTCTGCACGGGGCAAGTTAACGACACCGATCGTGCTTCGTCGGCGAGTTGTGCCCCTCCACAAGTTTGTGCCAAAATTCGCGCCGTGCTCAGGATCCCGCGCATCTTGCTCACCGCCGTTTTGTGCGGAGCCGCTGTCCTGGTAGCGGACACCCTGTTTCGCAGAAGCATCGTGGCCCATGTGCGGCCGTTGGTGCTCACTCCTGTGCAGGGGCGGGTGTATCAGCCTCCCGTGGAGGTCCACTGGGAGGGGCCCGCAAAAATGCGCGTGCTGCTGCGGCCTGCGGCCAGCGATCCGATCGACCTCGGCCTGCGCACCTCTCCAACCACGCTGCCCACCCACGTGTTTCCCCGCGACGGCAGCTACACGGTTGAGCTGTACTCGCCGCGCTTTCCCTCCTGGATTTATGCGCAGCGGCAATTCGAAGTGTTCCCGCGCGCGGCCCCCTCGACCCAGCCGACGGAGGCGAGTGGGGCCACCAAAAAGGAGAGGACGATCGGCCTCAAGGAAATCCTCCGGGCGATCAAGGCCTCGCGCGCGGCACGCGAGCGGGCGAATGAGCGCTTGCGCTCCCTGGCCGAGGAAAACGCCGTGCTACGCGAGGAGAGCGAGAAGTTGCTTGCGCAACTGGAGAGCTTGTCGAGTAGCCAAGACGAGGACTCCGACCACATTGCCCAACTCGAGCGCGAGCTCGACCAACTCCGCCAACAAAACCGGGCAATGTCGGACGAGCTCCAGGTTTTGCGTCTCCGCTTGGGAACACTCCCCCCCTGCACGGTGTGGGGCTACTACTCGTTTCCGCGGCCCAACACCTATCCGGCTACGCGCCGAGTGGTCGTTGTAAGCGACAGTGCCGGCCGCATTTTCCGCAGCCTCCCGGAATGCGAACTGGGGCGCCGGGTAGATCCTACTGCCGGCTCGCCGTGTTTTTGCACGGCTGGGCCGTGGGGGTAACTTACGTAACGCCCGCTCACCGCCAAGCGGGGGCCACTCAGGGGACGCTCTCGGCTCCGGCAGTAGACCTAGTCTGAGATTCCAAGCGCGCGCGGATATCCTCACGCGTGACGTCGGTGGGCACACCATTTTGCCGGAGCACGGCGTCTCGCACTTTGTCAGCATCGGCTAACGCGGCCACTCCCCACTTCTCCAACACCCGCCGCGCTTCGCGGTGCAGCGCCAAGGTGTGGTCGTAAATGTCCTTGTGGACCTCGATGAACACGCGTCCATCGCGCACGCCGACTTTTACCGGCTGGTAAACGAATTCACCCGGAGTGCCCACTGGTACGAGCGGAAAGAGGTGCTCGATATCTTCGGGGTACAACCGCACACAGCCATGACTCACCTGCATCCCCACGCCCCAGGGGATGTTTGTCCCGTGAATCCCGTACAGCGGCAAACTCAAGCGCAGTCGGTACTTGCCTAAAGGGTTGTCCGGGTGCCCGCCGGGAATAAAATCCGGAGCGGGCCGGCCGTCGCGCCGGTGTTCTTCCTTAATGGACTCGGGCAGCACCCACTTCGGGTTCACTGTTTTTTCTACGATGGTGAACTTGCCCACCGGGGTCTTCCAATCATCGCGGCCGAGCCCCACGGGATACGTCGTCACGACCACGGAATCCGAACCCGCCGAACGAAAGTAATAGAGGCGCATCTCCGGGATGTTGACGACAATTCCCTTGTACTCCACGTCCGGCAGCACCCACTGGGTCGGCAACAAAATCGGCTTCCCCGGGGGTGGCAACCAGGGATCAATGCCGGGGTTGGCGTCTTCAAGTTCGTTGATTCCTAAGTCGTAGTAACGAGCGATATCGAGAAACGTGTCGCCTTTTTGCGCTTGGTAATACCGAATAGAGCCAATCACCGTGTTGGCGCGACGAGGATCCCGACCGGGGACGGCAATGTACGGCCGTCCCAAGGGTTTCCGGAAGAAAACTTCCTCGGCCCACCTGGACTTATCGGCAAACACTCCCGGGTTCACCAGGTCCACGGCGAGAAGCAGTCCGCCACTCATCGCGGCGACAACATACCAGCGGCGCTTGGCGTGTTGCGTCAAAAACATTTCGTTGATGAAAGCACGCCGGCATCGTGCTGCAACCCGTCACGGAAGCGAACATCGGCAGTGGGCACGCGATCGCACGGCGGCAGAGTTTGTCGGCCTCGTCCGATCCTTGGTGCAGCGCCGGTGAGCGTTATAACGGAAAGCCGGCACCTGGAGGCAGCCGTGTATGGATGCGGAGCGCAATCCTACCTAGTCGCACGCGGTTCGCAGCGGGCGCGGAATACCGCCGGTGTTCGGACCAAGAAATCGCCCTTGTGCGCGTTCCACCCTGTCACGGTTGCCTGCGCGCAGGCTCGACTAGCGCAGGCAAGCAATCCGCGGCATCATGAGGCCATGCAAGAGCCGGCTGGCAGCAAGGAACACGAGCAAGCAGCGAGCACGGCGGAGCCGCAGCTGCCCGGGTTCATCCGTGCGATGTTGGAGCCGTCCTTCTACCCGCATCGCCCGCCGTGGGTAAGGCTCGAGCAGACTCACATCTCTTACGTGCTGCTCGCACCCCCGGTGGTCTACAAAGTCAAGAAGCCCGTTCGCTTTCGCTTTCTCGACTTTTCCACGCGCGACCTGCGCCGCCGCTTCTGCGAGCAAGAAGTGCGGCTCAACCGCCGCTTGGCACCCAACGTTTACCGCCGCGTTGTCGCCATCGTGCGCGAAGCAACTCAATTTCGCTTGGCGCCAGTGGAGACAGCGCCCGCCGCCGTCGAGGATTACGCGGTCGAAATGGAGTACCTACCGGACGACTTACGGCTCGACCGCCTCCTCCTCAGCGGTCGGGTGCAAAACGAATTCATCGACGAGCTGGCGCGCTTACTGGCACAATTCCACCGCAGCGCCGGATCGGGACCGTCGGTGGTTCGGTTTGGCGCCCCGGAGGAACTCGCCGCCACCTGGCAGGAAAACTTCGCCGACACCGAGATTATGCGCGGCGAGCTCATCCACGAACACGATGATGAGCAGATTCGCGCCTTCGTCGAGAGGTTTTTGCGGGACAACGACACCGTTCTCCGCCGCCGTCAGGCCGAGGAACGCATTCGAGACGGACACGGCGACCTCCACGCCGATCATGTGTACGCCACGCATCCACCGGCAATTATCGACTGCATCGAGTTTAGCGACCGGTTGCGCTGCTGTGACGTGGCTTCCGACGTAGCGTTCCTCGCCGTGGACTTCGATTTTTTCGAGCGGCGCGATCTACATGACCGCTTCCTCCTGGCATACAATGCCGTGATGGCCGATCACGACTTGCCGCGCCTCCTTCCCTTCTACAAGTGCTATCGCGCCTACGTACGCGGCAAAGTCGAAGGGTTGAAAAGCCGAGAATCCGACGTTCCCGAAGCCGAGCGCGCCCGGGCGTGCTCCTTGGCGAAGCGGCGCTTTACCCTCGCCTACCGCTACACCTGGGAGCCGCTCCGGGCGATTGTGGCTCTCGCCGGTCCCAGCGGAACGGGCAAGTCGACACTGGCCTCTTTGCTCGCCGAACGCACCGGGTTTCACTGGATCCGCTCGGACGTTGTGCGCAAAGAACTCGCCGGTCGGGAAGCAACACAAAAGAGTGCGGCACCGTTCGGCCAAGGGATTTACAGCGCGGACATTACCGCGCGGACCTACGCAGAACTCCGCCATCGCGCTTTGCACCTCTTCGACCGCGGCCAAGGCTCGATTCTCGACGCCACCCACCTCCACCGCGAACAGCGCGATATTCTCCGGGCCGCAGCCGAAAAATTTCAAGCTCCGCTGTTGTTCGTTTGGTGTACTTGCCCGGAGGACGAAATCCAGCGACGCCTCGAGGCACGCGCCACCAAGGCAGACGAGCCTTCAGACGCTGACTGGGGAATTTACCTGCGCCAGCGAGAGAAGCAGGAACTCCCAGGGGAGGATGAGCCCGACGTGCTTTTCGTCGATATGACCGTGCCCCCGATGGCCGCCGCCATGCAAGTGGAAGACCTTTTGCGAAAGCGAGCGGTTCCGGTACCTCTGGTGTCGCCACTCGCACCCCGACTCCCCCTTCCCTTTCCATAAAACCGCGGCCGCATCGCGCAGAATCGCACGTTCCCCAGGCTTTGCCCTTCCGAATTGGTGCCATGGCTACGATTGTTCCCGCGGATGCGAGCTGCCGGCGTCCCCTGCTCGCGGCCAGTGGGGTTCGCGACTGATCCACTCAACAGCCGCTCCAAACACCACACATTTTTAGTCCCCGATTGCCCCGTGTTCGGCGCGATAAACAATTCTGTCGGAACACTAGGCCGCAGCCGCAAATCGTGGTAGCTTCCGTCGAGCGGGTTCAGGGAAAGGAGGTCGGAGCCATGCCAGTGCTCACGGAGCTTAAGGAGTTACTCGACCGCGCCGGTGTGCCCTACCAAGTTTCGCAACACCCTCCAGCGTACACGGCGCAGGAAGTTGCAGAAGCCGAACATGTTCCGGGACGGGAGGTGGCCAAGGTTGTTGTCATCCGCGGTGCGCAGGGCTTTGCCTTGTTTGTCGCTCCTGCCCCGTACAAGGTCGACCTCGCGCGGGTGCAAACCATCCTGGGAGATCCCCAAGCGAAGCTCGCCACCGAAGACGAATTCCGCCATCTGTTTCCCCGCTGCGAGGTCGGAGCTATGCCGCCTTTTGGCAACTTGTTCGGCCTGCCGGTCTACGTAGACCCGGAACTCGCGCGCGATGAAACCATCGTCTTCAACGCCGGAACCCACACGCAAACGGTGCACATGCGCTACGCGGACTTTGAACGCTTAGTGCAACCCACCACCGTTGCTTTTGCCCACAGGAACTAGCGTCTCCGTGCCGGCCCGCAGCCTGCGAACAGCCGCCAGCGCCGAGCCCCAAGGTTGCCAAGTGCAAAAGTGTGATTAGGTTGCGCGAACGATCGGAGTCCATATGAATCTCGCACGTTTCACCGAAAAGTCTCAAGAAGCGCTGCGCCAAGCGCAGTCCCTCGCGGCGCGGCGCAATCACCAAGGCATCGATGTCGAGCACTTGCTGCTCGCCTTGCTCGAACCGCAGGACGGCTTAGCGACGGCAATCTTGCGCGCCGCCAATGCGAACATCCCGCGGCTCAAGGAGCGCGCGCAACAAGAGCTGCAAAAACTACCGCAGGTCACGGGTCCCGCCGCAGCGCCGGACCAAGTTTACGTGACGCAACGGTTGAGCCGCGTGCTCACCCGCGCGGAAGAAGAGGCGCAAACACTCAAGGATGAATATGTCAGCATCGAGCACTTGCTGCTCGCCATGCTGCAGGACCGCACGAGCGAACGCATGTTCCAAGAGGCCGGGGTTACGCGCGATTCGCTCATGCACGCCCTGCAAAAAGTTCGCGGAGGTCAACGAGTGACGAGCCCCAATCCCGAGGCCACTTACCAAGCGCTGGAAAAGTACGGCCGAGATCTCACCAAGCTTGCCGCGCAAGGCAAGCTCGACCCAGTGATTGGCCGCGACGAGGAAATTCGCCGTGTCATTCAGGTGCTTTCACGGCGCACGAAAAACAACCCGGTGCTCATCGGTGAGCCTGGGGTGGGCAAAACCGCAATCGTAGAAGGCCTCGCCCAACGCATCGTGCGGCAGGACGTGCCCGAGGGTTTGAAAAATCGCCGCATTATCGCGCTCGACATGGGCGCCCTCATTGCTGGCGCCAAGTTCCGCGGCGAGTTCGAGGAACGGTTAAAAGCCGTCCTCAAAGAGGTGCAGGACTCCCAAGGCGAGATCATCCTGTTCATCGACGAGTTGCACACGGTCGTGGGTGCCGGAGCCGCCGAAGGGGCCATGGACGCCTCCAATCTTCTGAAGCCGATGCTCGCTCGCGGCGAACTCCATTGCATTGGTGCGACCACGCTCGACGAGTATCGCAAGCACATTGAGAAAGACCCGGCTCTAGAGCGCCGCTTCCAGCCGGTGTTCGTCGACGAGCCTTCGGTGGAGGATACGATCTCCATCCTGCGCGGTTTGCGCGAGCGCTACGAAGTGCATCACGGCGTGCGCATCAAGGACAGCGCCTTGGTGGCCGCTGCGGTCTTGTCGCACCGCTACATCACTGACCGCTTCCTCCCCGACAAGGCGATCGACCTCGTCGACGAAGCCGCCGCCAAGCTGCGCACGGAAATCGATTCCATGCCGAGTGAGCTCGACGAGGTATCGCGCCGGGTGATGCAACTCGAGATCGAGCGCGAAGCCTTGAAGAAGGAAACCGACAAAGCCTCGCAAGCGCGGCTCGAACGGCTGGAAAAAGAGCTCGCGGAACTCAAGGCCCAACAAGAAGCCCTGCGCGCCCGCTGGGAGGTGGAAAAGGCCGCCATCCAGCGCCTGCGCGAGCTGCGCCGAAAAATCGAGGAAACGAAGGTGGAGATCGGCAAGGCCGAGCGGCAATACGATCTCAACCGCGTCGCTGAGCTCAAGTACGGGGTGCTGGCGCAACTGGAAAGACAGCTCGCCGAAGAAGAGGCCAAGCTCGCGCAGCAAGACGGGGGCTTGCGCTTGATCAAAGAAGAGGTGGACGAGAACGACATTGCCGAAATCGTTTCACGGTGGACCGGCATTCCCGTTAGCCGCTTGATGGAGGGCGAGACGCAGAAGCTCCTGCGTCTCGAGGAGCAACTGCACAAGCGGGTGGTGGGGCAGGACGAGGCCGTGCGCGCAGTAGCCGACGCGATCTTGCGAGCCCGCGCCGGCATCAAAGATCCCAACCGACCCATTGGCTCCTTCATTTTCCTCGGCCCCACAGGCGTGGGAAAAACGGAACTCGCCCGGGCGCTAGCAGAATTCTTGTTCGACGATGAAAACGCCATGGTGCGCATCGACATGTCCGAGTACATGGAGAAGCATACCGTGTCGCGGCTGATTGGCGCACCGCCGGGGTACGTTGGATACGAGGAAGGTGGGCAACTCACCGAAGCCGTGCGTCGCCGGCCGTACTCCGTGATTCTCTTCGACGAGATCGAGAAGGCACACCACGACGTCTTCAACATTATGCTGCAAATTCTCGACGACGGTCGCCTCACCGATGGCCAAGGGCGCACGGTGGATTTCAAGAACACAGTGGTCATTATGACCTCGAACATCGGCAGCCACTTGATCTTGAACTACCGCGGCGACGACCCTGCGGCATACGAACGGATGAAGGAAGAAGTGTTGGAGGCTCTCCGCCATCACTTCCGGCCCGAGTTCTTGAACCGGATCGACGACATCGTAGTGTTCCACAGCCTCACTCGCGACCAGATCAAGCAAATCGTGCGTATCCAGCTCGAACGGCTGCGCAAGCGTTTAGCGGAGCGGAAGATCGAACTGGAACTGTCCGAGGCAGCGGTCGAGCACTTCGCCGAAGCCGGCTACGATCCGGTGTACGGTGCACGTCCGCTCAAGCGGCTGCTCCAGCGTGAGTTGGAAACTGCCCTCGCCCGGCAGATCGTGGCGGGCAAGATTCAGGATCACTCGCGCGTGTTCGTGGATTATCGCAACGGCCAGCTCACGTTCGAGGCCACTCCGCTGGCGGAAGCCGCGTAACGGTTCCGGCCAGGCCCGAAGACCACGACCGGGGCTCACCCTGGGCTTCGGTCGTGGTCTTTTCCCAATGCCCTGGGTTCACGTTGCTGCTGCACTACGCGGCTCGCGCTGGCCGTGAGCCTCGGCGCACTGCTGGAGCAAGGCACGTAACTGGTCCCCATCCAAGACCTCCTTATCCAACAACCACTCCGCCACCGTTTCCAGCTCCCGGCGATGAGTTTGCAGGAGTTCGCGCACCCGCTGGTGCGCATTTTTCAACACCCGTTCGACTTCGGCATCGATGGCGGCTGCTTTGGCTTCGCTGTAATCGCGGCGGCTGGCCACCGGTGACTCGAGGAACAACGGCCGGCGCTCCGACTCGAAAGTACGCAGCCCGAGGGCATCGCTCATGCCGTAACGCGTGACCATCGCCAGCGCGATGTCGGTGGCCTTCTGCAAGTCGTCCTGCGCGCCCGTGGACACGTCGCTGAACACGATCTCTTCGGCCACGCGGCCGCCCAAGAGCACGCACAGGCGGTTTTCCAGCTCCGAACGGGTCATGAGGTAACGATCCTCCGTCGGCAACTGTTGCGTATAACCGAGTGCCCCGATCCCGCGTGGGATGATGGAGATCTTGCGCACCGGATCCACGTTCGGAAGCAACGAGGCCACCACCGCATGGCCAGCCTCGTGGTACGCAACGATACGCTTTTCCCGCGGACTCATCACCCGCGACTTGCGCTCCAGGCCGGCAATGATGCGGTCCACGGCATCATCGAAGTCCTGCATCGTCACGTATTCGCGGTTGCGCCGTGCGGCCAACAACGCAGCCTCGTTGACCACATTGGCAAGGTCCGCCCCGACAAACCCTGGCGTCCGCTGCGCGACGACCTGCAAATCCACGTCGGGCCCGAGTTTCACGTTGCGGGTATGCACGCGGAGGATGGCCTCGCGACCTTTGACGTCCGGCCGGTCGAGCACCACGTGACGGTCAAATCGGCCCGCACGCAGCAGCGCCGGGTCGAGAATTTCCGGCCGGTTGGTGGCCGCCATGATGATCACGCCGACGTTGGGATCGAAGCCATCCATTTCCACAAGCAACTGGTTGAGCGTTTGCTCCCGCTCATCGTGCGTGCCGAGCGGATTGATGGCCCGCGATTTCCCGAGAGCGTCGAGCTCGTCGATGAACACAATACAAGGCGCCTTCTGTTTCGCCTGCTCGAACAAGTCGCGCACGCGCGCAGCACCGACACCCACGAATAGCTCGACGAACTCCGAACCGCTGATGCTAAAAAACGGCACCTTGGCTTCGCCGGCGACAGCCCGAGCTAGGAGCGTTTTCCCAGTGCCCGGCGCCCCGACCAGCAAAACTCCCTTCGGGATCTTGCCCCCTAAGCGGCGGAAGCGCTCCGGCGTTTTCAGAAATTCCACGATTTCACGCAACTCTTCTTTCGCCTCGTCGATGCCGGCAACGTCGGCAAACGTGACCTTCGTCTCGTTCTCCACGTATACCTTGGCGCGGCTACGCCCGACGGCCATGAGCCCACCTGGTCCTCCCGAGCCAGCGAGGCGGCGGAGGACAAATAGCCAGATACCGATAAAGAGCAATGCGGACAGTACCCAAGACAAGACGTTGGTGAGCCAAGTATTCGGGGTGCGTCCAGCAAATGGAACTCCCTTGGCTTCTAGGATCTCCACAAGCTTCGGATCCTCCACACGCACGGCCTTGAACCTCGGTTGCCGCTCGCCGGTGTGCTTGAAGCGCGCGAGCTGCTCTGCAGTGAGCAAATCACCGACATCGAGGTCGTTGAGCCGACCTTGCACCTCTTCGGGAGTGAGGACCAAGTCGGTGACCTTCCCAGCATTCAGGAGTGCCTTGAACTGGGAGTACGAAATCTCCTGTGTGGGCTCGTAGGAGCCGTACGAGTAGGTGAGTACCAGCAGGAACACTGCCGCAAGCACGTACCAAAGCGAAATTTGCCAACGTCGTTCGGGCATGCCTCCACCCTTTCGTGGCCCTCACCTTAGCAGGGCTTTGAAGAAGTTCCCGAATTTGATCGGATTTACGAGTTGCGACTAGAGGGCGGCTCCCAGTATATGCGCACGAGCAGGGAGCGGAAGAGACATTTCGGGCCGTTCGTGCCCCCAGAGATTGGCGACCAGGAGGCAAAACTACCGCGTTCGAAACTCGCGGCGCACGATGTCGATCGTCACTCTGGCTATCATCGCGAACGGCTCCGCCACCGCAACGGCGACCCCGGCCATCGTGGGCGAACTCGGCGGTTAGAGTGTTCTTCTCTGGAACACAGCACCGGGCATACCGGCGGCGCAACGGACCTGCACTGCTCCCGCGTCGTACGTGATGGACAAGGCTGCCGAGGGGTGGGAATGCCCGTGCAATCCGTGGGCAGCGGTGCATGGCGAGACACGCCTCACGGTCACCACCGCCGTTACGCGAGAGTGCCACGACGGGCAACTTAGCCCACGCTGAAGAGGTGAACGCAAACTGCGAACCACTGCCCCAGAAAGTATCGAACAATTCACGCTTGCGCTCGGGGTTTTCCCGGAGACCACCAGCCCGCTCCCCTTTGCCGCGTCGAGAACTTTTCACCGACTCATTTTCCGGCTGACTCTTCCGGACACTCTTAAGATGCGTGACGAACTTTCAAGGATCGTGCCCGCAGTTATCGAGACGGACTCTAGGAACACAATGATTGAGCCGAAGATAAACTAACCTGGCAATTGAACCTACTCGGACATGGCGGAAAGAATTAAGGTCGTCACCCTGGCGACCGTGATCCCATCTATCCCGTCGCTGAAGCTCGCGCGGAGGCTGCCCTCATTCCGGGTGCACGACTCGAGATTATTGAGGGGACGGCCCACCTATCCGGCTGGGAATCTTGGGAGCGAGTCAACCCCCTCATCCACGCCTCCGTCGATACGCTCCCTGTGCCTGCACGCATGCCCCACGTATCCTAATGAGTTTCCGGTCTGATCAATACTTGGCCCGTTGTGCCGGTGGCCGCGATCCGAGCAGCCTGGTTTTGTGATCTCCAAGGAAGCCCCCAGTTCAGGGCCCTTTTCGCGCCACTGAGGTCGAGAGTGCTCTCGGCTGCGTCACCGCTCCCCATCGGATTGCACAGGATCTGTTTTACCGCGGGGCCAGACAACGAGTTGCAGCGAAAGCTGCACAGTGTAGGTGGAAACGTGCTTGCGAGGCCATTTGGGCCCCGGCCGAACGGCAGCGTCAAGGTGGCCCTGGGTTTCCTGGAATGCAGCACCCGCTTTGGGATACGCCGGTTCGAGAGCGCCGGTACCGACGGGACCGACGTCGAACCCGATTGCGGTTGCCCGTGCAACTCATGGCGTGGCCCCCTGCGCATGTGTTGCGTTCGTAGATCCTGTGGCAGGGTCCACGACAGCATTCGGCGCCATCCGACTTGCGCACGACCGAGTTGGGACACCGAGACCAAGCAGTCCGCAGCCCGCAGTGGCGCGATCGTTAGACGAAGGCGGACATCTTCTGCGGCTCATCTGAGTTCACCAACGACGAGACGAGAGTCCGTCTCCCCGCCCGCGCTCACGTCCCTCGGGAACCCTGCGGCTCGCGAGTTTCGGGGCTTGTCCCCTCCAGCCGCTCCAGCCGTGAGGAGCAAGCGCTAAGGCACGCAAATGACCGGACAATGGCTTGCGCGGAGCACCCGTTCAGCGGTGCTGCCAGTGAGCAACTCGCCCAAGCCGCGGGCAACCGCGTGCATACCCATGACCACGCAGTCGACATCCAAGTCGCGCGCGAGCTTAACGATCTCCACGAACGGGCTTCCCTCCACGATCATGGTGTCTACCTTGCCGGATTGACACTCCGACACCAGGTTCGCCAACTCGCTTTCCGCATGGCTGCGCAATCGCTGAATCACTTGCTCGCGGCTTGCGATTCCTTCGGCATCGACCCGTTCGGCGAATTCGGTGTCGATCACGTGCAACACGGTGATTTCCGCCTCCGGCAGCCACGAAAGTGCCAGTTCCAGCGCTCGGCGTGCAGGTGCCGAGAAATCCATCGCGACCAATGCCGCCCGCGGCGGCGAAACGGCCTTGCCTGCTTCCGCCATACTGACCTCCGTATGCTCACTGCGCGGCCAGTTTACCGGCTGCGGCCAAACTTGTCACCGCACGGGTCCGCAGACCTCACCTCGCTTCCGAGGCACCACGCTTCCCCTGTACGTGGCGGGAAATTTCCGCGCGCGCCAAACGATCGCAGCGTTCGTTTTCCGGATGACCGGCATGACCACGCAGCCAATGCCAGCGCACGCGGTGACGCGCGCACAAGCGATCGAGTTCACGCCACAAGTCGGCATTTTTCACCGGCCGGCGATTGGCCGTGCGCCAGCCATTGACTTTCCAGCGTGGCAGCCACTCTCGCATGCCTTGCCGGAGATACTCCGAGTCCGTGTACACATCGACCATTGCTGGCCGCTTCAAAAGGCGCAGCGCCTCGATCGCTGCGCGGAGTTCCATTCGATTGTTGGTGGTCTCCGGTTCGAAACCGCTGATCTCCCGGCGGTGAGGCCCGGACACCAGCACCGCTGCCCAGCCACCCGGCCCGGGATTCCCGCTACAGGCGCCGTCGGTGTACACCCTGACGTGCGGACGCTGCTCCTCCGCTGCCCCCGCTTCGGTGCTATCCCGCTCCGTCATCGCAAAACCCAAGCTGCATCCGCTCTCGGAACGGGGATGGACTTCCGCACCAACATGGGCTCCCGCTCGGAGTTCGCTATGCGAACACGACCGCTGGCTCGGCGGGCCGCCGTCGCACGACCTCGCCAATCACCCACGCTTGCACTCGCTGCCGGCGCAACGCCCCGACGATCGAGTCGACCGCATCGCAAGAGACCACCAACACGAAGCCGACTCCCATATTGAAGGTGCGTAGCATTTCGGCATCCGGAATTTCTCCGAGTCGTTGGACGAGCTGAAAGATCGGTGGCACTGGCCACGAGGATCGGCGGATCCGCACCAGCAACCCACGTGGCAACACGCGCGGGATGTTTTCCACCAAGCCACCGCCGGTAATGTGCGCCATGCCGTGAATGCTGGCCCGCGGCAAGGAGCGCACGGCCCGCACATAAATGCGGGTTGGCTCCAGCAGCTCTTCGGCAAGCGGACGGCCGAGTTCAGGCAATTCCGCCGCGACATCGAGCCGCGCGCGCTCGAACAGCACGTGCCGAACTAGGGAAAAGCCATTGCTGTGCAACCCGCTCGCGGCCAAACCCAGAACGACGTCGCCCGCGCGAATCTTGCGACCGTCGATGACCTGTTTTTCCTCCACCACGCCGACCACGAACCCTGCTAGGTCGTACTCACCCGGACGCATACACCCAGGGTGTTCTGCCGTCTCCCCGCCCACCAAGGCACAACCGGCCAAGCGACAGCCACGCGCAATGCCGCGAAGCACCTGCTCGGTCACCGCTGGCTCCAAGCGTTCGGTAACGTAGTAGTCCAAAAACACCAGCGGCTCGGCCCCGAGGGTCAGGATGTCGTTGACATTCATGGCCACGAGATCGATGCCGATCGTGTCGTGCTTGCCGGCCATGGCGGCCACCGCCAGTTTCGTTCCCACCCCGTCGGTGGCCGCAACGAGCAGCGGACGCCGGTAGCCGCGCGGAAGACGGAAGAGCGCGCCGAATCCGCCGACGCCGGCCACCACTTCCGGGCGCTTGGTTTGCCGCGCAACGCGCGCCGCCACGCGGGCAATTTGCTCTCCTTTGTCGATGTCGACTCCGGCATCCCGGTATGTCACTGCCATGGGCATCTCACTCCCACAGCACGGGCAGCGAGCGGTCTTCCCCCGCCCAGCGCGCGCATTTCGCTAGCGGCTCCTGCACCGTGAAGCCGATGGTGGCAACGCCATCCAAAGCCACGCACAAGACGTGGTCGCCAATCGCGGGGCTCACGTTGAAAATGGCGTTGTCGTTCTCGGGGGCAGCAGCCCGCACTTGTTCGTACCCTTCCTCAGGCGCGATGAGATAGCCGAGTTGGTCGTTGGCGAGCCCAAAAATGAAGTGCTTTTGCGCTGGGACCCGTTGCTGCAGCTCGAAATGGATGGCCGGGTAACCTTCGCCGGGAACAGCCGTGAACAACAATTCGCCGACCCGCGCAACTGATACGACAGTGCCAATGGATGTTCCCTCGACCCATGGCGGGTTCAAACTCCGCGAGACTAAGGTTGCTAACAGCGTGTATTCCACGAGCGGATTGCCATACGGCTCGCGTAGAAAGAACTGCTGGGCGTCTACCGTTGTCCCGCGCACCGCGACTAACGACTGCATCGCCGCCCGCACCTTGGCTTGCACGCGGTTCGAATACTCTTGCAGCCGCTCGACGTCTTCCAGGTCGCCACGGTCGGCAGGTTGCGTACGCCCAACGTCGGCGACCATGACAACTGCACCGTCGAGCCCGAACTCGGCCTCGGTCATATCGGCCACCACGCCCGGCCAATCGGCCGACAGTAGCGTGTTGCTTGCCCCCATCACCGTCGCATGGGCTGCAAAGTTGATGAGCACTGCACGGGGCCGCTTGGGATTCTCGGCGTCGTAGGCCGCGAGTACCCGCAGTTCGCCGTCGACCCGATCGTTGGGTGGCTCACCGAACTGACTGCGCAACAGCTCCGTGGCATCCACGGCCCCAACGCGTAGTTCTGCAGGCCGCAAAGCATTCCAAGCATCGACGATGGCTCCCACCGTTTGGTCGAACAAAAACTGCATGTAACTGTTCGGCAGTCCGCCCCACACGCCCGTCGTGTCGGGGCCCGCGTGACTGTGATCGGAATTGACGACAATATGCGTTGGCGGAATCGCGCCACTGGTCGCCTGTGCCACCGCGGCCCGCACGTCTGCGAGCCCGAACGGGCCCCGCTTGTATGCGGCAAACGTTCCCTGCGTTTCATTGGCAGCGAACGCTACCGTACGCACGCCATCCGAGATCACTAGGGCGCGCACGTAAATCGGCGACAACACGCCCGTGGAGCGGCGAGCTGGTCCGAGCCCGTAGCCGCCGAGAAATACCGGCGTATCCGGCGTGATGTTTCGTTTGGCCACACCCACATAAAGCCCGGTGCCCGACGGCGGCAAGGACGGGGTCGGCGAACCGAGCGGGCTAGGAGTCGCGCTCGGAGAGAGTGTGAAGGTGGCGGTAGGTGCGAGGGTCGGACTGAACGACGGGGTTAGTGGTGCTGTGGGCGTGGCGGATGGGGAGGCGGTGGCGGTCGGAGACGCGGAGGGCGACCGCGTTGCGGTGGCAGTGGCGGATGCCGTCGGTGAAGCGGTAGGGGACAATGCCTGCAGCGTGGGCGTAACGGTCGGCTGCGGGCGCGGGGTGCTCGTCGCGGTTGGGCTCGACCTCGGAATCGCTGAGTTAGAGCCGTTGCCGGCACAGCCAAGAAACGCAGCGAACACAAGCAGAAGCGGCACGGGCGGCGGGCCAAAGGTTTTGCGGAGCGTCGTGAACAACATGGTTTGCCACCGTTACCAACACTGGCAGGAAATGAAAAGCACGGCTGCGATGCCGCGCCGCCGAAGGCTCGCCGCACAACGTTTGTGGGCAGGTATTTTCGCTAGCAGTGTGTGCGCGGCGGAGCCGTGCACAGCCTCCTGATCGCGGTTTACGGCAAGTTGTTTTCACAACCACGGCAGCGTAGCCTGCTCCTTGTGGCGCAAACGCCCTCCCCCGCTCAGGCTCCCTACATCGTTTTTTACGACGGCGAGTGTGGTCTGTGTCAGCGCAGCGTGCGCTGGCTTCTCGATCACGACCCCTACCAACGGCTTGTCTTCGCTCCACTGCAGGGTGCCACCGCCGCTCGGCTTCGCGCCGCGCTCGTGCCACTGCCGCAGCAGTTGGAGAGCGTGGCGGTACTGATACAAACTGAAGCTGGCCGCCGCGTGTTGTTGCGCACCGAGGCCCTGCTCGCCCTCTGCGAAATTCTAGAGCTCCGGCCATGGTGGGCCCGATTGTTGCGCTCGGTCCCGAGGTGGTTTGCCGATCTCGGTTACCGGCTAGTGGCACACACTCGTTATCGGGTGTTCGGCCGGGCAACAATCTGCCCGTGGCGAGACGCTTCGGAGGCGCAACGTTTTCTGGATTGACCAGGGAATCTTTCCCAGGCTCTATTTCCGTGCGCGGTACCGTCGCCGAAATGTTCCCGATGCCTGCCACCGCGCCGCCCCGGGGCACGTGGGGCTCCAGTTCGCCCCGGATCATGTCCGTGGAATGGGAGCGAGATGCCTCAGCGTTCCCGCTCTTTGAGCTCCGCCTCACGACTGCACGGAATCTCTGCCGAGTGCGACCTGCAAGCGCTCCAGCACTTGCTTTGCCGAAATCGCTGCCATGCACGCGCGGCCAATCGGGCATTCTTTGCGATAGCACGGGCTGCACGGCGCGGCGCCTTCGATGACCAAACTTTCGCTCCCCCATGGTGCGGAACGTTGGGGGCTCGTGGCGCCCCACAGCGAGACCACGGGAATTCCTGCGGCGGCGGCAATGTGCATCGGCCCGGAGTCGGGGCCAAAGGCAGCTGAGCTTTGCTGAAACACCGCATAGAGCTCCCGCAAGTTTGTCGCTCCCGTTAAATCCAACACAGGTGCTGCCGTCTGCTCCCGCACTGAGGCCGCAAATTCCCGTTCGCGCTGCCCGCCCACCAACACCGTCGCAACTCCCTGAGCGTGCAAGGCATCGATCACCCTGGCGGTACGCGCTGGGAACCATAATCGGCTCGGAGCGCTCGAGCCGACAAATGCGGCCACGAAGGGCCGCGGTACATTCCTCAGCAACTCCTCCACGCGGAGCTCCTCCGCTGCGGTGGGCACGATGCCAAACGACACCGGCAGCACTGGTGCACCGAGCCAATCGGCAAAACGTTGGAATTGGCCGAGCTTCGAGCTCAGATGCGGCTGCGGCTCGATGGTGTGGGAAAGACACAGAAAGTTGCCCTCGCGTGAATTTTTCCGATGAAAGCCGAGGCGCGTTTTCGCACCGCTGGCGAGCGTAATCACTCCGCTTTTTGCGTGCCGTTGGAGATCGAGGGTGAGATCCGGAGCAAAGCAGCGCACCGCCCGAAGAAACGATACAAAGGCGCGCAATCCCTTCGGCCGCTCGAAGAGAAAAACTTCATCGATGTGCGGATGTCGCTCTACCAACGCCAAACTGGCTGGCTCTACTGCCCAGCCAATCCGCGCGTTCGGGTAGAGGGCGCGCAGCCGCGGCAGAATGGGCAAGGCGCGCGTCACGTCGCCGATGGCGCCGAGCAAAACAATCAGAATTTTCTGCACGCCCGCAACACGCGGCGCCACTGGGGTCATCGGCCAGCAAACCGGACCTCAACAGCGTCTTCTAACGCTTGTTGGTCGGCCCTAGTCCAGTAGCGTTGCTGCGGATCGAGTTTCCTAGCCGAGCGCCACAGCCGCGCTAAGCTCGGCTGCGGGTTTGTCGGGGTGCGAGCGAGGGCGACACGATCCAAGTCGACGAGCCACACCCGCAGCTCCTGGCCGCGGGATTGGACGAGCACGTTGTGTAGATTCAAATCCGGGTGTCGTGCTCCGGTTCGGTGGAAGTTCGCGAGAACGCGACCAAGGTCATCAATCACCTGCCGCCGTTCTTGCGCTGGGGGGCACCGCTGCAGCCATTCCCACAAGCTGCTGCTTCCTTCCACGTACTGCGTGACCAACCAAGCCTCGTAAAACCACGCCGGGCGCCAACGCACAGCAGCCCCCACCGGCGGCGCCACCGGGATGTCGCGCTGCGATAACTCGACGAGACAACGAATCTCCGCGAAGCAGCGCGGCCGCCAGCCCCAATACGTGCTCCTCACCACCTTGCCCACCGCGCCTCCGCGCCGGTACGGCCGGATCACCGCTTGCCTGTGACCTGCCCCCAATGGAGCAATCACGATGAAGTCGCGCCCGCAGGAGCGCCGTTCCCATGATGGAGGGTAGCGGTCCGCGGCCACGGACCGAACCAAGCCTGGCAACGGCTCGCTCCACTCCTGCAGCGCAAGAAAGCTCCACCCACCCTCTCGCCACTCGACGAGCTCGCCCACTGCTCGAGTGCGCTCAGGACTTACCGAATAGAGCCGAACTCGGAGATTGGGGACCACCACGACTCACGTCACAGCGGTTTCGCTTCTTCGATAATCATCACGGGGATGTCGTAGTCGTCGATCGGATACAGCAACTTGCACTTGTAGCACGCAAGGCCATCCTCATTCGGAGTTAACGACACCTCGCCCTTGCACTTCGGGCAAGCCAAAACCTGCAACAGCTCTTCACTAATGCGCATACCGTTCCCCTCCGGCAGTTTGCTCAAATGTCTGCAGCCGCGGAGCGCGCACCGCGACGATCGTTTTTTCCACCAGCGTTAACAGCTCCTCCTCGCGCTCGACCACTGGCTCTACACGCAACGCCAACAGCTTCCCGCGCGCAAACGGAAACTGTTCGAGCTTCACCAGGTCCTTTTCGGTCGTCACCAAGTGATCGAAGCGCTGCGCACTCCGGCTCAATGCGTGCCAGTCAGCGAGCGAATACACGTGGTGGTCACCAAACTCGAAAATTTCGCCGACCCGAACTTCCCATTGCTGGAGTGCCAAGTAAAAAGCCTCCGGTTCGGCAATACCGGTTACCGCGGCCACCTGTCGCCCCGAGAGCTCCTGCAGGGGCCGCACGTTCCAGCGCCCACCATCGGACTCGACCAATGCCGTCGGTTGCAAGCGGATGTAAAACAAAGGCTTTCCCGCCGCGCTGCGTGGCGGGCCGAGCGGCCGCAGGTTCAAGCCTTTGTCCACCACTGCCAGAGCATGTGCGCGGGTGAGGCTCCGGAACGACTCCCGCAGCGGACCCGCCGGAAGCAGGCCACCGAGACGGCCCGAGAGAAGCACCAAGTCAAAGTCGCGCGCCAGTGCGCGGTGTTGAAAGCCATCGTCGAGCACAACCACATCGTATCCGACACTTCGCGCGAGCTCCGCACCCTGCGCTCGTTCAGGACTCACAATCACCCCGCCGGAAAACGTCTTCGCGTACACAATCGCTTCGTCGCCCGCATGTCGCGCATCGACCTCCGGCCCGCGACCGCGACTCACCAACACCGGGCCACGCGCCGCGCCACCGTACCCGCGGAGCACCACCGCCACTCGGTAACCGCGTGTTTGCAATTTCTTGGCAAGCCACAGTGCGATGGGAGTTTTGCCCGTACCCCCAACTGCCAGGTTTCCCACACTAATCACGGGAACATCGACACGAACGCTGCGGAGAAGACCAAAGTCGTACAGCCAGTTGCGCACGGTTACCGCACAGCCGTAAGCCGCGCTTACCGGTTGCAGCGCCACGTTGGCGAGCCGCCCGGCCAGCCCGCGCCGGCGCCACACAACGTCGCGCAACAGTCGCGCGATGGTTTCCTTCACGGGCTCGTTCGGCCTCGTTCGATACATTGGCAAATCTCCACCGCGTAGCGCGCGGCTACGTCGCGCTGCTCCGCTACAACCTCGCGGCCACGCAACCCCATCTCTTTGGCAACCTCAGGTTGCCGAAGCAAGTGCAGCCAGTGCGCCGCTAAATCTTCCGCACTCCTGACGCGCTCCCCGGCACGCGCTGCGAGCAGCCGTTGCGCTGCTTCCGCCACGTGCTCGGTGTGCGGACCAAAGGCAACCGGCTTGGCAAACAACGCGGGTTCGAGCACGTTGTGGCCGCCGATGCTGGGGTCGAACGTACCGCCCACGAACACGGCCGTTGCGCACGCCAAGAAGCTAGGGAGTTCACCGACAGTGTCGAGCAGCACCACTGAGGCATCGCCAACCGGCTCGCGAAATTTGCTCCGGCGCAACGCCGCAATGCCATTGTGCTGCAAGAGCCCGGCCACTGCCTTGAACCGCTCAGGCCGCCGCGGCGCCAGCAGCAACCGCGCCTGCGGGTAGTGCTGCCAAACCCGCATCATCGCCTGTAGAACCAGCTCTTCCTCCCCGCGATGCGTACTGGCAGCTACGAGGAGCGGCTGCTGCCCGAGCCACCGCGCCAGCGGATTGTCGCAGCCCTGCGCCACGACCATCGACGCCTGCCGGGCAAATTTGAGATTGCCCACCACCCTCACCCTTTCTGGCACGGCACCCAAAGCACAAATGCGCTCGGCGTCGAGCGCCGACTGCATGAGGCAAAGATCGACGCAACGCAACACCGAGCGCATGAGTTTCGGGATGCGGGCGTACCGTCGGGCCGCACGTTCAGAAATCCGGCCACTGACGAGCACAACGGGAACTCCTGTTCTCCTCGCCGAGCGGATCAAGGCGGGCCACAGCTCGGTTTCGATCAGCACGAGCGCTCGCGGGCGGATTTTGCGCACCGCCGCATCCGTCAGCCACGCCACATCCAGGGGTGCCAAACTCACGGCGTCGGCGCCGACGTGATGGGCTGCGGCTTCCCGCCCAGGCACCGAAGTAGTCGACACGAAAATTGGCAACCCGGGCCGTCGTTGGCGCAACTCGCGCACCAGTGGTTCCGCAGCGAGCACTTCTCCCACCGACGCGGCGTGGATCCACACGGGTGCCTCGGCCATCGGCGCTGCCTGCGGCGTGCGTCCCAGCCGTTCCAACCAGTACTTGCCCCAGCGGGTCCAGGCTAAAAGCGGCCAAGCGGGCACCGCCATCGCCGAGACCACGGCGCCGGCAACGTCGTAAACAAGGTATGAAAACGGCAACGATTCACGTTCGGCGGAGTCGGTCCTCTCCGCGCGCTTGTCGGCGGTTCCGGTCATTGTGGCAGTTGCCGAGCGGTTTCCCGGTCGGCCCTTTCCGTCAAGCTGCACAACTGTTGCTCGAGTTCTCTCCGCACGCGCTCCAAGGCATCGCCCGACAAGTCCGGCGTAACCTGTAGCGGTGTGCCAACATAGTAACGAACGTCTGCAAAGGGGAGTGGAACCAACAGACGATCCCAGCTGTGCAACTGCAAGAATCGCGACGCACTGTAAGTCACGGGAAAAATCGCAGCGCCGGTTGCCCGTGCCAGATGAATGACTCCGAGTTTGACCTGATAACGCGGCCCGCGCGGCCCGTCGGGTACGACGGCCAGGTGAAAGCCCCGCCGGTACGCACGCACCAACTGAAGAAACCCGGCCGTGCCCCCGCGCGATGCCGAGCCGCGCACAGTGGCAATACCCCAACGGGCCAAGGCGCGCGCAGCCAGCTCACCGTCGCGGCTGAAACTCGTGAGGATGCAAATCGGCTGACCTTGCGCTGCCAAGGGCATGAGCAAGACGCGATTGTGCCAAAATGCCAGGATCACCCTTTCGCGCCGCCAGCGCTCGAAGAGCTCCTCGGCTCCCACGAACTGAATCCGCAAGCTCTGCTGCAACGCTGCCAGCCCGCCGCTGAACAGGCGCGGGGCAATCGCAAGCAACGTGCGCTCCCAAAACGGACTCATCCCACCACACCGAATTGCGTTCGCTAGTGCACCGTGTTTGTTGCCGGCAACATGGCCTCGTCGCGGAACTGCAAATCGTAGAGTTTGCGGTATTCCGCATTGAGAGCCAGCAACTGTTCATGCGTGCCCTGTTCCACGATGCGGCCATCGACGAGCACGTAAATCCGATCGGCCTTACGCACTGTCGACAAGCGATGGGCAATCACCAGGCTCGTACGATTCTCCATCAAGCGCTCCAAGGCATCTTGCACCAGGCGCTCCGCTTCCGAGTCCAACGCCGAAGTCGCCTCGTCGAGAATGAGCAGCGGCGCGTTTTTCAGCAAGGCGCGCGCAATGGCAATGCGTTGCCGTTCGCCGCCGGATAGCTTGACGCCAAGCTCGCCGACCACGGTGTCGTATCCCTGCGGCAGCCGCTCGATGAAATCATGGGCGTTCGCCGCGCGCGCAGCCGCCACGATCCGCTCCATGTCGGTATCCGCACTGCCGTACGCGATGTTGTTGCGCACGGTATCGTTGAACAAGAAGGTGTGCTGCGTCACCACGGCAATTTGCCGGCGCAAGCTCGCCAGCGTGTAGTCGCGAATGTCGACTCCGTCGATGTAGATGGCCCCCTCGGTGACGTCGTAAAACCGCGGAATCAAATCGGCCAACGTGCTCTTGCCGCCACCGCTCATGCCGACCAAGGCGACCACCTCGCCACGCCGGAGCTCCATGTTGATATCACGCAACACCCAGTTGTGTTCGTAGCGGAAGCTGACCCGCTCGAAGCGAATTCCCTCCCGGATATCCGTGAGTTCCCGCGCTCCTGGGCGATCGGCCACTTCCGGGGGAGTGTCCAACAACTCCGCCACCCGTTCCCCTGCACCCAGGGCCTGCTGCACCACTGAGTTCGTGCGCGCCAGCCCTTTGAATGGCTCGTAGAGCAGGAACAGCGCCGTCAAGAAGGCGAGGAAGGCACCTTGCGTTCGCCCGCCCACGATGACGCTGTAGCCGCCGTACCACACCACGCCGGCAATGCCCAAGGCAGCCAAGATCTCCATCATCGGTGTGGTGAACGCACGAATGCGCGTCGTCTTCATCGCCAAGCGGAAAAGCCGTTCGTTCTCCTCGTTGAAACGGCGCTGCTCGTACTCCTCCATGTTGAAGGCCTTGACCACCCGGTTTCCCTGAATCGTCTCTTGCAGCAGCGCAGTGAGTTGGCCCATGGTCACTTGTCCGCGCCAGGCAACTTGGCGCAACCGCCGCGATAGCCGCAGCAACGGCAACACCGAGGCAGGAAAGACCACAAAGGCAATCACGGCGAGCAACCAATCCTGGTAAAAGGCAACGGCGACCAGGATGACCAGTGACGACGCATCCTTCAAAATTGCCGCCACCGCATCGGTCAGCGCCGAGCGCACGAGGGCGACATCGTTGGTGACCCGGGAGACAATGGTGCCCGTCGGCGTGCGGTGGAAGAACGACAGCGGCAAGCGTTGGATGTGGTCGTTCAGCTCCCGCCGCAAGTCGGCAATAATACGCTGTCCGACGTACTCGGTGAGGTATGTGCTGCCGAAGCTAACCAAGCCACGAAACAGGAACACACCAATGATCACGAACGGCAAGAGTTGCAGCGCCACCCGGTCCTTGGCGGTGAACACGTCATCGAACACGTGCCGAATCAAAAACGGCATGGCGCCGTTGGTGGCGCTGAACAAGAGCATGCACACCACCGCCACCGCGAAGTGCGGCCAAATGTACGGCTTCAGATACTTGAGCAGCCGCCGATAAATCGATGTGCGATTCATGCGACCAGCTCCCATGCCAGGGCCGCGGCGCGGCGAGCAGCGCCGTGGGCACCCAGCCGCTCGCGCAGCTCCTGCCAAGAGCGTGCAAATGCGCTGCGTTCTTCCCATGCACGTTCCACCGCGGGAATGAGCACCTCAGGGCGAACGTCCTGTTGCAAAAACTCCGGCGCTACCCGCCGGCCGAGAATCAGGTTCGGCATGCCGATATGATCGACGCGAATGAGCATTCGGCCCAACAGGTAAGTGAGCGGAGACACCCGATACACAATCACCATCGGCTTGCCAAGCAACGCCACTTCGAGAGTGGCCGTCCCGGAGGCGACCAGCGCGGCGTCACACGCGTGAACAAGGTTATAAGTGTCACCGTGAACAACAGGCATTCCCGCCATGGCGCCAGCGGCAACGAATTCCTCCAGGTCCGCCTGCCGCAATGTGGGGGCCAGTGCCAATGCGCTTTGCCAACCGCGTTCCGCCAGTGCGCGCGCGGTGGCCAGCATTGGACCGAGCAGCGCCCCCACCTCTTTGCGCCGACTGCCAGGCAGCAAGGCGAGCAGCGGTCGGTTGCGGTCCAAGCCATACAGTTCGCGCGTGTCCGAAGCCGCACGCGTCGGCACAACCAAGTCGAGCAACGGATGGCCGACGAACACTGCCAAGCGGCCGCCGCCATCGTTGTACAGAGCTTCCTCAAAGGGGAAGACAACAGCCAAACGGTCAACCACGCGGCGCATGAGCCGCACGCGCCCACGCCGCCACGCCCATACCTGCGGACTGATGTAATAAAACACCTTGAGGCCCAGCTTCTTCGCCCGCCGTGCGAGCCGCAGATTGAAATCCGGGTAATCGATGAGGACGACCAAATCGGGCCGACGTTCCCGCAAGCTTTGCCGCGCCAAACGATAGGCGCGCAGCACGCGGCGCAAACTCCCCAAGGTTTCCGTTAACCCCATCGTCGCCACTTCATCGGTGGGCACGAGAATCTGCAACCCCTCGCGAACAAGGTGCTGGCCGCCGATGCCGTACGCTTGCAAGTTGGGATCATGCTCACGGAGAGCGCGGAGCAACGCTGCGCCGTGCAGATCTCCCGATGCTTCGCCGGCGACGATCATCACCGTCCGCTTCATGCCGTGAGCATCCCCGTGCGAATCTTCTCCGCCACTTCCAAGGCGCGCAGCGCTGTGGCTCCATCGACCAACGGGCGCTCGCGCGTGCGCACGCAATGCAAGAAGTGGTCGATTTCCGCATACAATGGGTCCGCCTCCCCCAAAGCTAGCTCTTCCACGTCGATCCGCGGCGTGCCGTTATCAACGATGCGGCGCACGATGCGAATGTGGCGCTCGCCGTAATCGAGGGCCACGTAGGTGTCGGCTTGGAACAGCCGCAGTTTGCGCTCGCGCTTCAGTGCCACGCGGCTCGCAGTCAGATTGGCAATGCAGCCGTTGGTAAACCGTAAGCGGGCATTGGCGATGTCGATGTGTGGGGAAAGCACGGGCACGCCGACCGCTTCCACATGCTCCACCTCGCTCGGGACCAAACTCAACAACACGTCGAGGTCGTGAATCATCAGATCCAGGACCACATCCACGTCGCTGCCCCGTTCCACGAATGGGCCCAGGCGATGACACTCCACAAACCGTGGCTCGGTCAATATGCGGCGCACGGCCTGCAGTGCCGGGTTGAACCGTTCGAGGTGGCCCACTTGCAAAATCCGTCCGTGCTGGCGTGCCAGGTCGACGAGTTGGCGGCCTTCGGCGGCCGTTACCGTCAGCGGTTTTTCCACGAGAACGTCCACTCCCGCCAAAAGCAAATCGGTAGCGAGCGAGCAGTGCAGCGGTGTGGGCACGGCAACGCTCGCGCAATCGATTTGCCCTAACAGCGGGCGGTAATCGACCAGTGCTTGCGTGTTCGTTTCCTTAGCCACGGCGGCGGCGCGCCCCGCATCGACATCGACGACCGCCACGAGCTCCACCTCAGGCATGCTCGCGTATTTGAGAGCGTGGAAGCGGCCGAGGTAGCCCGCCCCAATCACGGCAGCACGGATGCGCGGACTCATGGCACAACCCCCACCACGGCGATTCCCGCCTCATCCGCCTTCGCCAGCAACGCCTCTTTGTCGAGCAGCAAGGTTTTCCCTGCTTCCAGCGCCACCACGCTCACGCCGACTGAGGCACACACGTCGATCGTGTTCGGTCCAACGGCAGGAACATCGAAGCGCAAGTCTTGCTGGGGTTTACTCACTTTCACGACCACCGCACCAGGACGGCCAGCCCGCGCAATCGTGGCGTCCGTCCCTTCGATCGCTTCCACTGCAAGCACGATCCGGTTTTGCACCACCACCGTTTGCCCGATATCCCACTCACCAATCGCCTTGGCGACGCGCACTCCTAAGCGAATATCCTCCCACTGCTCCGGCGTCGGGGCGGTGGACGTCAGCACGTCAGCCGGGGTCAGCAACGATTCCAGGAACAGCGTGGATGGAAGAATCCGGATCCCCTCGCCTTCGAGTTCCTCCGCCAAGCCGCGCAGCACGGCATCGTCACCAAAATGCGCTAGCCGGCCCAAGAAGGCCAAGCCGCGCTCGTCTGGCGCGAATTGCTCCAACAGTGCCTGCTTACGAATGCCGCCAACGAACACCGCTTCGGTAACCTTTGCGGCGCGAAACACGTCGATGATGCGCCCGAGTTGTCCCACTTGAATCCAGGTGCACTGGTCGACCTCTCGCTCCAGCGCTGGCTCCGTTTCCCCGCGATGGGCCACGGCCACCACCTCGTATCCGAGCCCGCGCGCGGCACCTGCGAAAATTCGAGGGAACCGCCCGTTCCCCGCAATCAAGCCGATCCGTTGCATGGGCAGGCTTTCAACGTAACTTGCCACGCCAACGTTTGCACGCCCGCGAGCCAGACGGCGCAGCAGCATCCCACCTCTGGCCCGCACTTTTCCCCGCGGCAGCGAGCGCACACCTCGCGGTCGATCTCGGCGCACACCGGCACGCGCGCGGACGGACCTCAAACAGCGGCCCCTAACGACACACGCCGCGTGTGGAACTTTCGACAAAGCGAATGAAGCGCTCCACTTCAGGAATGCCGGCAAACTCCGCACGCACGCGGGCTGCGGCTTCGGCCACCGTGAGCCCGGAGCGAAACACGATCCGGTAAGCGCGTTTGAGTTGCTGGATCAGCTCCTTGCTAAAGCCACGGCGCGTGAGCCCAACAATATTCAGCCCATGCAAGGTGGCGCGGTTACCGGTGGCGTTGCAAAACGGCGGCACATCCTGCGAAACCATCGAACCCGCTCCGACGATTGCCGACTCGCCCACGCGCACGAACTGGTGAACGCCACTGAGTGCGCCGAGCACCGCATAATCCTCCACCACCACATGCCCAGCCAATTGCGTTCCGTTGGCAACGATCACCCGGCTCCCGATCTGGCAGTCGTGCGCGATGTGCGTGTAGTTCATCAGCAGGTTGTCGTCGCCGATGCGGGTCACCATGCCGCCAACTGCGGTGCCCAAATGCACGGTGGCAAACTCGCGGATGGTATTGCGGTTGCCGATTTCCACGCGGCTCTCTTCGCCGCGGTATTTGAGATCCTGCGGAATGTGCCCAATCGAAGCGAACGAAAAGATGCGATTGTCTTCCCCGATCACGGTGTTGCCGGTCACGACCGCGTGCGCCCCAATCTGCGTTCGGGCACCGATGCGCACGCGGGCGCCAATCACCGCAAACGGGCCGACCTCCACGCCGGCATCCAGCTCTGCACCCGGTTCCACAACTGCAAGCGGGTGAATTTTGACCTCGCTCACAAACGCACCTGTTCAGTTTCGGTGAGCAGCAGCTCGGCCTCGGCCACCACGTGCCCGTCGACCTTGGCCACTGCCTGAAACTTCCACAACGGCGGCCGGCGGCGCACAAGCTTGACATCCAGGATCAGTTGATCACCTGGCAACACCGGCCGGCGGAAGCGTGCGCTATCGATCCCACTCAAGACGACGACCTTCTTGCTCTGCTCCCCTCGCAGCACCCGATGGGCAATCAGCGCGGCTGCTTGCGCGAGGGCCTCACAAATCAGCACCCCCGGCATCACCGGCTGGTCGGGAAAGTGGCCCGGAAAGTAGGGCTCGTTAAACGAAACGTTTTTGCAAGCGAGAATCTGCTGACCCTCGACGAGGTCGAGCACGCGATCCACGAAGCAAAAGGGATATCGGTGCGGCAGGAGCTCGGCGATCTCGTATGTCTTCAGCGGCGTGCCCATCGTGTGGCCCGTCCTCGGAAGTTATCTCTTCTTGCGGTTGTACTCGTCGAGGATCTGGTCGGTCAGGTCCGCACCCTTCGCACCGAAGAGCACAGCACTGGAGCCAGCTTCGAAGATCATCGTGTAGCCCTCGCGCTCGCCGAACTCTTGAATAACCTCTTGCAGCTCTTTGAGGATCGCGCCGGTGAGTTCAGCATCCTTACGTTGGAGATCGGCCTGCGAGTCTTTGTAGTCCCGCTCGAAGTCTCGGAGTTTCTTGCGGTACTCCTCCTCCAAGTTGGCGCGCTCCTCCTCCTTCATCACCGCGCCCTTTTTCTCCAACTGTTCCTTCAGGTTGTCGAGTTGGTCTTTCTTTTTCTTAAGCTGCGCTTGCAGCTTCTCGACCTCGGTTTTGAATTCCTCTTTAGCTTTTTTGCCGCGGTTCGACTCGTTCAAAGCCCGTTGCAAATCCACGAAGCCAATCTTCACGTCGGCTGCTCGGAGTGGCGGCGCAAGCAACAAGAGGAGCAGGATCAGCCAATAAATCCGAGTTGGTCTCATACGGTTCTCCTTCAGCAAACATCCGAAGCTCGGGTCTATCGAGAAAACCGGACGCAGGTGCAAGCAGGGTCATGGCGGGCCGCCGAACGAAAACATCACGGTTTGCCGATCGTCACCCACGCGCGGATTGAGCGGGAAGCCAACTTCGATCCTCAACGGACCGATGGGCGAGAGCCAGCGAATGCCCGCACCGCTCGCCAAGCGCATCTCGCCAAGGTCGATCCCCCGCGAAGCGAGGAACGCGTTCCCTGCATCGAAGAACACCACACCTTTGAGTCCGATCGCTTCCACGATGGGAAAGATGAGGTCGTTGTTGAAGATCAACTGCTGGCTTCCGCCAATCGATGTCCGCCCCAGGTTGTTGCCGAAGGGATCCATCAAGGGCACGCGTTGACCCAGCGACAGGATGCGAAAGCCACGCACAGAATTGATGCCGCCGGGGAAGTAACGTTCGAACAGCGGTAACTCGACACGCTCTCCAAAACCCCGGCCATAGCCGAGCTGGGCCCCGAGCGAGTACACGAAGGTGCCCCAGTTTTCGCTGCGATAGAAGGGGTAATAAAAACGCGTGCGTGCCTCGAAGCGGAAAAATTTACTTTGGCCTCCCAAGCCCGCGAATTCGAACGAGATGTCCTGCAGAGAGCCGGCCGTCGGGTCAAACGGGTGGTTGCGGGTGTCGCGGTACAAGCGGGGGGTGAGGCTGCTAGTCAAGCTACTGCCTTGTTCTGCGGCAATTTGCGAGGGCGCGAGCGCGGAGACATCGGTAATCTCAGCGTTTTCCAAGCGGTACTCGAGCCCGAGCCGGGTGTCTTCCAGCGAATATCCCCAGAGTTGATCCCACCCGAGCGCCGGGAGCGGATAAAGGAGCCGAACGGCTGTGCCGGTTCCGCCGCGCGTGAATTGATCGAAAATCAACTGCCAGTTAAACGCCGTGAACCCCAGGGTGAGCTCGGTGTCCAGGAAGTACGGCTCCGAGATGTCCAAACTGATGTTGCGGCGGATCGAACCGAAATCGGCGTTGAGTATCAACCGCTGCCCTCGCCCCAAAAAATTCAGCTCCGAGAGGCGCACGTTGAACAGGTACGTCTCACCACTGGAGATACCCGCCCCGGCGGAGAATGCGCCCGTCGACCCCTCCTTCACATCGACAAGTAGGTCGAGGCGATCCTCGCGCGCGGCCTTGCGCGTGGTGATGTTGATGTCCTCGAAAAAACCCAAGCGACGCAACCGCTCTTGGCTGCGTTTCAACTTCGTGCCCGAGAACTTTTCTTGTTCACCCAAGCGCAGTTCGCGCCGGATCACTTTGTCCCGCGTCTTGGTGTTGCCGCTGATGATGATCCGATCGATGAAGACCTCCGGACCCTTGCTGACCTTGTAGGTCACGTCGACCGTCCGGCTGTTTGGGTCGACGTCGGTATCCGGGGTGACGTTAACGAAGGCGTAACCAGCATCGCCGTAAAAGTCGGTGAGCATCGAGATGTCTTCGCGCAGCCGGCTGGTGCGAAAGCGCTCGCCGGGTTTAAGTTTCAAGCGCTCCCGGGCCGGCGACATGTCGGACAAGAGGTCACCGGCAATCTCGACTTTGCCGACGTTGTACGGCCGGCCTTCATCGATGCGAATGGTCACGTGCAGCCCATCTTTGCGCCGCTCGACCTTTGGCTCATCGATTTTCACATCGATGTACCCGTGGTCGTAGTAAAAGGCGGTGAGGCGCTCCAAGTCAGTTTTCAGAACTTCGCTATCCAAATTGCCCGCTCCCGTAACGAACGAGAGAAACCACTTCTCTTGAGTCTGCATTTGTTTGAGAAGCTGCCGCTTCGAAAACGCCCGAGCACCCTCGAAATGAATCTCCGCGATGCGGACGATTTTTCCCTCGTCCACGTGAAAGCGGAGGCGCACCTGGTTATCGGGCAGCGGCTCGGTTTTGTATTCCACGCGGGCGTCGAGATATCCCTTCTTGGCGTAAAGCTTTTTCACTTCCTCGATGCCGCGCTGGATCTTGTTGACGTCGAGAATCGTGTTGGGGCGAATTTTGAGCGCTGCGTCGATATCTTCCTTGGAGATTTTCTTCTGCCCCTCGATCACGACTTCTTTGATGTAAGGCCGCTCGCGGACCCGGTAGGTGAGCACGTGCTGGCCGTTTTCCACCGACCAGTCGGCTTCGACGCGGTCGAAAAACCCCGTGCGCCACAGGGCTCGGATGTCTTCGTCGACCATCGCCTCGTCGAAGTTCACCCCGGGGCGCGCACCGAGTTGCACACGAATCGCTTGTTCCTCCACGCGTTGGTTCCCGCGAATCTCCACGCGGTCGATGCGCTGGGCCTGCGCGGGCGGTGCGGTTGCGAGGCTCAGCAGGAGCGCAAGCCCCAACACCACCCATCGCCAGTGCATGTTTTCCCCTCGCTCTCCGCCTCGCGCCGCACCGCTAGCAAACCCCACTCGGCGAGTAAACCACGCCGCCATCCCAGCTAGCTCGCCTGCGCTTTTTGATTTCGCCTTCTCCTTTAAAGCCGCCGGTTCCGCGCTAGAGCTGAGCCTCATCCCTTGTCCCCGCGGTCGCGCCACCAGCAAGGGTTTGATCGTCGGCACCAAGGGCCGACTCGCCACCAGTTGCGGCGCAGTGTTGCCTGAACCGCCCCTTGCCAGGTGAAGAGAAAAGGGACAGTGGTTGGCCACAACGTGTTTCCGGAGTGCGGTCCTGATGAATGATCGGCCCTTCTACCTGTGCTTTCGCGACCATCCGGCAAATCCTATCATCGAACCGCCGCGGGGCACGTGGCTGATTGGCGATCCGACGATTGTGCCGCCCGATGATAGCCCCGACAGCCGGTGGCACCTCTTCTGCAACACGCTGACCGCCATTCACCATTATGTCAGCGACGACGGAATTCACTGGCAGAAGCAGGGAGGGCCATTGTTCCGCGGGATCCGCGGCTGTGTGCGGCGCTGGGAAGGTCGGTTCTTTTTGTTTTACGAGACCTTCCTGCGCTGGAGGCGCCGCGGTATTGCCGTGCGTTCCTCGCTCGATCTGCGCGACTGGAGCGCGCCGCGCCTCCTGCTCGAGCCCGAGCACGCTTGGGAGGGCACGGTGTTGCCTGCAACGAGTAATCCCTGCGCTGTACGTGGGGAATTTGGCTTTCGGCTGTACTACAGTGCGGCCAATGTCGTCCTATGGGACACTTGGGTCGTGGAGCCGCGCTACATCAGCGTTGCCGAAGCCGATCATGTACAAGGCCCCTACCGGAAGTTGGGGAGGCCGATTTTGGCCCCTGCGGCGCATGACCGCTACGCCAACCTCGGCGCCGGAGCGATCAAAGTGTACGCGAGCGGGAAGAGCTTTCTCGGCTTTCAAAATGGCATTTACCGCGACGATGCGGGCCGCAGCCGCTCGGCAATCCGCGTGCTCCAATCGGCAGACGGTATTGCCTGGGAAGCGGCTTCGCCCGGACCAATTCTCGCACCGACCGACCACGGCTGGAAACGTGCGTTCGTTTACCAGCTCGAGGTGGTCCGCTACCGCGACGAGTACCGCCTCTATTACAACGCGCGCGACGGCTGGCGACGCGCGACCGAGCGGATTGGCGTTGCGGTCGCACCAATCGACGACCGAACCAGCGACTGATGCCGGTTGCTTCTGCACGGTACGGGCGCGTGCGGAGCGTTGCTCTTCGTTTGCTCTGCCACCCCTGAGCCACGCCCCTGCGCATTTCCGGGCTACTCTCCCCGATCTGCAGCTTGTCCTATTCCCGACCCCGCACGAACGCCAGGCGCTGGTACCGCTCCCCAGGGCAACCGCGGGTGCCGCCACGGGTTTGTTCGACGAGCCGCGATCGAACAAGCGCCGCCGTCGGGCCGTGGGTTCAAACCGGATGCAATTTCCCGTGATGCAGGCGCAAAACGCGATGCGCCAAGCCAGCCAGCGCTTCGTTGTGGGTGACGAACACGAGCGTCGTGCCGCGCTCCCGGTTCAAATCGAGCATTAAGGCGTGCACTTCAGCCGCGGTTTCTGGGTCTAAATTGCCTGTCGGTTCATCCGCCAGGACCGCCTTCGGTTCGAGCATCAGCGCCCGGGCAATGGCGACGCGCTGCAGCTCTCCACCCGACAGTTGCCCCGGCCGGTGATCGAGCCGCTCACCCAAGCCCACCCGATCTAACAGCTCTCGGGCGCGAGCGAACGCCTGCGAGCGCCGCATCCCCGCAATCAACGCCGGCATCATCACATTCTCCGCCGCATCGAAATCGGGCAGCAAGTGGTGGAACTGGAACACGAAGCCAATCTCCCGATTGCGGAACTCTGCTTGTTGCTTTTCGTCCAGCGCAAACACATCCCGGCCCTCGAACCACACGCGCCCAGCCGATGGCTTGTACAGCGTGCCCAAGCTCTGAAGCCGCGTGCTCTTGCCCACGCCCGACTGACCAACGATGGCGAGCACCTCGCCTGGAGCAACTTCCAGCTCGAGCTGGTCCAGCACGGTGATGCGGTGCCCATCGCCGTACACCTTGCACAGTCCCTCTGCTCGAATGAGGACTTCACTCACTGCGCAGGACCTCGACGGGCACCACGCGGGCCGCGCGCCGCGCTGGGTAAATCGTGGCGAGAAAACAAATCGCGAGCGAGGCGGCGGCAACCACGGAGAAGTGCGACCAATGCATGCGCACCGGCAAGCGATCGACGTAAAAGACGTTTTCCGGCAGCGGCACAATCGGATAGTGCTGCAATGCTCCTCCCAACAGCAACGCAATCAAGCTACCGGCAAGCGTGCCTGCGATGCCGATTACCAACCCCTTGTAATGGAAAATGCCAGCAACATCCGCCGCGGTTGCGCCGAGCGATTTGAGCACGGCAATGTCCCTACGCTTCTCCAACACCGTGAGTACGAGCATGGCCACGATGTTGAACGCCGCCACGAGGACGATGAGCAAGAGAACGAGGAAGTACACCGTCTTTTCCATTTGCATGGCAGCAAAAAGCGTGCGGTTGTTGTCCATCCAGTCCCGCACCTCGTAGCCTGCACCGAGCCGTTGGCGAAGCCGATCGCGAACCGAGCGCGCGTGGTCGAGCGACGTTGCCCGCACTTCGATGGCCGAAACGCCCTGACCGAGGTCAAAAAAGCGCTGCGCGTCGCGCAGGTTCATGTACACGAGCGCTGCATCGTACTCCGCCATGCCGGACTCGAACCAGCCAGCGACAGCGAACCGACGCACCCGTGGCACCAAGCCCACCGCCGACGGTGTTGCCAGCGGTGAAACTACACTCACGGGATCCCCAACGACCACGCCCAGTTGCCGAGTGAGTTCGTGTCCGAGAAAGATCGCCGGCAGCATCACTTGTCGCCGCGGCTCGACATCGCTGAGCACTGGCCGCGGCTGAAAAAGGTCACCGAACTCGCCTCCTTTGATCTGCTCCGCCAGCGGCCACACGTTTCTTGCCTGCTCGTCGATCCCCCGCACTTGGGCGCCAGTGACCCCGGCCGGGGTTGTCAGCATGACCTGACCCGTCACCACTGGCGCCGCACCACTCACCCCCGGGGTGGAGCGTACCACAGCGAGCACTGCGTCAGGATCGGCCACCGGCCCCTCTTTGGCCTGCACGACCACGTGGGCTTGAAAGCCCAAGATACGATCCCGCAAGTCCTCTTCGAAGCCCGTCATGATGCCCAATACGAGGTTCAAAGTCGTCACGCCCAAGAACACTCCGCCCAAGGCGATCCAAGTAATTAGCGAAATAAACCGCTCGCGCCGGCGCGCGCGCAGGTAGCGAAGCCCAATCAGCAGTGGAAATGGCAAACGCTCCCGCAAGAAGCTGCCCATGTGCGTCATTCGAAACGGATCACCTCGACCGGCGAAAGCCGCGACGCCTGCCGGGCGGGATACAACGTTGCGAGCCAACACAACAACAAGGCGACCACGGCGACCACCAAGAAGTACTCCGGGTAGATTCGCACCGCCAAGCGGTCGATCGCGTACACGTCCGCCGGCAACTCGATGAACCGATAGCGCTGAATCAGTAGGCACAAGAGGTATCCGGCCACGCTGCCCGCGATCACGCCCACCGCGCCAATAATCATCCCCTTGCTCACGAAGATCCGCCGCACTCCGGCACGGGTGGCCCCCATCGACAGCAGGATCGCCAAATCCTTGCGCTTCTCCATCACGACCATGATCAGCGTAGAGACGATGTTGAACGCGGCCACCAAGACAATCAGGAGCAAGACGATGGAGTACACAATTTTCCCCAGCGTGAGGGCGGAAAACAGGTTGCGGTTCAGGTCGATCCAGTTGCGCACCCGGTACGGAAACCCGAGGGAATCGGTGAGCTCGCGGCTCACGCGGGGCGCGGCGTACACGTCCGCCAAGCGCACCTCGAGGCCTGTGATGCGTCCGTCAAAATGAAACAACCGCTGCGTGTCCGCGAGGTTCGCATAAGCGAGCACTCCATCGTACTCGCCAAGGCCGGAATCGAAAATCCCAACCACGCGCACGGCCTGCATGCGCGGCACCAGCCCGACGGCTGTGCTCTCTGCTGCGGGGGACACCAGTTCGGCCACATCACCGACGCGCAAGCGCAGCTTCTCGGCCACTCCTTTGCCGACGACAATCGCCGGGGGGGCTGTGGGTGATTCCCCCTGCTGGCCATACAACGGCGCGAGCGACCCCTCGCGGAGGAAGCGACTGAGCGGCATGACCTCTTCGGATGCTGCGGTCACGCCGCGCAACAGCACGCCAGTGACGGATGCCCCCGAAGTTAACATCGCCTGCGCTAAGACAAACGGAGCCACCGCCCGCACTTCAGGATTGCGTTTGACCTTTTCCGCCAAAAGCTCCGGCTCGCTTACGGTACCGGTAAAGCTCACGACCACCAAATGGGGGTGGAAATCCAAAATGCGCTGGCGCAGTTCTTCCTCGAAACCGGTATACACGGCCAAGACTACGTTGAGGGTAAGAACGCCAACGAAGAGGCCCAAGGCGGACACAATCGTCGTCCACGAGCCTAAGAATCCCTCGCGCCGCGGATGCAAGTAGCGCCAAGCAATCAACAGCTCGTACCGCATGGACTCTCGCTCCTGGTCTCGCCGACGATCGATGCGCGCCGCTTACTCCGGCCGCAACTGCGGGAACAAGATGACGTCGCGGATCGATGGCGAGTTGGTGAACAGCATGACCAGGCGATCGATGCCAATGCCCTCGCCGGCCGCAGGCGGCATGCCGTGTTCCAGCGCGCGGAGGAAGTCTTCGTCCATGGCGTGCGCCTCTTCGTCGCCGGCGGCACGCGCACGCAACTGCTCCTCGAAACGCGCGCGCTGGTCCAACGGGTCGTTCAGCTCGGAGAAAGCGTTGCAGATCTCCCGTTGCGCGCAGTACAGCTCGAAGCGATCGACGAACGTCGGGTGTTGTTTGTTTCGCCGGGCAAGCGGCGAAACTGAGGCGGGATAGTGGTACACAAACGTCGGCTGCACGAGGTCCGGCAACGCCGCCGCCTCGAATAGGTCAACGAGCATGTGCCCCGCAGCAGCCGGGCCATAGTGGCCGGCGTAGTCCTTTTCGAGTTGCACTCCGAGTCGGACCGCGGCTTGCCGAATCGTTGCTTCGTCGAGGGCGAACAATGCCTCTACATCCACACCGGCACGCTCGGCCAAGTACGCCGGAATGGAAAAGCGGCGGAACGGAGGGGTGAAGTCCAACATCCAGTCGCCGTAGGGTAACACGCGCGTGCCTTTGAGCTCGTCTGCAAGGGTGACAAACAGCTCCTCGGTGAGCACCATGAGGTCCTCGTACGTTGCGTACGCCCAATAGAATTCCAACATGGTGAACTCCGGGTTGTGGCGGACCGAAATGCCCTCGTTGCGAAAGTTGCGGTTGATTTCGTACACGCGCTCGAAGCCACCCACGAGGAGCCGCTTCAAGTAGAGCTCCGGAGCAATCCGAAGGTACAAGTCCACGTCCAAGGCATTGTGGTGGGTGATGAACGGTCGCGCTGCCGCCCCGCCCGGGATGGGGTGCATCATCGGGGTTTCTACCTCGATAAACTCGCGCGCGTTGAAGAATGCCCGCACGCGCTCGATCAACCGCGAGCGTAACAAAAACACCTGGCGCGACTGTGGGTTGGCAATCAAGTCCAAGTACCGCTGCCGATAGCGTGCCTCGACATCGGTCAACCCATGCCACTTCTCCGGCAGCGGACGCAGTGCCTTCGCCAGCAAACGAATTTGCTGCGCCTCGATCGTAAGCTCGCCCGTGCGTGTGCGGAACGGGCGACCCACCACGCCGAAAAAATCCCCCAGGTCGGTTAGCTTGAAGAGCTCAAATGCCTCATCGCCGACCAAATCGCGGCGCACGTACACCTGAATCGTGCCGCTGCGGTCGAGCAAGTGGAAAAAGGAAGCTTTGCCAAAGTCGCGCCGCCTCAGCATGCGGCCCGCAACGCTCACGACATCCCTGCATTGCTCCAGCGACTGCGCGTCGTAAGTGCCGTACCACTCGAGCACCCGTGCCGCACTGTGGGTGGGACGAAAGTCATTGGGATACGGATCCACTCCGCGGGCACGGAGCAGTTCCAGCTTTTGGCGACGAACGCGCTCCTGATCGGACAGCTCTTCGGACACGGCGATCTACCCTTGAAAGTTAAGCGGGTTAACGAGCACATCCAAACGAGTCAAGGAAAGGCACCTTTCCAAAGTGTCCGAACCTTAGAAGGCGCGGGATCGCGCCCGTGCGCCCTGTGCAGCTTCTCCGACACTGCAGTCGGCACGGTGCGGAGCGCTCACTTCCGTCGTCGCGGCAGACAGCCAAGCCCGGCGCAAAGCCAGGCGCTGATCGCTCCCGTACGCGGCGGAAGGCAACAAACCGGCGCACACGGGAGGCGCAGCGCGGGCTAGTGCCACGCAACGGGCAACGACTCGAATCCGACGATGAAGTTCGACGGCCGGCGAGGTGGGGGCTCCGAGCACAACAGCTCGAGTTGGGGCTTGCGTTTTGCCAGTTCGTCGAACAACACCCGCAGCTCCAAGCGGGCGAGGTTCGCCCCTAGGCAAAAGTGTGTTCCGTAGCCACCGAAGGCGACGTGGTCGTTGGGTTGGCGGGTAACATCGAAGCGAAACGGTTCCGGGAACACGCTCTCATCCCGGTTTGCCGATGGGTAGAGCAGCAAAAGTTTCTCGCCAGCATGGATGGTTTGCCCGCGCAGTTCGACGTCGCGCGTGGCCGTGCGCGCCATGTTTTGAATCGGGCTCACCCAGCGCAGCATCTCCTCCACCGCCACGGGGATGCGTGCTGGCTCCTGTTGCAGCAGTGTCCACTGATCCGGGTTGCGTAAGAGTTCGTACATGCCGCCGCTGATAACGTGGCGGGTGGTTTCATCCCCGCCGATCAGGATCAACAGCGATTCGTGCAGCAGTTCATCTTCGCTCAAGCGATCGCCATCGATCTCAGCGTGCACGAGTACACTGATCAGGTCCTCGCGCGGGCGCCGGCGGCGATCTTCGGCGACCCGCTTGTGGTACTCAGCGTACTCCTCAAAGGCACGCTGCGCAGCTTCAATATATTCCAGGGGGGCGGTCATGGTGGATCCGAGAATCAACTCGTCCGACCAACGCAGCAGCATTTCATGATCTTCTTCGGCCACGCCGAGCATGTCGCCAATCACCAACATGGGCAGCGGCCGGGCGACCTCGCGGACAAAGTCGAACCGGCCCTTTTCTTGTGCGCGATCGAGGAGCTGGCAGCACCAACGGCGGATCTTCTCCTCTTGTGCCCGCACGCGACCCGCAGTGAAGCCCTTATTTACGAGGCTGCGACGGCGCTTGTGCTCCGGATCGTCGAGGTTGATCATCGACGGCATCGGTGGAGAGTCCGGCCGCATTCCATACCGATTGCTGAACGTCTCCCCATCGCGAGAAATCCGCATCACGTCTTCGTAAAGGGTGATGCCCCACACTTTCCCTTGTTCGTCCCAATACACCGGCGCATGGCGACGCATCCAGGTAAAAAACGCATGCGGATCCTGCGCGTAAAAATCCCCATGCACCAATCGAATCCGCTCATCGACCGGGTGATGCGCCTCTGCCATCACGACCTCCTTTCTCGCCCGCTCGGCCGGGTGCGAAGCTTTCCGTTCACTCTGCCCACTTGCAGCCTCCGCCCGCCTCTCGATGGGTACAACCCCAGGGCAACGCCCCACGGACTCGCGTAAGCCGCGTTCGAGGCATTCCTACGCTGCTCCTAACACTTGTTCGCATCTATATACCCTCGAGTTTCAAGCTTGCCAACGCAGTGGCCACGGAGTGGGGGACCATGCGTGCGATCCGCACCGCCGGCAGCGCAGAGTCTTCCGTAGGAGACACGCCGCGATGTGCGTCAAAGTGTTTGCCCGAATTCAACCCATACCGCGCCACTCTCGGGAGGCCGCGCGAGTGGGGCAGCGAGCTGCCGGTCAGCGCACTCTTAACCAACCGGAGCCTGCGGGCCGTTTGTCGCCACCGTGAGCTTGCTGGCCCTTTCTTGCCTCCGGGCGTTGCCCCCGATCACTAACAACGGTTGCAAGTCCTAGGGTTTCGCCAGTGGGTCGGGGTAACGCACGGCGCTCAGACACAGCCCGTGTGCCGGTGCCGTCGGTCCCGCCAGTGTGCGCTTGCGGGCAGCGAGGAGTTCGTCCACCTCTTCCGGTGCACGCTTCCCGAGGCCGACCTCGACCAAGGTGCCCACCAAATTCCGCACCATGTGCCGCAAAAAGCCATTGGCCTCGATGCTGTAGACGAGGATCTCGCCTTCCCGCAGCAAGCTGCTGCGGAGCACGCAGCGCACGGGATGACGCGCTTCGCAGCCGGCGGCACGAAAAGCAGAAAAATCATGCTCTCCGCACACCTTTGCGGCTGCCGCTTGCATGGCCTCGACATCGAGCGCGGGCACGACGTGCCACGCATAGCGGCGCCAAAATGGGCTCAGCACGCGGTGGTTCCAGATGCGGTACGTGTACAACCGGCTGATCGCCCACCTGCGCGGGTGGAAGTCTTCCGGCACCACGTCGGCCGCAAGCACGGAGATATCCTCCGGTGTGAGCGCGTTGAGAGCACGAACCAACACCCCGGGTTCCCAAGCACGATCGAGAGCAAAGCTGATCACTTGCCCCGCCGCGTGCACCCCTGCATCCGTACGCCCGGCTGCCAGCACGCGCACTGCCTGTCCAGTCAACGTCGCCAAGGCACGCTCGAACTCGCCTTGCACGGTGCGCGCTCGCGGTTGCACTTGCCATCCCGCGTAAGCGGTACCTTCGTACTGAACCACGAGCCGGTAGCGCATGCGCGCCTACAGGTAGTCGCGCACGAGAAGCTCGGCAATTTGCACGGCGTTGGTGGCCGAACCCTTGCGCGTGTTATCCAGCGCGAGCCAGAAACTTGCTGCCGGCACCTGCGGGTCCACCCCGAGACATGTCACATGCGTGGCATCGCTTCCGACCACCGTGGCCGGGCTCGGCAAAGGGAGCCGCGGCTCCCCGGGCCTCCCTACACCGCCTCTGGCCAGCAGCAAGCCCGGCGCGGAACGGAGCATCTCTTCCACCGCCGTCAGCGTCACGGGAGAGCGCAGCGTAACGTCGACACTCAGGCCCAGCCCAAAAAACACGGGCACGCGCACGCGCACGATTTCGACGGCTAACCGTGGATCCCGCAAAATTTGCCGCAGTTGACTTGCGATCTCCTGCGGTTGCGGAAGCTGTCGGGCACCCTCGCCTCCCGGCAAAGCCGGAAACACGTTGAAAGCCACACGTTGCGAAAACACTTCGGGCTCCTCAGGCTCGATGCCATTGAGCAGGGCGTGCACCTCGTGTTCGAGAACGTCTACGCCCCGCCGCCCGAGGGAGGACACCGGTTCGAGCACCGTGGCGACAACGCGCTGAAGAGCTGCGAGCTCCCGCACAGGTGAGAGCAGCACGGCCAAGGCAAGGGCGACGGGGTGAGCACTTCCGGCAACGCGGTGCTCGAGGCTATGGGCCAACCTCTCTGCATTGACCTCCGGGACCACGAGTTCCACCTTCGCCCCGCGACAACCCGCGGTCACATCGATCACAAAGGCGCCAGCAGCACGCGCGCGCTCGCTCCAATCCTCGGCAACTGGCGCCGGGCAGGCGAGGAACACAAGATCAGCGCCCTTGAGGTCGGTATCTGCGCGCAACGGTTCGACGGCGGACTCGCACCCCTCGAGCTCGCTACCCTCGGAGGCGGAAGTTGCGTAGAGTCGGAGCTCTGCCAGCGGGAAGCCGCGCTCGAGCAATACACCCACAAGCTCGCGGCCCACCGTGCCTGTGGCCCCGATCACCGCAACGTTGTAGCTCGCCTTTTTCATCCCTCTGCTCGGGAGTCCTCCAAAGCCCGCAAGACAGCGCTGCCCATTTCCTCGCAGCCCACCAGCCGGCAACCGGGCTGCGCAATATCGGCCGTGCGCCAACCGTCGGCGAGCACCCGGGCAACAGCGTTCTCCACCGCCTGCGCCGCAGCCTCCTGCCCACACGAGTGGCGGAGCAACAGCGCCGCAGAAAGGATGGCGGCAAGCGGATTTGCTTTGTCCTGCCCCGCAATGTCGGGCGCACTGCCGTGGATGGGCTCGTACAGCCCTTGGGGTAAGCCAAGCGCGTTTTTGTTCTCCCCCAGGGAGGCCGAGGGCAACAAGCCCATCGACCCGGCGAGCACCGAGGCTTCGTCCGTCAGGATGTCGCCGAAGAGATTTTCCGTTGCGATCACATCGAAGTCCCGCGGCCGGCGCAGCAGGTGCATCGCCATCGCATCGACGAGCACGTCCTCATACGCGACGTCGGGGAATTCCTGGCGCACCTCGTGTGCAATCTCGCGCCACAAGCGTGATGACGAGAGCACGTTTGCCTTGTCCACCGAGGCCAGGCGCCGCCGCCGTTGGCGTGCCAGCGTAAATGCCGTGCGCATCAAGCGGGCGATCTCGTGCTCGTTGTAAATCATGGTATCCAGCGCCTCGCGACCTGCGGCACCCACCCGCCGCTCACTCGGCTGGCCGAAGTAAATTCCACCGGTGAGCTCGCGCACGACAACCAAATCCACGCCGCGGAGCACATCTGCCTTAAGGGGGGAAGCCTCGAGTACTTCCGGAAACGGCTTTACGGGCCGAAGATTGGCGTACAATCCCAGAGCCTTGCGCAAGCCTAGCAGCGCCTGCTCGGGGCGCACCGGTGCTTGCGGGTCATCCCACTTCGGGCCACCCACCGCACCTAGCAGCACGGCATCGCTGCGCCGTGCCGCTTGCAACGCAGCTTCGGGAAGGGGGTTTCCCCAGCGATCGATCGCGGCCCCGCCGACAATGGCGGTTTCAAACTCCAGCCGAAAACCAAACCGCTCCGCACATCGCTCCAACACCCGTTGCGCCTGGGTGGTCACTTCCGGACCAATCCCATCGCCGGGCAACACCAACACCCGCACCGAACGCCTCCCATGTTCTAGCCGCTTACGGCTCTTCGCCGGAGATTTGGCGATAGCGCGTGCGGCGACTGTGAATTTTGTTGAGCGCGTTCACATAGGCGAGGGCGCTAGCGTGTACAATATCAGTATGTGCCCCTTGGCCGGTGGCGGTGACGCCATCGAGACTAATCAAGCACGACACTTCGCCCATGGCGTCGGTTCCCCCCGTGATGGCTTTCACTGCGTAGCGCTCCAAGCGCGGGTGCACGCCCACCGAATCGGAAATAGCTTTGAAGCAGGCGTCAACCATGCCATCGCCCTCAGCCGCCGCTTCCCTCACGGTGCCATCCACCCGCATGCGAACCTGCGCAGTGGGCGTTTTGCCGGTGCCCGCGCTGACCTGCAGTTCGAGCAGCTCCAAAAAGTCCGGTCCGCGCACGGCCTCTTCCGTGACGATGGCAAGAATGTCTTCGTCGTACACGAACTTCTTGCGGTCGGCCAATTCCTTGAACTTGGCGAAGGCCTTGTTCATGTCGACGTTGTACAAGTCGACCCCCAGTTGCTTGAGCCGCTCGGCAAACGCATGGCGCCCAGAGTGCTTGCCCAACACGAGCTTGTTGCTCGGCAGGCCGATCGATTCGGGCCGCATGATTTCGTAAGTCAGCTTGTCTTTGAGGACACCGTCTTGATGGATCCCCGCCTCGTGGGCAAACGCGTTGTCGCCGACGATGGGCTTGTTGGCCGGCACCACCAAACCAGTCACTTGAGAAAGCAAGCGGCTGGCAGGGTAGATTTGCTCGGTAACGATGTTGGTCCTGAGCTGGAAGAAATCGTTCCGCGTGTGGATGGCCATCACCACTTCTTCGAGCGACGTGTTACCTGCTCGCTCGCCGATACCGTTCACGGTGCACTCCACTTGCCGGGCCCCGTTCTTCACCGCTGCCAGCGAGTTTGCCACCGCCATGCCCAAATCATTGTGGCAGTGCGCGCTCCAGATGACCCGCTCGCTTCCCGGGGTATTGGCAATGAGGTACCGGAACAACGCGCCGAATTCCTCGGGAACGGCGTACCCCGTGGTGTCGGGCACGTTGACCACGCAAGCGCCACAACGAATGACCTCGCCAAATACCTGGACGAGGTAGTCACGGTCGGACCGCGAGGCGTCCTCAGCGGAGAACTCCACGTAGTCCAAGTACTTCCGGCAGTACTCCACCGCCCAACAGGCAGCATCGATGACTTCTTGCCGGCTCATCATGAGCTTGCGCTCCAAGTGCAGATCCGAGGTCGCGATGAACACGTGGATACCGGGGTGACGGGCCTTTTCCACCGCACGAATCGCTTGCACGATGTCGTGCTCGCGGGTGCGAGCCAAGCTGAGCACCACCGGCTTGGTCACCGTGGCGGCTACCTTGGCGACCGCCTCGAAGTCACCGGGGGACGACGCAGCAAAGCCGGCTTCGATCACGTCCACCCCGAGCCTTTCCAACTGCCGCGCCACCAGCACCTTCTCCTCCACATTCATGCTGGCACCGGGCGACTGCTCCCCGTCGCGCAAAGTGGTGTCGAAAATCCTCACGACGTTTGGATCGTGTTGCTGCATCTTAGCCACTCCCTTCTAGTCATTTTTCGCTGTTTCCCACGCCACGCTCGCCAGCCCCGCGGGAGGGAGTTGCCCGCGGCGCAAATAAAAAACGCCACGGGCAGCAGCTCCCGCCCGTGGCGTCCTGCGAGTTCGTGGCAACCCATCACGTCCCCGCAGGCGCACCGGGCGGGCAACGAAGCAGCAGCTCCGCAAGTAACCCTAGACCCAAGGCGTTGCGGGAAACGTTTTGCACCTTCATGGAACCAATTCCAACCTCAAGAACGCCTTTCAGGACTAAACGGGCCGAGGCCGCTTGTCAAGCGAAACTCCTCGTGACCGACAACGCCTCACCACTCGGCCTCAAGTGTTTCCGGCGGACCCTAACAATCGCGCAGAACGTGCACGGGCTCGAAACGTCTTCGATGTGCTCTCGTAGCGTTCGTCATACTGTCAGTGGCGCGCCCTCAAGCGCGTGGGCCTTCCGAGCGCGGTTATGTCCCGCCCGATACGCATTTTGTCCCGTCTTGCTTGTCAGGGAGGAGGCCCAACATGCAGCGCAAGTGGGTCGTACATTGTCCCGACCGACCACGTTGGTCGCCGTGCTACCTAACAGTGGCGGCCTTGTTGATCCAGCTCGCCCGGGGCGCCAACGCGGCTCCGGTAATCCAGGTGGGCACCGTAGAAGCGCAACCAGGCTGGGTCGTGGAGCTACCTGTCACTTTCTTGGCGAACGGGTCAGCCGTTGCAGCCGTGAGCCACAACATTTTCTTCGATTCCCGCTACACGCCCAACGCGCAAAGCTCAGCCGGAGAGCCTGAGTGCTGGGTAAACCCCGCCATCGGCAAGGAGGGCAGGTTCGCCTTCTGGCCCGGCGGCTGCTGGCAATGGCCGGAGACCTGCGACATGGTCGCCGCGGTGATCTTGAGTTTCGAAAATACGCAACCGATTCCCGACGGGCCTCTATTCACCTGCCGCGTGAAAGTCTCGCCGCACGCGCCCGCAGGTTTGCATGCTGTGGCTAGCGATTACGCGGATGCGGCGAACCTGACGGCTTCGAACTCGTGCCCGAGCATTTCGGGGGCGGAGTCCGCGTCGTGAACCCTGCCGGCGGGGGCGGTGGGGGCTGCGCTATTGTCCCCGGCGGCTGGGCCCGCTGGCCGCTATGCGCCCTACTCCCGTGGCTGGCGTGGCGGGCCGGTTTGACAACACGGCGAAAATGGCCGCTCGGCGGCGCAGCGGCTTTCGTTGCGCTGGCGGTCAGCCCCTCCTCAATGCATCCTCAAGTTCCTGCAGGCACTGGCAGCAGGGCTCAAGTCCTCGCCATCGCTGGTTCGGTACGCCGCGCGGATTCCTCGGAAAGCGGCCTGTTTCGGGGAGAGGTGGCCGTTTTCGTTAAAGGCGGAGTGAGCGGCTCGATTCAAATCGAGCTGAAGGATCGCATGGAAACCGTGAATCTCTCCGTACCACTACGGAGAGGCGCTCTTCGCGAGGGGCGCTTGCGGGCACCGCAAGGTACGCTGAAGGAAGTGTTTGCCGGAAAGGTGGTTGCGAATGGCAGCGCCCTGCAGGCTCGACCGTCAGGCTCGCTCCGTTGGCGCGACGGGTCCCGTTACATTTGGCAGCTCGAGCAGCTTCGGGTACTCGCTAAGCAGGCTCCAGGAGAAGTGCTTGATGCTTTGCAAAGAGGGGAACAGCCCACTGTGTTCCTGCACTTGGACACCACTCTCGTGGATGGCAAGCTTCGCTTACGCTTCCGCGACAAAACGAGCCCGGCCTGGATACGCTCCTAAGAGGTCGAGGCGTCGGCGCTGAAACGCCGGCTGCTGGGGGAGCAGCGTGCTACGCTCACGAGCCAGCTTGCGGCACTCGGGATCGGGGTGGTTTCCACACCGTCGGGGCCACCGAATCGCAACGGAATTCCGGTGGTGCTCCGATCCTTCCAGGATCTGGGGGCAGTTCTCGATCTCCCGGACGTCCGCGCGGTGGGGCTTCAGCGAACTTTTCGTATCGAGCCGTTGCTCAGCGAAAGCCTCCCTCTCATCCGTCAGCCCGAGGTTTCGGGGCGCTTGGCCGGGGGGCGGTCGATAGCCGTTCTTGAGACCGGCCTCATCTTCGACCTTTTCGGTAGTCAGTTTCTTTTCGGAGAGGGGTGCCGTGACGGTTCGGGCCGGTCGGGCTGCAGGGTTCTCTGGACGAAGGACTTCCTTTGTCCCCACCCAGACAACATTTCCGTAGACCTCCCCCCTTCCATGATACCTACGTCGCAGGAATTGCCAGCAGTGTGGCACCGGCAGCCGGAATTATTGGACTCAGGGTTTTGGAGGGGGCTTTTCCTCCCGCAGAGTGTCAACCCTCGGACGAACCCCTCACGCGCGTCCTCAATGCCCTAGACTGGATTTTGGACCACGGTGCCGCGCTTGGCGTGGCGGCCGTCAACATGAGCTTCATGCTTGTCCCGACAGACGGGTCGCCTGCGCTTCACTCTGAACCCTGTGCGGGCTTTGCTGATTTGAGCAGGCGCATCGTCGACCTCTGGCGGCTCGGTATTCTGCCGGTAGCGGCGAGCGGGAGCTCCGGTCTCGCGGGAGTCACAATCCCGGCCTGCATCCCAGGGGTTGTGAGCGTGGGAGCGGTATACGATGCTGTGCTGACCGGGCAAGAGAACAGCGCCTGTCCTGGTGACCCGAGTGCCCCGGACCGCGTGTGGTGTCGGTCGAGCACATTCCCGTTCCTCACAGTTCTCGCGCCGGGAGCACGAATCCTGTGGGATGCATTCGTGAACGCCGGTGTCGGCGCGCCCGGAGGGGGCAGCGGCACCTCGGCTGCGGCGCCGCATGTGAGTGGGGCAATTGCCGCACTGCGCGGGCAAGGTGGAGTTGAGGATGACCGGCCAGAGTGCACGCTGGCGCGCATCGTGCGGACGGGCGTGAGAGTGGTGGATCACCGCACCGGTCAAAGTGTTCCCCGCCTGGATCTCGCCGCGGCGGCCGGCACGAGGCCCAACTTCATCGGTGACTGCAACCACGACCGGATCGTGACCAGCGCGGAGCTTACACGAAGCGCGCGTATTCTCCTGGGAATCCTCGCGCTTAGCCACTGGCCGCCTTTGGATGCCGACGGCGATGGCATACCAACCATTGACGAGCTCATTTCCGCAGTCAACTTTCGGCTCTATCGTTGTCCCCTGCCTCCGGTTGTGGCAATTTGATGGTGGTCGATTCTGCTGTCGCCACTCGGAGCCGATGATGGAGCTGCTACGGTGAGGGCCCTCGAGCGGAGAGCGCAAGAGCCTGGCGCGACAGGTAGGAGCGACGCCGCGAAACCCAAAGCGCCTGAGGTTCCTGTGTTTGCTCGCATTCGTTTGCCTGGCCGTGGCCGGCTGGGCATCCGCTACGGTCTTGCCGCTGCCGTCAGATCGGCGAACATCAGCTGATGGAGAGCTGTCGGCTGTCGACGTGCCTGTCTCAAGTGCGCAAGGCAGCTCCGTCGACGAGGCACAGGATCAGCGAGGAACAGCACCTGCCCGCTTGCACGCCTCGGCTACCGCCTGCTGCCTTTTGGTGGCCGGCATCCTCAACGGCACGTTGACTGCAGTCGACCCCGCCCATCCGGATCGTGCCTTTTGGCGTCTAGCGCTCTTCCGGCAAGTGTCTCGTGAATTGATGTGGGCAGCGTCCCACACGGTCACGGAGCTGAACTACGATGAGCAACTTCAGCGTGTGTACGTTTCCGCGGTCGTCTCTCGGACGCCGTTCGACGTCGGAGATCACATTGAGTCGGGAGAAGCTGCCGGATTTTTAGCCGCTTACGAGTGGCCCTCTCTCCGAAGACTGTGGCGTATTTGGGCTGAGGATCGGGTGGGGCGCGGAGTCGTGCGCGACCCCGTCGATGGGCTAATTTACAGTTTTGGTCCAAAGGCCGTGGCCGCCATCGATCCCGCTACAGGTCAGGTGCTTCGCGAGCTCACGAGGCCGGACACCGTTGCGGCCGTCTTTGTGGACCCAGACCAACCAGAGGCGATTTACGTGGTCGCACAAAGCGAACTCGAATCCGTGCGCTTGCTGGTGCTGCGGAGGGCGACCTTCGAAGTGACGCTCGCGAACGAGTTCGCTCTACCGTCAGCCACTCGGCTCATCCTTGCGAGATTCGATTCACGACAGAAGCTCTTGCATTTCTTCACCTCGAATTCGCGTTGGCGAGTTGTCGATCTATCCGGATCACTGCGTGTGGAGACACAATTCCCGCTCACCCCGTGGCAATGGCTCGTCGCGCCGGCCTAAGAGCAAGCCCTCCTGCTCACCTGTTGTCCTCCCATCGGGTCAGGAAAACGCTCCCAACTGCTGGCGCTGGAGCCTGACGGTACCTTGGGCGTTGTTTGGAAAAGCGAACCCGAGAGCTTCGCGTTGGGAGCGGCCCCTTCGACAGACGGAGGAACAGTGCTGGTGGCCAGGTCGAGCCCCTGGTTCTCAGGTCGAAAACCGACCACGGAAATTGTCCGCGTCGATGCCGCAAGTCGGGATTCCGACATTGTCGCGAGCTTCGGCTCGTGGCGTGACGCAGGCCCATTGGTCGAGATCGTGGGCCCTTGCCCCGAGGCCAGCGTGCCGGTGGGCGACTGCGACGCAGACTCCGAAGTGACCGTGGAGGAGATAGCTCGTTCCGTGAGCATTGCTTTGGCGGGCGAGAGCGTCGATTTGTGCCCCGCGATCGATCAAGATGGCAGCGACAGCGCCACCATCGAAGAACTGATTGCGGCGGTACGGTGTGCCCTGGTTGGTTGTGGTTGACCACAGACTGTTTAGGGACGAGCTGTGCCGAAACGACAAGGCGTGCACGAGTCTCCTTGCACTCCAGTGCGCGGCAAGAGTAGCAGGACAAATAGTGGGCTGCGGCCAGTGCACAAAAGTTCGTCTCCCGTCGGTCTTCCGCATGCGAAAATCTTCTCCGATGGCGGCATCGAAGCAGTGCCCCCGCAGCGACCTCCTCGCCTGTCGGCCCCGAGGCAGTTGCGAAGCTGAGGCGCATCACCCGGCTGCTCCATCTCGTATTGGAAAGGCTGGAAACGCTCATGACCGGCGGGCGGCGACGGAGGGACGTTTTCGTGCAGGCCTCGGCTGGTCAGCCCGCTCGCACGCTAGCGGGGCCGTTTTCAAATGGGTGAGGGAAAAGGAACATTGGCTGATCACGTTTGGAGCCGAGGTAATCCATGCCAGGGACTCTATCGGATTACGTTAACTAGGCCATTTGTTAAGTCGGCCCTGGCAACCGATTTATGTTGGGGAATTGTTTGCCGCGGAACATCGCGGCACAGAGCCTCGCGCGGCGTTACAACCGTCCGAGCTCGCCGAGAGGGAGCAATGCCAGACGGTGGACCCGCCACTCGACAGCCGTGCCCTTGCCGAGTTTCGCCGGCGGCTGCACGACATTGGCACGGAACTCGACAGTGCCGAACGGCACAACGACCTTGGACTGCTTCGAGCGCTAACCGAGGAACGCGAGTGGCTGTTGCACGAGCTCGGGCGTGCCCAACGGGCCCGCGTGACGTCCCCCGAGGCGGAACGGGCTCGACAGGCCGTAAGCAAAAGCATCCGGCGGGCCATCGAAAGGCTGAGCAATCATTGTCAGGCGCTCGCGCTTCACCTCCGGGCCACTGTGCACTGCGGCGTTCAGTGCTGTTACCGGCCTCCGCCGGAAAGCCAAATCCGCTGGCATGTCGTTCTTCCGCAGTAAAATCCCCCGAACCACCGCGCCTCAAGATGTGCGAGCCCGCCAAGGCTTGACCGTGGCGCGTAGCGCAGCTCTCATCGAGGTCTCGTCGGCCACCACCCGTGCTTCCCCTCGCTGGCTTGAAACGATGCAGCCAGTTAGAGAGCGAGGCCATGGCCCATATTCGCATACAACAAGAGCTTTATTCGGGGCGGCACGGGCACGACTATCCACCGCTCAATCCGGACAAGGCGCGCGCCATTGCTGCTCGTTTCAACGAGGACAATCGCTTCTTCCCTGCCCTTCTCGGCATCCGCGTTGTGGAGTTGCGGGCAGGATACGCTCGTCTCGAACTCGAAAATCGCCAGCAACTCATGCAGCCCGCCGGGGTCATGCACGGGGGCGCCAGCTTTGGCCTTGCCGACACGGCAGTCGCAGCCGCCTTGGCCACCGTTTATGAGCCGGGAACCGTGTTTCTGACGATCGAGATGAAGATCAACTACCTCGAGCCGATCCCCCTAGGGGTCGCAATCGCTGAAGCGTTCGTGCTGCGGGCAAGCAAGCGCAGTGCATACGCAGAAGTGGACATCTGGGCGAACGGGCAGCTCGCAGCGCGAGCCACCACCACGTACATGATCCGCCCGCAAGTGGCACAGCCGTAACTGGGGGATGGGGCTTCCGGAGGCAGTCTGTGGGAGTCGGACGGCGTGCACGCGTGTCGGGGCAAGCGGCCTACCAGTCGCCCTCCCTCGCGCTCCGGAGTTCAGCGGTGGACTTCGCTCGCGCCCTATGGCTAAACGGCGCGGGTGAACCCATCGGCGAAAGGAACAATCATGCCGGCACGGATGAGCTGGAGTTTACTCGGTTCAGCGCTTTACTTGCTCGTTCTCCTCGAAGGCTGCGGAGGTGGGGGCAACGGTGGCCCGGCGGTTACGCCCGCAACACCGACGCGGACACCCACGCGTACCTTGCGCCCCGGTGAGCCCACATTCACCCCCACGCGCACCGTGCCGCCGCCTTCACCTACACCAACGCTCACGCCGGTGGAGGTGTTGCCTGGCACGCGCAGTATCGTCGACACGGTTCGCATCGCTCCGCCGGGGGCGCTCGTGGCTGTGCCTGCCGGGGTGTACGAACCCTTCCAGTTGGGCGCGGGGGATGTCAACGGCTCGGTTCGCATCGTTGCCGACGTGACCGGGCAACTCACTGGCTCCGGCGCTGGCGAGGTGGTGATCAATGCCGCTGGAGGCGCCACAGCGATCAGCCTAGACGGCGTTCAAGGAATCACGTTGGACGGGTTTACGGTCCGCAATGCCGCGCGTGCCGGCATCGAGGTGCGCAACAGCAGCGATTTGACCCTGGTCAATTTGATTGTTCGCAACAACACGCGCGACGGCATCCGCATTATTGGCTCCACCCAAGTGAGGGTTTGGAACAACCTGCTGCTGAGCAACGGCGGGGCAGGCTTGGCCTTGCTCAACTGTTCCACCGTCGCCGTGCTCAACAACACGTTTTACGGCAACCTCGGCAGTGGCTTGCAACTCGGTGCGCCGGATTTACCCGCTTCCGATGTGTTTACCCGCAACAACATTTTCATTGCCAACACCCCCTTCGGCATCGTCGCCGATGCCGCGAGCGTGGGCTTCGATGGGAATTACAACCTGAACCGCGATGGTGTCTTCAACGTCAGTCCAGGGCCCAACGACCTGAACGTCGATCCCTTCTGGATCAACCCTGGGGCACAAGATGGATTCCGCATCCCCGCAACGAACGACGAATGTTTGGGCGGCAGCGCGATTATGGATGCTGGCGATCCAAACACCGATGCCGAGCTGGTCGGTATCCTGGCGCAACGCACTACACAGGTGGACAACAAACCGGATTGCACGGGGCTCGGCTGCTGCCCGCCGGGCTGCGCGCCAGGCACCGAGCTCGAATGCGTGCGGGTAGGGGCAGTGGACCTGGGATACCACTACCCGATTCGATAACTGTCCCGGTTCGAACGCTGATCCCGCGCACCCCAGCAATCAGCTCGCCCGCGCCGCTACCCACGCCAAAGCCGGAGAGCGGGGCGCTAGCCACCGTTGGGGACAACGTCGTTCGGCCTAGCAGCTCACACGATCAAACACCGGGGCTTCCCAGCGGTCTGCCCGTGTGGAGAAGCACAGGACGAACAACCACAATGCTTCCACGCGCCCTTGTTTCTCCCGAGGTAGGACAACGCCTGCACACGCCGTTCAGTCGGTGGATGTTCCCGGCGGCAGCTCGATTTCCTCGTCCTCTGGGGTTGCACCCGTTTTCTTGGCTTCCCGCCGTTGCAGGCGCTTGCGCATTTTCTCCTCTTGCTTAAGTTTGCGCGCCATTTCCTTGCGGCGTTTCTGGTCTCGCTTGAACGTCCTTCCGCCTGCCATCCTGGGGTGCTCCTTTCCGTGCCCGCGATCTACCGATACCGTCCCAGCACAGGGACACCGGACTGCGCTGCGGACTCCGAGCAGGCGAGACGTTACCACCATTCCGTTTCGCTCGCAAACGCACATGCCCGCGCAAGCCCGTGCCGCTGAGTTCGCGCGCGCGCCAATGGTTTGCAGACTTCGCCCGGCACCCGCGCTATAAGCCGCGGCAATCGCAGCGAGGATGAATGGTATGACGCGAGATGAAAAACTCCGTTTAGCCGTAAGCGTGGCGCGCGCGGCGGCGCGCTCTGGGGAGTACTGCCGCCTGGAGAAGCTCATCGAAGTGGTGTTCCGCAAGCTCGATGAGTTGTCTCCCTCGGAGGACGAAGAAGAGGTCGACCGTGGGTTCAAGCTCTAAGGCGCGGGAAGGGTTCGCGAGGCTCCTCGGTCGCCTTCTCGTTGTGGCCGGATTCTGCGTTACCGGCCTGGCAGTGTTTGCTGCGCCACCACTGATCGACGTAAGTGTTGTTCCGCTGTACGTCGGCGAAGAAGTGACCGTGGAAGCCCTTGTGAAAGCGGGTCGGCGCGAGGCCAACGTCGTGCGGCTTGAGGTCGGCCACGCCCCCACGGCGGTGGATGTGGTGCTTGTCGAAGGGCTGCTGAGTCGTTTTCCTCCGCATGCCGAGGAGTACTTTGTGGGCAAAACGATTCGCGCCAGTGGCCGAGTGCGGGAGTTCCGCGGCAAATGGGAAATTGTCGTTCGTGACCCGCAAAATATCGCAGCCGTTCTCAGCAGCGGTCGAGGAACGGCTGCGTTGCCGACCAAGGAGTCCACGGTGCAGGCGTCGCCCGGTGTTCCGGCACCCGACTGGCAACAAAAGTACGCTGAGTTGCAAACTCGGCTGCAGCTCTTGGAAGCGAGGCTGGAAGCGTTGCAGTCTCCGCCTGCGCCGATGGTCCCTTCTGCGGCGGCCGGAATAGAGCAGATTTGCGAGGAACGCTTGCGCAAGGTGGAGTTCCGGCTGCGGCAACTTGAACGCAAGATCGAGGGGAGAGAGTAAGCCTTTGGTGCCAACGGGAAACCAACGCCAGCGACTGCGCTCGCTACTCTCTTTCACACTCAAGTTCGCGGTCACGATTGCTGCTTTCTACGTGCTGCTGCAGCATCCGGTGCACTCGTCGAGCGGCGAACAAGTTTCCGCGCTGCAGGCGATCTTAAACTATCTCCCGCGCATCGATCGAGCCACGTTTTGGTGGTTTGCACTGCTCGCCTTCGTGGTGCGTACAAGCGGGATGGCCTGCTCCATGCTGCGGTGGAATTTGTTGCTCCGCGGGCAAGGGCTGTGCTTTCCCTTCTGGCACGTGGTGACGACCTTCCTCATTGGCCGGTTTCTGGGGACCTTCTTGCCCTCGACTATCGGCTTGGATGGCTACAAGCTTTACGATGCGGCCAAGTACAGTGGCCGAAGCGCGGAAGCCGCCGCGGCCACGGTGGTGGAAAAAGGTCTGGGCATCGTCGGGATTTTTCTTTGCTTTCTCGTCACCTTCCCCCTCGGCCAAACCATCCTCGGAGCGCGTGCGGCGATGGTGGGGTGGGTGACTATCCCCGTCGCCGCGGCGCTGACGCTCATGTTTTTTGCCGTCCTTTTCCATCCCCGCTGGTTACTCTGGTGGCTCGATCTGATCCCTGGATTGCAGCAAGGCCGCATTGGAGGCTTCGTCACGCGGCTGCATTCCGCCGCTGCAGCTTACCGAGGACAAAAACAACGGCTGGCGATAGCCGCGGGTTTGAGTTTTTTCGTGCACTTCCTGACAGCGGTGACGTACTTCTTCACGGCCATCGCCGTGGGAGCACACCACGCGGAATTCTGGGAGGTAATCTTCGCCTCCACCATCCAAATCTTCGCCACGGTCATGAGCCCGTTTACGATTGCCGGTGAGGGGGTGCGGGAGATTGTCCAAGCGCTCCTGCTGGCCCACCGGATTGGTTTGGAGACGTCGATTTTGTCTGCCGCCCTCGGATTTTGGGTGGCAGAGGCACCCACCCTCACCGGCGGAATTTTTTACCTCATGCGGGATGCCTCCTATCGCCCTGCGGTTCGCATCCAGCCGCCAGCCGCAGTGGCTGCAAGCGGCAATGGAACCGACGCGCCGCCAGTACTTCGCGAGTCGAGCTCGCGCTAACCCGGCTGCCGAACTGTTGCTTTACAAGCTTGGCAGCCTCGAGTAAGAGCAAGCGCGCGAGGAACGCGTATGCAGCTTGCGGTGGATGAAGCGGATGTTCGGTTGTTGCTTTCCGTCTTGGAAGCACACGCACTCACGCTGTCTCACGAGATCCACAAGACGGCGACACGCGAGTTCCGCAAACGCCTCGAAGAGGAAGAGGAGCGCACCAAAGCGCTGATCGAACGGCTGCGCGCGCTCACCGACCAAAACAGTTGAGCGGGGCGTCGTTCCTTCCCAGATTCTGCAACAGATAAAGCAGCCAGCCACCAGACGCGGTGTCGCCAGAGGGTCCTTGGCATGGGCGCCGCTTGGGGTCTCGGCTCTACTCCTCGTCACCCGAGCCGTCGTACCTGGCTGGAAAGGTCCTCGTGCGAGGCGAGAACTGCGGTGAACCGCCAGGGCCCCGAGAGTAACGAGGCCTTCGCCGCCGAGGAACGCCGGTTTTCGTGCCGTCACCCTTTGCAAAAGTCCTGCGCCACATTGAGTAGGCAAACGAATCGCGATAAACACTGCGCCCGTGTCGACGCAAATTTCGAGCGAACTGAGGAACTTGGCCCGTTACCGTGAGGCGTTGCGCAAGTTGTTCCGCGCCACCGAGCTCGCCGCCCGGAAAATCGGTCTTACTCCCCAACAACACCTGCTGCTGGTCGGCGCGGCTGGCCTCGGAGGCACCGAGGGGGTCACCATCTCGCGCCTCGCTGAGTTTCTCCAGCTCCGGCACCACACCGTGGTCGAGCTTGTCGATCGAGCCGAAGCTCAGGGGTACGTGATCCGCAAAGAAAACCCCCGCAACAAGCGGGAAGTCTTCGTGGTCGTCACCCCAGCAGGCCTGCGCAAGCTTCGCCAATTGGCCACGGAGCACCGGCGTGAATTGCAGTTCATGCGCCGCCGCATGGACATCTTGGACATCGAGAAAGTCTCCACCCGCGGCCCCCGCCGCCCATGAGCAGGCACGGGCGGCTGCACTTTCGATGTGTCTCCACGTGTGCGCGGCTGCCCTAGGCCGCTTTCTTCGTTCCCGCACACGGCATCGTTGCGCAGTGGGTTGGACAGCACACAGTGATCCACGCCACTCATTCGCGGCAACGCGGTGGTCGCGAATGCCGAGCTTATGCTTTGGGCGTTTCTGGTCCCCACCGATCCCCACGGGCGGTTGGGTTGATGCGGAAACCGAAGCCTTGTTGGTCTCTGCTCCCAAGCGAAGGCCACGTGTCAACTTCCAAAGTTATGACGAGGCCGCCCCTCACCGCCAGAAGCCGTCCGGCAAGGAGGTGGTGCGAAAGATGACGATTCCGGTCGAGCGGCCACCGGGAACATCGATAAAAGTCAGGTCGCGGTTCCGCGTCCATGAACTATCTGCGTCTCCACGCATGTGCCAACGCACGGCCAACGAGGCTCTCCACGAAGTTAGCGAAACTCAGCTCGGCACTCGGCTTCACAGAGTTGCCGGATTCTCGTCCGGCTCCACGCGGTGAAAGGATCAAGCATGTCGCGGCGTAAAGTCGCTCGGCGAAAACCCGCGCACCCATTCGCTCACTCTTGAAAGTTAACCGCACCATCGCATGACGGTGCGTCTGCGCCCACCGGCACAATCCCTCCGTAGCCATCCCTACATCGCAGCGCCGACTTTCGCACCTAGGACCCCTCACGGCTAATCGGCGATCCGGGCATTGCGAGGCTATACCCCGCGCCGATACACGGCCTGGTACCGCAGGTAGTGGGTCCAGACGCGTTTGACGTAGTCGCGGGTTTCCCGGTAGGTGATCTCTTCCACGAATTCGTCGGGCGGCTGGCCACGGGTCCGAGCGGCCCAGCGCCGTGCAGCTTCTTCCCCGCCGTTGTATGCCGCCATCGCCAGGAGCGGGTCGTCGGCAAAACGGTCGAGCAGCTCCCGCAAATAGCGCGCGCCGAGCGCGATATTTTGCGCGGGGTCGAACAGGTCGATCGCCTCGGGGCTCAGCCCCACGGCTCCCGCAACTTGCGCTGCCGTGCTGGGCAAGAGTTGCATGAGCCCGCACGCTCCCGCAGATGAGCAGACTTGCGGATCGAAGAGACTTTCCTGCCGCATGACCGCCCAAACAAGCAAGGGATCCAAGCGCTGGATGCGCGCCGCTTCGGCGACCAACGGGTAAAACGCTAGTGGATATTCTATGCACTGCCGTTCCTCGCCAGTAAAGTCGCGCCAGTAGCCCACCGCCCAGAGGGCATCGGCCCATGCATTGGTTTTCGACCACGCCGCAATCAGAAATTGCCGCCACGCGGGATCGCTCGGTACTGCATCTCCAGTAACGGCCCGGAGCTCCTTGCGAGCCAACCCCTCAACTCCTACGGCCAACAAGTGCCGCCAGCGTAGCAAGTGAAATGGATTCGCACCCGCCGGCGCCTCTGCAACCAGCTCCGCTGGCGGGGGCACACTGAGTCCAGCCAGGCGGAACGGCAGCGATCCTTGGCCACGGAGTCTCCGTTCCGCCAGGTAGGCGTAGTAACGCGGGCGCCCTCCCGCCAGTTGGCGATAAAGTTGATGGGCTCGCCGCTCTTCGCCGAGGGCCTCGCGCGCCCGCGCGAGCCAGTAGCGCCCGCGCTCGTCGTCAGCGCCCAGCGCTTCGAAATGGCTTGCAGCCGCAGCAAAATCGCCCGAGCGATACGCGATCCACCCCTCCCACCAGCGGATCTCGCGGCGGGCGTCAGGATTCAAAACGAGGCGTTCGCCCTCTTTGAGCCGCGTGCGCGCCCGATCGAAGTCTCCACTGGTGTAAGCAATCCGCGCGCGGGCGACTAAAGCCTTCGGTGCCTGGTCCGACGCTGGGTAGCGACGCACGAGCTCGGCAAACACACGGTCGGCCGCGGCATCACGGTTTCGGTTCCACAACACCGAGCCCATGCGGAACAGCGCCGCCGGGGCGGTCCGCGTGTCCGGAAACCGCCGTGCAACCGCCCACCAGCCACGGAGAGCGTCCTCCCACTGGCCGAGACCATAGGCCACTTCCGCCAGCAGCAGGACGGCCCGCGCCGCAACCTCGGCGTCCGCCGACTTGGCCAACGGCTCGGCGAGCGCACGCGCGAGTTGCCAGTCGCGGTCGCGAAGCGCCCACTCGGCTTCGGCCAATGCGTCACCCGCGGCTGGCTGCAAAGTGGGGAAGGTGGTGCGCAAGGCGGACAAATACCGGCGTGCCCGTTCACGCACGCCGGCAACTCGCGCCTGCTCCCACACCTCGCGATAGGATCTTGCCGCGGCCGCGTAGTTGCCAGCACGTTCGTCGCAGCGGGCCAACACCAGGGCTGCGCGCTGGCGAAGCTCGGGGGCAGACGCCGACGATTGCACGCGCCAAGCCCAGCCCTGTGCTCGCTCGCACGCACCCGCCTCTTCGTTCCATTCCGCCAGCAAGGTTGCGGCTTCAGCGAAGAACACACTGGCCGGATAGTCTTCGGCCACACGCGCCATCGCTCGCTTGGCATCGCCTCGCCGACCCAAGCGTTCAGCCGCCAGGCCGGCGTGAAACCAACTGTGATCCGCCAACTCGGGATACGCGTACGCGAGCCGCAAGAACGCTGAGTAGGCCTCACGCTCGCGCTTTTTCTGCCACGCCTGCCAAGCCGAGCGGAACTCTTGCTGCTTGACTTCCTCTCCCTGCCAGCGCAGCCACACCACCCGGGGGTCGCTCCAACGGAGCGCCCCGGTCCACTGGCAACCGACACTGGCGATTGCCAACGCCAACAACCCCAAGCGCCACATGAGCGCTGGCGTTAGCAAAGTGCTTCGCTTGCAGCGATCCACCGAGTTTGCGAACAAAGTTTCGACATGTCGACGCGACTCGTATTGGCTTCTGCATCGCCACGCCGGCGGGAACTCTTGACGTCGCTCGGCGTGGACTTCACCATCGCTCCCGCCGACCTTGCCGAGCAGCCCCGCACCGGAGAGCGGATCAACGACTATGTGGTGCGACTCGCCAGCGAAAAGGCGTTGGCGATCGCACACCGATTCCCGGAAGCCTTCGTGCTCGGTTGCGACACAGAAGTGGAACTCGACGGCGACATTTTGGGCAAGCCGAGCGGAGAAGAAGAAGCGGCAGCGATGTTGCGCCGCCTAGCGGGTCGTACTCACCGGGTGTGCACGGGTGTTTGCCTTGCTCGCAGTGCGATGGTCCTCGAATCCTTTGCCGTGGAGAGTTTCGTGACCTTCAAGAACCTGGATGGCGCGACGATTCGAGCCTATGTCTCCACCGGCGAACCGCTCGACAAAGCCGGAGCGTACGGAGCCCAGGGGCAAGGCCGGATGTTGATCGAGCACATCGAAGGTTCCGTGACCAATGTGATCGGCTTGCCGGTTGAGGAAGTCGCGCGCTTGTTGCGGCGCCACGGGCTGCTCCGGGCTGCCGTCTGGCCTGCAGTGGGGGAATGACCCAGGACATCCCCGCTCGCATCCGTGCGATTCGCGACCAAATTGCTCGAGCGGCTGCTCGCGCTGATCGCGCCCCGGAGGATGTGCGGATCGTCGCTGTCGCCAAGACCCAACCGCCAGCCACGGTGCAGGCGGCAGTGGATGCCGGGATCGAAGACATCGGAGAAAACTACGTGCAGGAGGCACAAGCCAAGGCTGCGAGCGTTCACGGCACGGTGCGCTGGCACCTGGTCGGCCGTCTGCAACGGAACAAAGTGAAAGCTGCCCTGCAGCTTTTCTCCCTGATCCACAGTGTCGACAGCGTTGCCTTGTTGAACGCTTTGGAAGCGCGGGCACGGGACGCAGGACGGACCTCGGTGGACGTGCTCTTCGAGGTCAATCTTGCCGGTGAGGCGAGCAAGGCCGGGGTGGCGCCGGACGCTCTTGAAGCGCTGTTTGCCGCTGCGCTCCGCTGCCCCCATGTGCGCGTGTGTGGGCTCATGTGCATTCCCCCACCGCCCACCAAGCCCGAGGATAGCCGCCCCTATTTTCGGCAACTGCGCGAGCTGCGCGACTACTGGCAGCGGCAGCTTCCCAACGCGCCATTGCACGAATTGTCGATGGGAATGAGCGATGATTTCGCGGTGGCGGTGGAAGAGGGAGCGACGTTGTTGCGGATCGGGCGGGCGATTTTCGGCGAGCGGCGCTCGGCGAGGTAACTCTTCCACTAGAGCCGAAGCCAGTCAGGCGCGAGGAGATCGAGCACGGAAGGAGGCAAAACACCATGGCGCAAGCGCGAGCAAACAGCCGAACGAAAGCGGGAAGCAAGCCCGAGAAAAAGCAGTTACCGAACCTCGGCTTCATTGGCGCTGGCAACATGGCGAGTGCGATCATGCGAGGCTTGCTCAGCGCTGGGCTGGCATCGCCCTCTGCAATCGTGGCAAGCGATGTCGACACAGCCAAACTCACCGCGCTGAAACGGCAACTGAAAATCCAACCAGCGGCCTCGAATCCCGAAGTGGCCGACCGCGCAACCGTGATCGTGCTGGCGGTGAAACCTCAAGACATCGACACCGTGCTCAACGACCTCCGCGGTGTCGTGACTCCGCGCCACCTGCTCATCAGTATCGCCGCCGGCGTAGGAACGACGAAAATCGAGCATCTGCTCGGCGAAGAGGTACGGGTGGTGCGCGCCATGCCGAACACACCGGTGCTGGTGGGAAAAGGCATGACCGTACTCGTGCGCGGCCGCTTTGCCACCGCCGCCGATCTCAAACTTGCCGTGCGAATGTTTTCGGCAGTCGGTGACGCTGTCGACGTGCAAGACGAGCGCATGCTCGATGCGGTCACCGGCCTCAGCGGCAGTGGTCCCGCCTATGTCTATTTGCTCGCTGAGGGATTGATTGCCGGCGGGGTGGCCGCCGGGCTCACGGCAGCTCTGGCGGCACGCCTGACCTTCCAGACGATCGCCGGGGCCGCAGCTATGATGCAAGAAACCGGACAGCCGCCCGAAGCGCTGCGGGCACAAGTAACCTCTCCGGGCGGCACGACCCTGGCGGGCTTGAGTGAGCTCCACCGTCGCGGATTCAAAGACGCCTTGGTCGCAGCAGTGGTGGCCGCCACGCGCCGCTCGCAAGAACTTGGGCGCAAATAACCGGTCCCCCATGTTCCGCAGCCAACGGCCATTCGGAATTGGATTTTGCGCCCAGCGCTCCCTCGTGTTGGCCCAGCGCGGCATGGTGTGCGCAAGCCAGCCACTTGCAGCGAGCGTCGGGCTGCAAGTGCTGCGCAGCGGAGGGAATGCCCTCGATGCGGCGATTGCCACAAACCTCGCACTGTGCGTGGTCGAGCCCTACAACACTGGCCTCGGCGGCGATTGCATGCTCCTTTACTGGCATGCCGGGGAACAAAAGCTCTATGCCCTAAATGGAAGTGGACGTGCCCCACAAGGCCTAACCGCCGACCACCTTGAGGCTCTCGGTTACACGGCAATGCCGTTGATCGGGCCCCTCAGCATCACCGTGCCCGGGGCCGTGCGCGCCTGGGCCGATGCGCACGCGCGCTTCGGCTGCATGCCATGGACACGCCTGTTCGAAGGAGCGCTCGACTATGCCCAAAACGGATTTCCCGTCACCGAAGTAATCGCTTGGGAATGGCAAACGATTTTGCATGCCGGCATCCTGCAAGACGAGCACGCGCGCCAATGGTTTTCCATCCACGGTCGGCCACCGGAGCTCGGCGAGATTGTGCGACTCCCGGCTCTAGCTCGTTCGCTGCGCGAATTGGCACAAGGCGGACCCGACTGGTTTTACAGCGGGCCGTTTGCCCACGCAGCCGCTCCCGCCGTGGGTGAGCAAGGGGGCGTGCTCACGGCGGCAGACTTTACCGACCATGCATCGCAATGGGTGGATCCCGTGGAGACGAGCTATCGCGGCTATGTGCTCGTTGAGCTGCCACCGAACACGCAGGGACTAACTGCGCTCCTCGCCCTCAACATCCTCGAAAACTTCGACCTCCCCCGTTACGAGCCGGGCGCTCCCGAAGTGCATCACTTTCGCATCGAAGCCGTCAAGCTCGCGTTTGCCGATCGCAATGCCCATCTCGCCGACCCGGAGTTCGCCCCCGTTCCCGTGCAAAGGTTGCTCAGCAAGGACTACGCGCAAGGTCGCGCCGCGCTGCTCAAACCCACGCGGGCCCTTGCCCATGCTCTTACCGGCAAGCTGTTGTCGCAGGGCGATACGGTATACCTCACCGCCGCGGACAGGAGCGGCAACGTCGTGTCGATGATCAGCAGCTTGTTCTTTCCGTTCGGCTCAGGCGTTGCCGTGCCCGATGCTGGCGTGGTGTTGCAAAACCGCGGCGCCGGATTCGTCCTCGACCGCAACCACCCCAATTGCGTGGCCCCGCGCAAGCGCCCGCTGCACACGATCATTCCCGCCATGCTGCTGCGCGATGGTCGCCCCGTGGTGTCGTTCGGCGTCATGGGTGGCGACCACCAAGCGCAAGCTCACGTGCAAGTCGTTTCCCAGTTGGTCGATTTCGGGGCGAACATTCAAGAAGCACTCGACCGCCCTCGCTTTCACGTGCTCGAAAGAAACCGCGTGGCGTTGGAAGAAGAGTTCGAGCCGGCGCTTGGCCAAGCCTTGTCGGAGCGCGGCCACGCACTTGCCGACCCCAACGAAGTTCGCCTGCGCGGTGGCTTCGGCGGCGGGCAGGGGATCATGATCGCTCCGCACACGGGAGCGTACTGGGGTGGCTCGGACCGCCGCAAAGACGGCCTTGCCCTCGGCTTCTGAGCCGCAAACGCCTTGATTTGGCGCGGGCTTCTAGTCCAAGTTGCCAGCGGAGGGTTCGGCCATGTGGACTGATCAGGAAGCCAAGGAGCAAATCATCCAAATCACCAACGAGCTCTTCGCCCACGGTTTGCTTACCGCTACCGGTGGCAACATTAGTGCGCGGGCCGCGGACGGCGAGACGATTTGGATTACACCCAGTCAGCTTTACAAGGGCGGCCTCCACGAGGAGGACTTAGTGCGGATCCGCCGCGACGGCTCCGTCGTCGAGGGCGCACGGCCGCCATCGGTCGAGTGGCAAATGCACTGGGGAGCTTACGAAGCCCGGCCCGACACAACCGGTGCCGTACATACGCATGCCCCCGTGGCCACGGCCTTTGGGATCACCAACCAAGTGTTTCCCCCGATTAACACCGATGCGATTTTCCTCCGCGATACGCCGCTCGTGCCGTGGTACATGCCAGGCTCCAAGGAATTGGCCGACGCAGTACACGAAGCCCTGAAGCAAAGCCGTGGGTGCATCTTGCAAAATCACGGGCTCATGACCGTCGACAAAACCCTGCGGAAAGCCGCCACCCGCGCCATGATGATTGAGGAGACGGCAAAAATCGTGCTGTACGTCAAGCAGTTCGGCGGCACGGTGTCGTACATCCCCGACGAATGGGTAGAGCGCTTGGCTCCGCTCGCGGATTTCATCTAACCGCTCGCCCGCCGCGCTGTGGCGGGACTACCCCCGATGCCACGCACACAAGCGTTGCGCTCACCCCGGATACTCTCTCGTCAAGTCCCGTGCCCGCACACCGGCAGTAAGCCGCATGCTTGCAAGCCTACGCAAATTCGGGAATGCGATCTTAAACCAGGAATGAAGCGATCGCACGAACTACGCGAGCTGACCAGGCTGCGGAAGCAAGGCAGCGAGGGCATCGGGGGCGCTGACCGGTGCCGAACACGTAAACCCCTTACAAACGTAGGCCACTGCGGTGCTGCCTTCGGCAAGGGATTTTCCCTCCACGACGGGCAAACGATTCTTCCCGTCACCCGGCCAGGTGACCACCAGCAACCGGTGCGGCAGGTAGCGCGCGCGCACCACGCCGGCGAGCTCGTCGCCGCTGCCGCGACTCGCCACCGCCACGATCACCTCGCAGGGCCCAGTCAGATACATCGCCGCTGCGCTCAGGAGGTTCGCAAAGCCGGAAGGCTGAACGCGCATGGTGGCCGCGTAGGCATCGAGCAACGCCTTGGCGCGTTGCTCGTAGATGTCGTTTCCGGTCAAATGCGCCAGGCGCAGCAGCGCCTGACAAGCCACGGAATTTCCCGAGGGGATGGCGCCATCAAACGCCGGCTTGCTGCGTACGATGAGTTGCTCGTGACGATCGCTGGTGAAGTAGAAACCAGCCCGGTCGTGGTCCCAAAAATGCTCCAGCAGCTCGTTGGCTAAGCGTTCAGCGCGCTCGAGGTAAGCAAGCTCCTGCACGGCTTGAAACGCATCCACGTACGCGGCGCACAAGAACGCCACGTCGTCGAGGTGGGCAGGGTATTTCGCCATGCCTTCCGCGTAAGTGCTGTGGAGACCGCTCGGGAGCCAAAGCCGTTCTTCAATAAACCCTAACGCATCCCGCACAATCTGGGCGTAACGCTCCTCCCCCAACACCTCCGCAGCCAAGGCAAAGGCAGAAATTGCCAAGCCGTTCCATGCGCACAGGATCTTGTCGTCGCGAGCGGGCGGCACACGCCGCTGACGAGCGGCAAACAAGCGCTGACGGGCAACCTCGAGCGCCCGCGCCACCTCTTCCGGCGGCCGCCCGAACAACTTCGCTAATTGCCCCACATCCAACGTAACGTGGAGCACGCTGCGGCCGTGTTCGAAGTTGCCCACCTCGCTGATCCCCCAGTAACGACAGGCAAGGGCCCCGACGTCTGGGCCGAGCAAGTCCATGACCTCTTGGGGCGTCCAGACGTAGAACTTGCCTTCTTCGCCCTCGCTGTCCGCGTCTTGCGCGGAGTAAAAACCTCCTTCCGGAGAGCGCATCTCACGTACCAAGTAATCTAGAGTTTCCCGCGCAATCCGAGCAAACAGCGGCTCCCCGCTGGCTTGAAACCCGTGCAGGTAGAGGCTGGCGAGCAATGCGTTATCGTACAGCATCTTTTCAAAGTGGGGCACGAGCCAGCGCTCGTCGACCGAGTAACGGTGAAACCCACCCCCGAGCTGATCGTAAATGCCACCGCGCGCCATGCTCCTGAGCGTGTGCAGCACCATGTCGCGATAGCGCGAGTCGCCAGACAACAAGAAATGATGCAGCAAAAACTCGAACACCGAGGCGTTGGGGAACTTCGGCGCCCCTTGCAATCCGCCGTACTGCGCATCGTAGAGCGCGGACAGTCGAGCAGCAGCATGATCGAGGAGCTCCCGCCCCCACGCTGCATCGCTCGCTTCCGGCACTTCCACTCGCTGCAGCGCTTGTACAAGCTGATCGGCTGTTTTGAGGACCTCGCCGCGCTTTTCCCTATAGGTTTGCGCTACCGCTAAGAGCACGCGGCGAAAGGCGGGCAAGCCGTGACGATCCACCGGCGGAAAATAAGTTCCACCGTAAAACGGCCGCCCGTCGGGACATAAGAACACCGTCAAGGGCCAACCTCCGCGACCGGTGAGGAGCTGCACCGCGGTCATGTAGATGTGGTCGACATCCGGGCGCTCCTCTCGATCCACTTTGATGTTCACGAACAGTTCATTCATCAGCCGCGCCGTTTCCTCATCTTCGAACGACTCGCGCTCCATCACATGGCACCAGTGGCAGGCTGAATAGCCGATGCTGAGAAGAATCGGCTTATCTTCGCGGCGAGCGCGCTCGAAGGCTTCGGGGCCCCACGGGTACCAATCCACGGGATTGTGCGCGTGCTGGCGCAAGTAAGGGCTCGTTTCCTTTGCCAATCGGTTGGTGTGGTGGGTCATGCGCTCGTCCTTTCGGAGGACTCGACATCCTCGGTCCAACGATCGCACCTTCCGCTGCCAAAGCAAGTAGAAGTCCGGCACAAATCTCCTCACCGTGGTTTCCGCGTTTGGGACGGTTCCGTATTTGCGAAAGCGAAACGGTACTCTCTGCACGGGCAGGGTCTTCATCCTCGCGGTGAAGCGGGAGCGAGTTTCACGCCCGACCACAGCAGTCAAACTCCGTCCGGTTATTCCTTGCACGGCCCCCTCCGCCGGGCTGGAATTGGCGATGCATTTGTGACCAAGTAGAACGCGACTGCAAAGGAGGACACGTGGGATTCCGTCCGCTGCCAGCCGTCGAGCCACCCACTGCCGCGTTCTGGCGTGCCTGTCGCGAGGGCCGCTTAGAGTTTCGCTACTGCCCTCGCTGCCGCTGGTATATCCACCCGCCGCGTCCACTTTGTCCGCACTGCCATTCGCGCGATCTCACGGTTCGCAGCGTCTCGGGCAAAGGCTGGGTATACTCGTTCACGGTTAACCACAAAGCTTGGTTCCCCGGGCAAGAGGTGCCCTACGTAATTGCGCTGGTGGAACTCGTCGAACAACCGGGGCTTCGCCTCACGACGAACCTCGTTGAGTGTGCACCCGACGAGGTTCGAATTGGTCTTCCTGTGCAGGCGAAATTCGAGCCTCTGAGCGATGAGGTTGGTTTGCCGTTGTTTGTGATCGACCGCGAGGCGCAGCTCGCATCCGCGCACGGGACTGCCCCGTCTCCACCGCAACCTGTTTCGGAGCCGACCCCTGCGCCAGCGGTCAACACGCGCGGCGAACCCCTCGAGCGTCGTGCGGTGCTCTCGGGTGTCGGGCAATCGGCGATTGGGCGGAGGCTATTTCGTGACGATCTCGACCTTACCTGCGAGGCAGCTTTAGCGGCCATTTGCGATGCTGGGCTCGAGGTGCGCGACATCGACGGAATTGCCGCGTATCCCGGGCCGGTGTCCAATGTCCCCGGATTTGCCGGGCCGAGTATTTACGATGTGCAGGATGCTCTCGGGCTGTCGGTGCGTTGGCATTTGGCCGGGCTGGAGGGTCCGGGTCAAATCATGCCGATCATCGCTGCGGCACTGGCGGTGGCGTCTGGACTCGCCCGCCACGTGCTCGTGTACCGCACTGTCACCGAGGCCACGGCGGCCGCGGATACCGGCCGCCGTGGTATCGGCGCTGGGGCGCGGGAAATCACTGGCTTTGCCGCCTTCCTCGTGCCTTTCGGGGCCATGTCTGCCGCCAACTGGCTAGCGCTGTATGCGCGGCGGCACATGCACGAGTACGGCACGCAGCGCAAGCACTTAGGCATGATCGCACTCACGGAACGCGAACACGCGCGCATGAACCCAGCCGCGGTGTACCGCGAGCCACTGACTTGGGAAGATTATTGGAGTGCGCGTCTCGTGAGCGAGCCGTTTTGCCTGTACGATTGCGACGCCCCGGTGGATGGCTCCACTGCGGTGATTGTCTCCGCAGCGGAGTGCGCGCGCGACCTCGCCAAACCGGCCGTGCACATTCAAGCGGTAGGTACAGCATTGGGCCGCCGGCCGATTTGGGATCAGTGGCCCGACCTCACGACCATGGCGGCCCACGACGCCGCGCAGCACTTGTGGAGCCGCACCACCCTCAAACCCAGCGACGTCGACACGGCACAGCTCTACGACGGGTTCAGCTTTTTGACCTTGGCTTGGCTCGAGGCCCTAGGATTTTGCGGCAAAGGAGAGAGTGGCCCCTTCGTCGAGGAGGGCCACATTCGGCTGGGAGGCTCGCTGCCGCTGAACACCTGGGGCGGGCAGTTATCCGGCGGCCGACTGCACGGCTTTGGTTTCGTCGCTGAGGCCATCCGCCAACTGCGCGGCGAGTGCGGAACGCGGCAGGTATCGGACTGCGAGGTGGCGGTCGTGGCGGTCGGTGGCGGCCCCGTGGCTGGCTGCATGCTGCTCACGCGCGGATAACCGTCAGCGGGTCTTGCGGGAACTGGACTGCTTTTGCGGTGGGCTCTAGAGAGGGGCGTTACGAAGGAGTACCAACCATGAACGAATTCGTGCGGGTGGCATCGGTGAGCGAAATTCCTCCGCAACGAGGCAAAGCATTCGAAATCAACGGCCGCTCCATTGCCGTGTTTCACACTCGCGACGGTAAATTTTACGCCATCGAGAACACGTGTAAGCACAAAGGTGGTCCACTTGCCGAAGGGGATTTGGACGACCACACCGTGTTTTGTCCGTGGCACGGATGGGCGTACGACGTCGTCACTGGCGAGTGCCTCGAGGATCCCGAGTCGTCGGTCGAACGCTTCGAAGTCAAAGTCGAAGGTGACAACATTTGGGTGCGTGTCTGAAGGCACCCGCCAGCGCGGACTGACCTGAACAACCATGCACACTGCTGGCGCCTTGATCACGATGGGCATCCCCGGCCCGCAACTGGACGGCGCCACGCGGGAGCTCCTCGAGCGGGTGAAGCCGGGTTGCATCGTGCTGTTCCGCCGCAACGTGGATGCAGGCTTCGATGCGCTGCAGCGCCTCATCGCCGATCTTCACGCGCTGCCCTGGGAGCCGCTTGTGGCCATCGACCACGAAGGTGGCCGGGTGGTGCGCTTGGGGGAACCATTCACGCACTTTCCGCCGATGGCCGTGGTCGGAGCGCGAAACGACCCCGCGCTCGCCCACGATGTCGCGTTCGCCATGGGACGGGAACTGGCCGCCGTGGGATTGGACCTGGTCTATGCACCGGTCCTCGACACTCTCAGTTGCCCGGCGAATACCGTGATTGGCGACCGTGCTTTCGGCAGCGAGGTCCAACGGGTGGCTCGTCTCGGTGCGGCGCAAGTGCGGGGATTTCTCGCTGCGGGTATCCTCTGTTGCGGCAAACATTTTCCTGGGCACGGCGACACCGACGTCGACTCGCACTTTGACCTGCCGCGCGTCACCGCCGACATCGACGTGCTCCGGCGGCGCGAACTCGTGCCGTTTCGCACCGCGATCGAAGCCGGGGTGCCGATGCTCATGACCGCCCACGTGCTTTACGCGGCAATTGGCCACGACACGCCAGCAAGCTTCGATTCCTTTTGGCTGCGCACCGTCTTGCGCGACCATCTCCGCTTTCCCGGAGTCGTCGTCAGTGACGACTTGGAAATGGGCGCAGTAACGAAACGGATGCGTCCAGCGGAAGCCGCAGTCCGTGCCATCTCTGCCGGAGCCGACGGTGTGCTGATCTGCCAGAGCGGAACGGCAGCTTTGGAGGCTGTAAAGGCCCTCACTGCAGCGATCGAGAGCCAGCCTTCCTTGCGCACGGGTGCAGAATCCGCATGGCAACGCTGGCACGCGCTGCGCGAGCGACGTTCGAAGCTACCGCGCCACCCTTGCCCGCTGCCGTGCGCCGAGCATCGCCGTCTTGCCGAGTCGCTTGCGTGAGTGGCGGCGGAGGGCGAGAAGAGCGGCCGCACACCACCGGGTGCGGGGGACTCGTGGCCAACGAGCCCGCTAGCGCGAACGCTACCCGGAACAGCTCCTCCGCGCGGCGTATACGGACCGCGGATCTTTGCCGTCCCCGCAGGAGAAGCCTTGGGCCCGAGACGGCAATTCTCGCCTCGCAGCGGGACTTGTTTCCACCCGTGCACCGTGCGAGCGGAGGCAGCAAGGAGACGATGCGATGGCGGACCTCAGTGGAAAGTTTGCCTTGGTCACCGGATCCTCGCGCGGCATCGGTCGGGGCATTGCCTTGGAATTAGCCCGTGCGGGAGCCAACGTTGCCGTTCATTATCGCCGCGAACGGGAGGCGGCAGAGGCAACGGCGCGCGACATCGAAGCCCTCGGGCGAAAGACCGTCGTGGTGGGGGCCGATGTGAGCGAATGGACGCAAGTGCAAGCGATGGCGGAGCAAGTGCTTGCCGCGTTCGGCCGGCTGGACATCGTGGTGGTCAACTCTGGCGTTGCATCTCGTCCAGCACCCGTTTGGGAGATGGATATCGACCACTGGCACCGGGTAATTGCCGTCGACCTACACGGCGCTTTCTATACCTGCCGCGCCACCGTTGGCTATCTCGTGCGCCAAGGCTCTGGAGCCGTGATTTTAGTTTCGTCAGTCGGTGCCGATCTCTGTGCGCCGTTTGGCGCACCGTACTACGCCGCCAAAGCTGCGGTGAATGCGCTCACCAAGACTCTGGCAAAGGAGTGTGCGCCTGCAGGAGTCCGAGTGAACGCCATTGCCCCTGGCCTTATCCACACCGACATGGGCGAACGGATGCTCCGCGCCCACGGCGACGCAATTCTGTCCACCATTCCCCTCGGACGGGCTGGCACGCCGGAAGAAATCGGCAAAGCCGCGGTGTTTTTGGCTAGCGACGACGCGGCCTTCATCACCGGAAAAATTTTGCGCATCGACGGTGGCGCCTGGATGTGACTTGCGTCGGCCTTAGCGCGGCTCGCAGTGGCGAGGGCGGATACGGTCGAGTAACATCGCCGGGCAACGGTTCGCTGGAGCAAACCATGCAGCACGAATTTCGCATCCGCACACAGCGCAAAACCGAGCTGGTGGACATCACCGGACGAGTGGCGGACATCGTGCGCCAAAGCGGGATCGAGGAAGGTATCTGCCACGTTTACGTGGCCCACGCCACGGCTGCCTTGGTGATCAACGAAAACGACGACCCCAACGTGTGCACGGACTTCCTCGAGTGTCTCGACAAGCTGATCCCCCACGGCATTTGGCGGCACGACCGGATCGACAACAACGCTGCCGCCCACATCAAGGCAGCGCTCTTGGGGCCGAGCGAAACGGTTCCGGTGCACGCCGGGCGGCTGGTGCTCGGCACCTGGCAAGCGATCATGCTGGCGGAGCTCGACGGTCCGCGCGAACGCCGGGTGATTGTCACGGTTCGATGATCCGCCGATGAGCACGGCCCGCCCCGACCGCCCCGCAAACTTCGCCGACCGCCTGATCGCACGTGTGCGCGAGCTCGGACACCCGCTCTGCCTCGGGTTGGACCCCCATTTGCCGCTCATTCCGCCGCTTTTCCGCCGCGGCACGATGGAGGCGCACGACCCGGCCACTGCTGCGCAAGTGGCCCAGTTCCTTTGCACCGTGTTGGATCGCTACCGTGGCTTTGTTGCCGCCGTCAAACCGCAAGTGGCCTTTTTCGAACAAATGGGGGCACGCGGGTTTGCGGCACTGGAACAGGTGATTGCTCACGCCCGCTCGCACGATTTCTTGGTCGTGCTGGATGCCAAGCGAGGAGATATCAACTCCACTGCCGCAGCGTATGCGCAGTGCCTGAGGCCTGAGTCGCCGCTGCGATGCGATGCATTGACCGTGAACCCCTATCTCGGCAACGACGCACTCGAGCCCTTCGCGCAAGCAGCGAGCGAGTGCGGGGCCGGCGTGTTCGTGCTGGTCAAAACCAGCAACCAAGGTGCTGCGGACCTGCAAGATCTCGAGTGCCGGGGCCAGCGCCTGTTCGAACGGGTGGCATCGTTGCTTGCCCCAAGGTCGCTAGCGTTTCGAGGTGCGAGTGGTTGGTCGTCCTTCGGTGCCGTGGTCGGAGCACGCTATCCCGAGGATGCCCAACGAGTGCGCGAGCTTCTTCCGCATGCTTTGTTCCTCGTGCCGGGCTTTGGCGCGCAGGGGGCCGATGCCCACGCCGCCCTCGCCGGGTTCGTCGCTGGTCCGCACGGGCGCGAGGGCGGCATTGTCAACTCTTCGCGGGCGTTACTTTTCCCATCCGGGAGCAACACCGACAACGCACGGGCGTGGGAGCAGGCGATCGACACCGCTCGCGACCGCACCATTGCAGCGCTGCACGCTGCGGTCCAGCGCATCAGCTAATACCCGCCGGCTCTCGGCTCAGGTAAGCCCCACAATTTCCCCTCCGCGCAGGTCGATGCGGGCGGCCAAGGGTGTTTTCGGCAACCCGGGCATACGCAAAATGTCGCCGAGTAACACCACCAAGAAGCCGGCCCCAGTTGCCGGATAAATCGCACGCACGGTCACGTCGAAGTCCGTCGGCCGTCCCACCCGTTTCGGGTCATCGGACAACGAAGTCGGAGTCTTCGCTAGGCAGACCGGAAGCTTGTCGAAGCCGCAGCGTGCAATCAGTTCCAAGTCCCGCTCTGCCTCTTTCGTGTAAATCACGCCGCGCGCTCCGTACATCGCTTGCGCCACTTTCAAAATCTTCGTGGGCACCGGCTCGCTCCAATCGTAAAGCGGGCGAAACGGCTTGCTGCGCTTTTCAGCATGCGCCATCACGGTTTGGGCCAGGGTCACGCAGCCCTCGCCACCTCGAGTGAAAGGCTCGGCCACCGCCATGGGCACCGCAAGATAACTACAACGACGCCGCACAACCTCGATTTCTTCCTCCGTGTCGGTCGCGAAGCGATTGATCGCTACCACCGGCGGCTCGCCAAATTGGCGGATGTTCTCGACATGCTTGTCCAAGTTCCGCAGGCCACGGGCAACCGCCGCTGGGTTGGGACGAGCGACCTCTGCAGGGGACACACCGCCGTGAAGCTTCAGCGCGCGCACCGTGGCGACGAGCACGACCGCGGCGGTGTCGAAGCCAGCAGTGACGCATTTGATGTCGAAAAATTTTTCCGCGCCCAGATCGAAGGCAAAGCCGGCCTCGGTAATCACCCAGTCGGCGCAGTCGAGCGCCAACTGCGTAGCGATGATGCTGTTGCAACCGTGCGCAATGTTGGCAAACGGCCCGCCGTGGACGAGGACAGGGGTTCCAGCGCGGGTTTGCACCAGGTTCGGCAAGAGCGCGTCGCGCAGGAGGGCCAACATCGCCCCGGTTGCCTCGAGCTGCTCGGCGAAGACGGGTTCGCCCCCGTAGGTAAAGCCGACCAAGGTGCGCGCTAACCGCTGACGCAAATCCTCGGCATCGCGCGCCAAACATAACATGGCCATGACTTCCGAAGCGGCAGTGATGTCGAAGCCCGCCTCGCGCGGCACGCCATGCGCAGGCCCGCCGAGGCCGGTAACGATAAAGCGCAAGCTGCGATCGTTCATGTCCATCACCCGCTTCCAGGTGACCCGCCGGCTATCGATCCCCAAGGAGTTTCCAAAGTAAATGTGGTTGTCCACCAATGCGGCCAGCAAGTTGTTCGCAGCGGTGACGGCGTGAAAGTCGCCGGTGAAATGGAGATTGATTCGCTCGGCTGGGACCAAGCTTGCAGCTCCTCCGCCCGTCCCACCGCCTTTCACGCCAAAACACGGTCCCAACGAGGGCTCGCGCAGTGCCAGGCACACGGACTTGTCCAGCAGCCGAAAGGCATCTGCCAGGCCAATGCTCACGGTGGTTTTGCCTTCGCCGGCCGCGGTCGGCGTGATGCCCGACACCAGCACGAGCCGAGGCTGACCCTCTCGTCGCCGCCCTCGACGCAAAGCGTGGGCCTCGACTTTGGCCATCTGGCGCCCGAACATCATCAGGTCATCGCTGCCCAAACCCAGATCCGCAGCGACTTCGTCCAACGGTCGTACCTGGTAAAGCTCTCGCTCCAGCATCGTCATACACCCTTTCTCGTGATAGCCGTGAGTCCCCCGCTCAGCCTTGCCACTTCCAGTCGCGAATTTCGGGCAAGTCGTCGCCGTACTTGGTGATGTATTCGCGATGTTCGACCAGCTTATCGCGGATTGCTTGCTTCACGTAAGCTTTGCGCGCACCGAGAAACGGAACGCGGTCGATGACGTCCTCCACCAAGTGGAAGCGATCCAAGTCGTTGCGCACGCACATGTCGAACGGCGTGGTTGTGGACCCCTCTTCCTTGTATCCGCGGACGTGCAGGTTGGGGTGGTTCGTGCGCCGGTAAGCCAGCCGATGGATGAGCCAAGGATAGCCGTGGAAAGCAAAAATGATCGGCTTGCTCGTGGTAAACAGCACATCGAATTGGGCGTCCGTAAGGCCGTGGGGGTGCTCGCTGCGCGGCTGTAACGTCATCAAGTCGACCACGTTGACCACGCGCACCTTGAGTTCCGGCATGTAACGGCGCAACAGCCAGGCAGCAGCCACCGTCTCCAGTGTGGGCACGTCACCACAGCAGGCAAGCACGACATCCGGCTCGCTGCCCTGATCGTTGCTCGCCCAGGGCAAGATCCCGATACCGGTCGAGCAGTGTTTGATTGCTGCATCCATGTCGAACCACTGAGGGGCAGGCTGTTTGCCGGCAACGATCACGTTGATGCAGTCGCGGCTGCGGAGGCAACGATCGGTCACACACAGCAAGGTGTTTGCATCGGGCGGCAAGTACACCCGGATCAATTCCGCCTTCTTGTTCACCACTAAGTCGAGAAAGCCTGGGTCTTGATGGGTGAATCCATTGTGGTCTTGCCGCCACACGTGCGAGGTGAGCAAGTAGTTCAATGCAGCAATTGGCCGGCGCCAGGGGATGTGGCGCGCCACTTTAAGCCACTTGGCGTGCTGGTTGAACATCGAGTCGACGATGTGGATGAATGCCTCGTAGCAATTGAAGAAGCCGTGGCGGCCCGTGAGCAAGTAACCTTCGAGCCAGCCTTGGCATTGGTGTTCGCTGAGAATTTCCATCACCCGACCGTCGGGGCTCACCGCTTCGTCCTCCGGCGTGATTTCGGCCACGGAACACCGTGTGGTCACCTCGAACACATCGTTCCAACGGTTGGAGGTCGTTTCGTCCGGGCTGAACACGCGAAAGTTCCGCGCCTCGGCGTTGAGCCGCAGCACGTCGCGGATGTAAGCGCCTTGTACGCGGGTGGCCTCAGCCGTCGTGCTTCCGGGAGTAGGCACGCTGACAGCGTAGGCACGGAAGTCCGGCAGACGCAGGTCGCGCAGCAGCACGCCGCCATTGGCGTGCGGATTGGCGCTCATGCGCCGGGGCCCTCGGGGTGCAAGGGCGCGCAGGTCGGCGCGCAGACGACCCGTGGAGTCGAACAGTTCCTCCGGGCGATAACTGCGCAGCCAGTCTTCCAGCATGCGCAATTGTTCTGGGTCGTCACGCACGCGCGCCAAGGGCACCTGGTGGGAGCGGAAAGAACCTTCGACGGGTTTGCCGGCGAGTTGCTTCGGACCAGTCCACCCCTTCGGGGTCTGCAAAACAATCATCGGCCACACTGGCCGCCGCAACACACCGCGGTGGCGCGCCTCTTCTTGGATTTCGCGAATGCGCGCCACACACCAGTCGAGCGCAGCCGCCATTTCTTCGTGCATGCGTGCTGGATCGCTGCCGACAACGAACCGCGGCTCCCACCCGTAGCCACGCAGCAAAAGTTCCAGCTCTTCGCGCGGAATGCGCGCGAGCACTGTGGGTCCGGCAATTTTAAACCCGTTCAAATGCAGGATCGGCAGCACAGCGCCGTCCCGAGCCGGGTTGAGGAATTTGTTCGAATGCCAACTCGTGGCCAAGGGACCCGTTTCCGCTTCGCCATCCCCAACGACGCAAGCAACGATCAGGTCGGGGTTGTCGAACGCCGCACCGAAAGCATGTGCCAACGAGTACCCTAACTCTCCCCCCTCATGGATCGATCCAGGAACCTCCGGGGCGACGTGGCTCGGCACTCCGCCGGGGAAAGAAAACTGCCGGAACAGCCGCCGCAGCCCCTCTTCGTCTTCCGATACGTCCGGGTAAAGCTCGCTGTAGGTCCCTTCGAGGTAGGTATGCGCTACGATTGCCGGACCACCGTGCCCTGGCCCGATCACGTAAATCATGTTGAGGTCGTGAGCAACAATGGCGCGGTTGAGGTGGGTGTAGATGAAGGTGAGGCCGGGCGACGTCCCCCAATGGCCCAGTAACCGGCGCTTGATGTGGTCCGGCTGCAAGGGTTCGCGCAACAGCGGGTTGTCGAGCAGGTAAATTTGCCCCACCGTCAGGTAGTTCGCGGCACGCCAATAAGCATCGATTTTTTCCCGCAACGGTTCACTCAGCACTGCGGCCATGGCTGGACTCCCTCCTTTGCGTATGCCCGACTTGTGTGCGCCTGCGAAGCGGACGAGTTGTGTTGTCGCGTCTGCCCAGATAGAAGAAAATGCAATGGCAGCCACACACCGACGACGCAATGCAACCAGCGTGCGGCTCCTCGTCGCGGAATTGCGCAGCGTTGCAGAGCAACTCGGTTACACGGTGCGCGAAGAGAAGCTGCTGCGCGAGGTGGGCTACCGAGTCCGCGGTGGGGGTTGTGTGGTCCGGGGCACAAAAATGATCTTCCTCGACCGTGAGGCCACGCCCGAGGCCCAGCTCGACGTGCTCGTGGACGTGCTGTCGGATGATGCCATCGAGCAAGTCTACATGTCGCCTCACGCACGGAACCTGTTTCGGCAGCGGCGGCTGCGTATCGGCGGTACGGACGAAGCTGCTTGACGGGAGTCTCATGGGTCAGCGAGCAGCGGGGCGCGACGAGTCCGTGGAGGAGCGCTTCAAAATCTTCCGGGAACATCTGCACCGCATCGGCCTCAAATGGACTGCCCAACGCGACGACATCGCCAAGGTGTTCTTTTCAGCGAAGCGCCACATTAGCGTGGACGAACTTTACCGCGAGGTAAAAAAAGTCAACCCGCGGATCGGCTACGCCACGGTTTACCGCACGATGAAGCTGCTCAAGGAGTGTGGCTTGGCGTCGGAGAGCCACTTCCTCAACGGCGAGGCGCGTTACGAGAGCACAGAGGGACATCATCACGACCACCTGATCTGCGTGCAGTGCGGCAAGATCGTGGAATTCGAGGAAGAGCGGATCGAGCGTCTTCAAGCCGAAGTGGCTCGGCGGGCGGGCTTTGTGTTCACTGGCCATCGTATGGAATTGTACGGTATCTGTGCCCAATGCCAGCGCTCGCCAACCAAAAGTGGAGGAGGAATCGATGACACCGCTGCCGCAGGAGCTCTCGCCAGCGGAGCTGGCTCAGCGCCTAGCGCGCGGAGAGCCCGTCTGCCTGCTCGACGTGCGTGAAGCAGAAGAGGTTGCCCTTGCGGCGCTCCCCGGTGCCGTGCACATTCCCCTGCGATCGTTACCCGCACGGGTGGGGGAGCTCGATCCGCGGGCAACAATCGTGGTGTACTGCCACCATGGCATGCGCAGCGCCATGGCAGCGGAGTGGTTGGTGGAGCGAGGGTTCCAGTCGGTTCTGAACCTCGCCGGCGGCATCGATGCCTGGGCACGCGAGGTCGACCCCACGATGCCGCGCTACACCTAAGGGCCAGCCGCCACTCGCGTTTGCCCCGATGGGCATCCCCACCGCTAACCGACCGTCACGAGGAGGGCGCGGCTTCGGGGTTCGGAATCGTGCGTTACCACGGGCGCCAACGCCGCTCCGAGGGAGGCCGGTTGAGCACCACCAAGACTGCGGGCACCCACAGCCGAAGTCCCACAGGGGCCTCGTCGGCTCAGCGAGCCGTGGCCTACTCACAGCCACACAACCCAGTACCAGACGCGAAGTGGTCCCGGAGGGCACTATCGGGCGGTGCGCACCAACTCGGCAAATTGGCGGAGGTGCGGCACCAGTTGCTCATAGACGCCGCGTTTGAAGTCCACCACGAGCTCGTGGCAGACGTTCGACTTTCTCCCAGCGCCAGCGGCCAAATTCGGCTTTATGCTGGCCCCCGCCCGGCCGGCGAACGTCAATCTCATCGTCGCTGCCGATGAAACGGAAGGCAAACCACTTTTGCTTTTGGCCACGGTAGCGGCCGCGCCAAGCAGTTGCGCGCAAGTGTTCCGGAAGGTCGTAGGTAAACCATCCTGGCAGTTCGCCGAGCAAATGGACCAAACGGATCGAAGTCTCCTCCCATAACTCACGGCGTGCGGCCTCGCGCGGATCCTCACCTTCTTCCAAGCCACCTTGAGGCATTTGCCACCATGTTCCGAAGCCCTCCTCCACGTCGGCAGCGGCCATACGCTTGCCAATTCACACGCACCCATCGTACCGAAACACCGCTATCCCCACACAAAGCCGGTACGGACGCTGCTCGGGGCCATTTGACCTTCCGCTCATGCGGGTAACCTAACAAGTTCGCCTGCCTCCAGCGATTTGACATAGGCTTGCCTAACAGACCTCAACGTTGCATATGTGTGGAATTGCTTCATAGACTCGCGTAGGTGCCTACGTTGGAAGAGGATACGCTTAACAAAACAGCGTGGATCATCATCGGCCGATACGAAAACTGGATCAAAGCTTTGAACCAGCCCTTGCCATTGTGGGGACTGAAACCGAGTTACCGTGCGGAGTTCGCTTCTCTCTCCCCGGGCAGTCTGGCTTGGGTTTACGTTAATAAACCTATTGCAGGTGTGGTTGGCCTCGCGATGATTCGCGACAAGTATATCGATGAGCACACACCCCTCTGGCCAGAGGAACTAGAGGAAAACAAAGTCATTTGGCCCTTGCGCTTTCGGCTCGAAATCATTCGCATTTTCCCTGAACGGAGGTGGGCTGACCGCGCGATCCCAGTGAGCCACTTTCGCCTGTACATGCAAAGGGGCTTTCAACGTCTCAGCTCGCAACAACACCTCTGGCTCCGCGAAGAGTTCAACGGAGCCTTCGGCTTGCCACCCGAAGCGTCTCTTGACGGAGGTCCTACCGTTTGGACACCTAAAGTTGCGGACCGTAACGACGAAGCAATGGTCTCGCTCCACCGTAGCTTACAAGAACTCGTTGCAGAAATGGGCCGCCTCCAGCACTATCATTCACAAATTGAATTCCCCTTAGATGACGACTCCGAAAAGCTGGACGTTGTTTGGAAGCGCGAATTGGGTGGCGTACCTACAATCGCTTTTGAAGTGGAAGTTTCCGGCGTGACTACAAATGCGCTTGACCGTCTCCGGATTGCTCACGAACGGTGGGCGGCGCGACCATGCATTGTCGTCGGGGGGGAGGACGTGACTTTTGTGGAGCGCAACCTCACTCAATCCGACGACCAGTTTGTTCGCTCCATCCGTGTATGTCCTGAACGGCAAATTCGAGACGTCCATCGTCTGAAACGCCGGCTCCGCTCTCTCGAGGAAACTCTGGGCATTTATTGACCAGTCGGTGTGCTCCGGGACAGCTCGGAGTGAGCCTTGCGCTTCTGAAGAGCACCAGATCGTACGTTTCTGTCCGAAGGCCGGCCTCCCGCAAACGCCCGTTCTCGGCGTTTGGCACGCGTTGTCAATACATCAAGCGTCCATCGGGGCCAGGAAAAACGGGCTAGGAACGGGCACTTCGCTGTTGGGATTTGTACTGGTTTGCGGTAAAAGGCAGCGGCGAGCTGCTCGGCACCCGCAAAACGCGGCGGGGCACAACGATGGTGACGGAGGTCGTATGGGTTCGGTTAAGGGATGGGTTGGGCATGACACACAGCGACGTTTGCCACGATGGTCGTATGCACTGTGGTTGCCAATCGCGATGTGGGCCACGACCTCGCTCGGGCAGTTAGGCGGATCGGCTCCCGAACTCGTGAGTGTGAGCCGGAGCGGACAAGCGGGCCGAGCTGCCAGTGCCGGCCCGGCGATGAGTGCTGACGGACGCTTTGTCGCTTTCTTTTCGGACGCGTTCGACCTGGTGACCGGCGACACAAACGAGGCGCGAGACATTTTCGTGCGCGACCGTGAGGCTGGCCACACGGAGCGGGCGAGTGTGAGCAGCTCAGGCGAGCAAGCAAACGGCCCTAGCCATCGCGGCGGGGATAACCCTGCGATCAGCAGCGATGGCTCGATTGTGGCGTTCGACTCGGACGCAACCAACCTGGTTGCCGGTGATACCAATGGAGTCACCGACGTGTTCGTGCGCGTGCGCACGGTAGGCCGGACCGAGCGGGTGAGCGTGAGTAGCTCCGGGGAGCAAGGCAATGGCGCAAGTTCGTCCCCGAGCATCGATGCTGCTGGGCGGCTGGTCGCCTTTCAGTCGCTCGCCACCAACCTGGTCGAGGGCGACACCAACCGGGTTGCCGACATCTTCGTTCGGGATCGTGAATCCGGTGTGACCGAGCGCATTTGCTCTGCGGTGCAAGGGAACGGTCCGTCGTCCCAACCCGCAATCAGCGCCAACGGCCGCTTCGTCGCGTTCGTGTCGGCAGCAAATAACTTCGCGGCCGACGATACCAATGGTGCGCTGGACGTATTCGTGTGCGATCGCGAAACCGGCACCCTCGAACTCGTGAGCCGCAGCTCCTCAGGCGAAATTGGCAACGGCGACAGTATCCTTCCCAGCATCAGTGCCGATGGCCGGTTCGTCGCCTTCAAGTCGATCGCTACGAACTTGGTTGCCGATGATCGTAACGGTCTCGTCGACGTTTTCGTACACGACCGTTCGACGAAGCAGACGCAGCGTGTCAGCGTGAGCTTCCTCGGGCGCGACAGCAATGCTGCTTCCTTCGCCCCGACGATCGACTGCAGTGGTCGCTATGTCGCGTTTGGCAGCGAGGCAACGAATCTTGTGGGCGACGATTATAACCAAGTCGCGAGCTTGTTCGTGCGCGACTTAGGCTCGCAACGCACCTTCTTGATCGACCGCAATGCCAATGGAGAGCAGGCCAATGCGGCTGTGCTCGATATCGCGCCGGGATTGTCCTGCCAGCCGCTGTATGCGGCTTATTCCACGTTGGCTTCCAATCTCACCCCTGGAGATTTGAACGAGCACAGCGACGTCTACGTGCAAACCAACCTGCTCCCGACTTGCCGCGTCGACGCCGATTGTCGCGACGCCGATCTGTGCACGACGGAGCGCTGCGGTGCCGACGGAAATTGTATTTTCACACCCACGGTGTGCACGCCCCTGGACGCCTGTCACGATACTGGGGTGTGCGACCCCGCAACGGGTTTGTGCTCCAACCCGCCGAAACCTGAGGGCGCTAGTTGCGACGACGGCAACTCGTGCACCGAGAACGACCGCTGCGTGGCTGGCACTTGTATCGGTGAGGAAGTCCAGTGTACCGGTGCGGATGGTTGCCACGACGCGGGTGCCTGTGACCCGCGAACGGGGCTCTGCCCCAACCCGCGGCCCGACGGCACCCCTTGCTCGGATGGCAACCCGTGCACCGAAAACGACCGTTGTGTTGCGGGCCGTTGTCGTGGCGAAGCGATCGACTGCTCCACGGCGGACGGTTGCCACGACCCTGGTGCCTGCAATCCGGAAACCGGGCTGTGCCCGAATCCTCAGCCGGATGGGACCACGTGCGACGACGGCGATTTGTGCACCCGCAACGACCAGTGTGTGCAAAGCCGCTGCCGCGGCACGCCGGTCGATTGCTCGCAAGCCGATGGCTGCCACGACGTGGGAGCATGCGACCCCAGTACGGGCCTGTGCCCCAATCCCCGGCCGGACGGCACCCCGTGCTCCGACGCCAACTTGTGCACCACCGGCGACCGCTGCGAACAGAGCATTTGCGTGGGCACCCCCAAGGACTGCTCCGTGACCGATGGCTGCCACGACGTGGGGGTGTGTAACCCGGCCACCGGGCTCTGCCCCAACCCGCGGCCCGATGGCACGCCCTGCTCCGATGCCAACCTGTGTACGATCAACGATCGGTGCGTTGAGAGTGTTTGTGTAGGAACACCGCGCGACTGTTCCACCACTGGTGGTGGGTGCCACGATGTTGGCACTTGCGACCCGCGTACCGGCCAGTGCCCCAACCAGCGTCCAGATGGCACCCCTTGTTCAACCGGGCTCTTCTGCGTGGTTGACGAGGTCTGCACGGGTGGCTTCTGCGGGGGCGGGCAAAGCCGCAATTGCGACAATGGGCTGTTTTGTGACGGCGTGGAAGCGTGTGATGAAAATTCACGGCAATGTGTCTCAGCCGAGACGCCGTGCTCTAGCGGTGAAGTTTGCCTCGAAGCGGAAGACCTCTGTGCCACGCCCACTGCCGGCACCGGGGTGACGCCAACTCCCACGGCAACGCAGCCGCCAAAGACTCCCACCAGCCCCACGCCGACGTCCACAATCCTTGGGCCACTCGATCGCGATGCGTGCACGTGCGACCTCGACCCTCACGCTCCCCGCTCGCGCAGCGCCGGCCTCTTGTGGCTTTCTGGCGCTCTAGCGCTTTGGTGGCGCCACCGGCGCCGGACGCGCTCCGTATTCTTGCGTTCGCGTTGAGCTAATTCAGAGCACCCCTGCGCGTCGCTGGCCGCGCGCATACGTCCTGCAAGCGCAGGTTGCTGCCGTCGCCAAGCAGCCCGCGCTTGCAGCCTTCCTCGAGCGTTGCGAGCATCGCTGGTTGTGTCGAACAAGGAACGCGCCGCACGGAAAATTGCCCAACGGCTCCGGCAAGCAGGGCACACGGCTCTGTTGGCTGGCGGCTGTGTGCGCGACTTGCTCCTCGGGCGGGAGCCAAAGGATTTCGATGTGGCTACCGATGCCCCCGCAGAAGTCGTCCAGCGGCTGTTCCGGCGCACCATTCCTGTGGGTGCACAGTTTGGGGTGGTGTTGGTGACCGACTATGGTCCGCCCATCGAAGTCGCCACTTTCCGGCAGGACGAAGTGTATCTCGATGGCCGGCGACCGTCGGCAATTCGCTATGCCGGGCCGGAGGCTGACGCTCAGCGTCGGGATTTCACGATCAACGGCATGTTTCTCGATCCCGAAACAAACCAGGTGGTGGACTATGTCGGCGGGCGGGCCGATTTGGAGGCCCGGGTGATTCGTGCGATTGGCGACCCGGCGAGCCGCATTGCGGAAGACCGCCTGCGGATGCTCCGTGCCGTACGGTTTGCTGCTGTGCTCGGTTTCGAGATCGAACAGAACACGTTCGAGGCGATCCGGTCCAACGCGGCGTTGATCACCGGCATCGCCTGGGAGCGAATTGGCGACGAGATTGCGCGCATGCTCACGGAAGGCGAGCGAGGTGCGGCGCGGCGCGCCTTCGAGTTGCTCGACGCGACGGGGCTGCTCGTGCACGTGCTTCCCGAGGTGGCCGCGATGAAAGGGGTCCAGCAGTCGCCCGACTACCATCCTGAGGGCGACGTTTGGACCCATACGTTGCTCCTCCTCGAACAGCTCGATCACGCCTCCGTCTCGCTGGCGCTCGGCGCTTTGCTGCACGATGTGGGAAAACCCGTCACGCAAGCCCACAACAACGGCCGGATTACATTTTACGGCCACTGCGAACGCGGGGCGGAAATGGCCGTAGAAATTTGCCAGCGCTTGCGCCGGAGCCGCGAAACCTGGGAGCGTGTGGCATTTCTTGTGCGCGAGCACTTACGACACATCCATGCCCGCGAGATGCGGCCGAGTACGCTGAAGCGCTTCCTTGCCCAGGAGGGAATCGACGAGCTCCTCGAACTCGTGCGCATGGATATTCTGGCCTCCAACCGCAACCTCGAAACTTGGGAATTTTGCCGGCGTAAGCTCGAGGAATTGCGCAACCAAGGCCACCTTCCCCCGCCCTTGCTCCGCGGGCGGGATCTTTTGCAGGAAGGTTACGCTCCGGGGCCCAGAATCGGCGAAATTTTGCGGATCGTGCGCGACTTGCAACTCGACGGGCAGCTCCACACTCGCGAGGAGGCGCTCGCTTGGGTGCGGGAGCACTATCCTGCGCAGGCGGATTAGATCACCTCCCGTTCCTTGAGAGCGGCCACCTCGTCCCAGGTGTACCCGAGCAGGTCGATCAGCACCTGCTCCGTGTGTTGTCCGAATTCTGGAGCCGGCAAGCGAATGCTTCCTGGGGTCGCACTCAGTTGCACCGGCAAGCCAACGACTTTCGTGGGCCCAAACCGCGGGTGGTCGAAGGGAACGATGTAGTCGTTGGCAACCACTTGGGGATCATCAGGTAAGTCGTCGACCGTATTCACGACAGTAAAGATAAAATCGCCCCCCTTGCGGAGAATCTCGACCCACTCTGCGCGTGGCCGTGTGGCAAAGATGCGATCGAGGAGATCTACTGCTTCCGCGGCGTGAGCGGCGCGGGCGCGCAAGTCGACAAAGCGGGGATCCGTGGCCAGTTCCGGATGGCCAAGGGCGCGGACGAAGTCGGCCCAATAGCGGTCTGGCTGCAGCATTCCCAAGCAAATCCACAAACCATCCTGGCATCGATAGTGGTTCCACAAGGGGTTGGCCGCGTACTTCCGGGGGAGCCGAGGAATCGCAAAACCCATCATCGCGCGCGAGGACACCGAAAGACCTTGGAGCCAAATCATGCTTCCCAGGTGCGAAGCATCCACTTTTTGGCCAACGCCAAACCGTTCGCGCGCCAGCAAGGCAGCGAGAATTCCGTAGGCGAGCATGATGGCGCCCATCTGGTCGGCAATGCCTCCGGCAACTTGCAACGGCGGCATGTCGGGCTCACCCACTGCGTACATAAACCCAGAGCGCGCAAGGCCCATCTGATCGAACGAGGGATCTTCCGCCTCCGGACCGCGCGGGCCGTACCCGGTCGCGCATGCGTAAATCAGGCGTGGGTTCCGCTGCGCGAGATCCTCGTATCCGAGGCCTAAGCGCTCGGCCACACCGAGGCGGAAGTTCTGCACGAAGACATCTGATTTCTCCACCAACCGGTACACGATCTCCCGCCCCTCAGGTTTCTTTAGATCGATGGCGATTCCCAGCTTATTACGGTTGTTGGCCTCGAAATAAAAATTCGGTCGATCGCTCAAATCGATCCCGCTCATTTTCAAGATGCCCCGCCCCGGGTCGCCGCTCTCCCGCTGCTCGATTTTGATGACTTCCGCCCCCAAGTCGCCCAGCATCACCGAGGCCACCGGTCCCTGCTGCCAAATGGTCCAATCAATCACCCGCACGCCTTCCAACGGCATCGGCATCGTAAACTCCTCCTCACGGCCTATCGAAGATCGGCTGACGCGTTACTGGCACATCGGCCCAATGCAGTCGAGTACCGCCAGCGGCCTTTCCGAGCCGCGGCCTGACGAAGAGCCGGAATTCGCCAGCCTTAACGTGTCTTCTTGAGCGGACAGGGGCCAAGCGGTCCTTCGATGGAAGCCTCCAAGGGGCCAGGAGGACAAATCAAGAATCCATTCCCTACGTTCTCGGACGGGTTCTTCGAGCGGGCATCGCGACCGTGAAAAAGGGGCAGGCGGACTGCAGCCCGGTCTCGGCGTCGAGGGTGGTGTTGAGCGTTCAGAGCCGGCCTAGCTGGACCCTCGGCTGTGAGGCGTGAGACACCCCGTTCGCCGTGCGGCGGGGCATGTCGTCACCACAAGTATTGCATCGGGCGGATCCAGTCGCGGGTGAGGGGGTCAGCAAGGGTGAAGCCGAACAGGATGGCGAGGAACAGGATGCCGATCAGGACGGAAAGCTTCACTAAATGGTCGCTGTAGCGCACGTGCATGAAGTACAGAATCACTAAGCTGGCTTTGGTGCAGGCAATCCCGAGCGCGACCACGTTGTTAAAGATCCCGAGGTCCACATAGGCCACCGCCACAGTGATGGCGGTCAGCACCATCAGCGCGAGAAAGATGGCAAAGTACACCCGCGTAGGAACCACGTGCGATGCCATAGAACGGCCTCTCCTCAATGATGCGCAAACAGGTACAGCAGAGGGAAGAGGAAAATCCAGACGATATCGACGAAGTGCCAGTACAAGCCAAACATTTCCACCGGGGTGTTGTACTCAGCGGTGTACTTCCCCTGCACCGCAAAGAACAGCAAAACGATGAGCCCGATTGCCCCGACAATCATGTGCAGGGCGTGCATGCCCGTCATGGCGAAGTAAAGCGAGAAGAAAATCAATTGCTGCCGTGCGTCCGGCGCGTCCACCCGCCATTGCAGTCCTGGCACCAGCCCCTCGTGCCACTTGTGACTGTACTCGATCACTTTCACGCCCAAGAAGGTAGAACCCAACGCCAGCGTCAGGAACAAAAACAAGACAAGTTGGGCACGGTGGCCGGTTTGCGCCGCATGAACCGCGAGGGCCATTGTCAGGCTGGAAGCAATCAGCACAGCCGTGTTGAACGCACCCAACGTGACATCCAAATGATGGCTCGCGTGGGCGAAAGCATCAGGATAGGAAGATCGGTATAACGCGTAGGCCAGAAACAGGCCGCCAAAGAACATGATTTCCTGGATGAGAAAAGCCCACATGCCGAGCACGGCAGCACTGTACTGCTGCTCGGCGTCATCGAATTGATGATGCACGTGTGCGTGGCTCGTGGCCACGGCAGATGCTGTGCTAGCCAACGGCAACCTCCTCCAAGTCGTAAGCGTAAGCCGGGCGGGTCACCACCGGCGGCGTCTCGAAGTTTTCCGTCGGCGGTGGTGATGGGGTCTCCCACTCCAAGCCAGTTGCACCCCAGGGATTCGGCGAGGCTTGTTCGCCGTACCGCATGGACCAAGCGAGGTAAATAAACGGCAACAAATAACCCACCCCGAGGATCGACGCGCCCGCCGTGGAGAGAACATTCAGCACCTGAAACTCATCCGGATACACGTGGTAACGCCGCGGCATCCCCAAGTAGCCGAGAATAAACTGCGGGAAGAAGGTCAGATTGAAACCCAGGAACACAATTGCCGCAGAAATGCGCGCCCAGATTTCCGGATACAGCCGACCGGTCATTTTGGGCCACCAAAAGTGCAGCCCGCCGAGATACGCCATGATGGTTCCACCCACCATGACATAGTGGAAATGTGCCACGACGAAGTACGTGTCGGTCACGTGCACATCCACTCCCAGCGTAGCCAGGAACAATCCCGTCAATCCGCCGATGGTGAACAAGCCAATGAACCCCAACGCGTACAACATTGGTGCCGCGTAGGAGACCGAACCCTTGTAGAGCGTTGCGGTCCAATTGAACACCTTCACCGCCGACGGGATGGCCACGCCAAAGCTAATGAAGGAAAAGATCATGGCGGCATACACCGACATCCCAGTCACAAACATGTGGTGCGCCCACACTAGGAAACCGAGCACAGCGATGGCCACCGAAGACAACGCCACGAAACTGTACCCGAAGATACTCTTGCGGGAGAAGCACGTAACCAACTCGCTAATGACGCCCATGGCCGGCAAGATCATGATGTAGACGGCGGGGTGCGAGTAGAACCAGAACAAGTGCTGAAACAGGAGCGGGTCGCCACCGTAATTCGGATCGAAAATGCCGAAGTGAAAAGCCCGCTCCAGCGCCACCATGACCAAGGTAATGGCAAGCACCGGCGTGCCTAAGACTTGGATCAGGCTCGTGGCGTAGTGGGCCCAGACGAAGAGGGGCAAACGGAACCAAGTGAGGCCCGGCGCCCGCATGCGGTGAATGGTCACGATAAAGTTGAGCCCCGTGAGGATCCCGGAGAAGCCGTTAATGAAAATGCCAATGGCCGTCGGCACCACGTTGGTGTTCGAGGCCGTGGTGCTGAACGGGGTATAAAAGGTCCAACCCGTGTCCACCCCGCCGGTGACCATCGCGTACAACGCAAAGAGCGCGCCGAGCACATACAGGTACCAACTCAGGAGATTGATCCTCGGGAAGGCGAGATCGCGCGCACCGATCATCATGGGAATCAAGAAGTTCCCCAACGTCGCTGGTATGGCGGGCAGGAGAAAGAAAAACACCATGATGATGCCGTGCATGGAGAACATCTTGTTGTAAGTGTCGGCAGCCAAGAGGTCGCCTTGCGGCGTCAGCAGCTCGAGGCGCACGGCAGCCGCGAACAGCCCGCCGATGGCAAACATGATCGTAACGGAGATGAGATAAAGGATGGCGATCCGTTTGTGGTCGCGCGTGAGCAGCCACGATAACAAGCCGTATTCCGCGTTCAGGTAATTGGTTCGAGTTTCTACGCCGTTCATGGTCTAAACCACCTAACTGCGCACCGACCGCGCATCACTGGAGTTCCGTCCCAGCCTTCCCGGTTTTGATGTACGCGATGAGCTGCATCAACTGCTCTTCGTTGACCAGCCCCTTGAACGTCGGCATGATCGGCTGGTAACCGGCAACAATTTTCGCCTGCGGGTTCAGGATCGACTCGCGAATGTAATCTTCGTCTGCCACCACCGTGCTGCCATCTTGCAGGGACACATTGTGACCAAAAAGACCTGCAAGGGAAGGACCCAAGGCTCCCGCCTGCGCACGGTGGCAACTCACACAGCCGAGCTTTTTGAATAACTCCGCCCCGGCCTGGGCCATCGCCGCCTGCTGATCCTCTGGTTTTGCAGCCGGCACTGCCGCAACCGCGGTGGTTGTCGCTCCGGAAAGCCAAGCTTCATACTCGGCCGGTTCCATCACGACGATCCGGCCGATCATTTTGGCGTGTTCTGTGCCGCAATACTCGGCACAGAACAAATGGTAGGTTCCCGTTTTCGTCGCTTCGAACCAAGCCGTGGTGTAGCGGCCCGGGATGGCGTCTTGTTTGATTCGGAACGCGGGAATGTAGAAGCTGTGGATGACGTCTTCCGAGGTCATCGTCAGCTTAATCGGCTGTCCAACTGGCACGTGCAGCTCGTTGATTTCGCGCTTCCCTTCGAGGTGTTGCAGCTTCCACATCCATTGTTTCCCCACCACGAACACTTCCATGGCGTCCGGCGGTGGCACCGCGAGCGTGATGTAAACCTTCGCCCCCCAAAAGAACATGATCATGGCCAAGCCGAAGGGGATAATTGTCCACGCCAGTTCGAGGGCGAGCGAACCATGAATTGCGGCCGGACGTTCATCCTCGCTGCGGCGGCGGTAGCGAATCGCAAACACTACGACCAACGCGGCGATGAGCACGGCAAAGAAACCGCTCACCGCAACTAAGAACAGATACAACGCATCGACTTCGCCAGCCACCGTCGATGCACGTTCTGGAAAGAGAGCAAAGTTCGAAGCCATGCTTGGTCGCTACTCCACGTTTGAAATCAAGATGACGCTCCGCCCCCGGCCCACGAGTGCCCACCCACTACCCCAGCACGACGCTCGCGCCGCAACATCACGATAATGAAGGTGGCAAGAGCCAGCACCGTAATCGCTCCACCGATGCGAATCGAATTCAGGGCGATTGCGCTGTAACGGCCGGTGGCTGGATCGTAGTGAAAACAGTAAAGCAGGAGCTTATCCACCGGTGAGCCGATTTTTCCTTCAGCCGCTTCGATCAGGGCAAAGCGCAAGTCCCGCGGCGAAAATTCCACGCCATAAAAATACCGGGCAATTTGGCCCCCCGGCGTCAACACCACTAGACCGGTTGCGTGTGCATACTGCTGATTCTTCTCGTCCCACGCATACCGGAACCCCACTGCCTCGGTGAGGCGCTGGATTGCCGCCTCCCCGCCCGTAAGGAAGTGCCAACCAGCTTCCGCACCTGAGCGGCGGTACTCCTTCAAATAGGTTGCCTTCTTGGCGGCGGCGAGTTCAGCAGATTCTCGCGGGTTGAACGAAACATTGATCGCGACGAATTCCTTTCCGAGATCGAAGCGCAACGCTCGCAGAGCGCTCACAAGCCCATTCAGCACGAGCGTGCACAACATCGGACATTCGTAATAGGAAAGCGTGAGTACCACCGGCTTTCCTTGAAAGTAGTCACCCAGCCGAACTGTCTGACCACTTTCGTCGCGGAACATCAAATCCAAAGGCACTTGGGTACCTAAGCGCTGCTCGAAATCCACCTTTTGGAGAATCGGGGTTGCTCCTGTGCCTTCCCCGGCCGGTCCGGGTAAGCGAGTCGCGGCAGCACTACCCGCCACCGCAAATACGGCAACCGTGACCACCACTCCACGAAGGCTCATGGTTGTGGCTCCTCCGGTCGCGCCGGCAATCCTTTTTCTGCCAACAGGTCGATCGCTCGTTCGATCGGAATGCGCACGATACCGTTTGCCTTGTCCACCCAACCGTAGTGGTGCAGTTGGCTATCTTCCCATGCCCGCAGTTCCTGCAAATCCTTGATGGGTGCGGGTTGAAGCCGCGGTGCCGGCGGTTCCTTCGGCACCACCCCAGCGAGTGGATTCGGCGGCGGCGATGTGTGTTGCACATAACGCTCCAATGCCGCCGTGAAGACGTACAAGGCCGCAAAAATCGCGACCGTGACCACCACGCCCCCAACGATCGTCACCACGATCGGGCGGCTCGGTAGGTCTCGCGTTTCGTGGGCGCCCGCAGTATGGCCGGCGCTTCCCGTCTGTGGATGGCTCATGAGTGACCTCCTGCAGCGGGCAGCGATGGGTCATTCCATACGATGAGTGGCCGACCGCGCAATCCTCCCGTGAATGCCCACAGCCATACTCCGCCGACACCGAGCCAGGTCGTGACATCGAGCCAGTGAACCCGCGCGTAGTGCGGGGAAAACGCCGGCGTGATCAACCAATACACCTCGATCACCCGCACACAGAGGATGAACAGGGCCACTCGGGAAACCAGTCGTGCGCTCCGTTTGATATCGCGCGACAACAAAATCACGAATGGAAGGGCAAAGTGGAACAAGATCAGGCACAAGCCCACGTACTGCCACCCGCCGCTCATCCGCTTGAGATACCAAGGCGTCTCCTCCGGCAAATTGCCCGACCAAATGATGAGCAACTGCGACAAGGAGAAATACGCCCACAGCATCACGAAGGCGAACATGAGCTTGCCGAGGTCGTGAAACTGCATCGGTTGCACGACGCCACTGAGCGGTCCATCGTCAGCCAGCAGGGCTGTGACCTTGATCATGAATGCCATGGCACTCAGGAGGCAGCCGCCCATCACCAGCACCCCGTACAGCGTAGAGTACCAGTGAGGCTCCAGTGACATCGCCCAGTCGACCGCCGCGAAGGTGAAAGTCAGTCCCAGCGCTACGAGACCACCGCGACTGAGGTTTTCCAACCAACCGATGGCCCTCGGCTCGCCGTTCTCCTGCGCCTCCGACCAACGGGATAAAAAGTTTGCCAACAGAGTCCACACGACAAAGTACAGAACGGCGCGACCGACGAAAAACGGCACATTCAGATACACGCTCTTGTGTTGCAGAAGCGGGTCGTGCGCTACTTTGGCAGCATCCGCCCATTCGTAGAGAGAGTGCACACCAACCACGACGGGCACAAACAGCACTGCGAGCAACGGGATCGTCCGCACCGCCGATTCCAGGCTCCGCCGGATCACGGATCCCCAGGCACCACCCGTCACGTGGTAAATCATCAGCAATGCCAACGAACCCATCGCGATTCCGAACCAAAACAAAAAGCCGAACAGGTACGAATGGAAGAACTGGGTAGTGTCGATCAAGGCACCCGCCACCGAGACTAGCAGACCGACTGCCCCCACGCCTAACGCGACAGGCCGCAAACGTGCCAGTGGGTGGTCGTCGCGCAACAGGAATCGACTGCGATCCGGGATAGCGTTACTCATGGGAATTTCCTGCCTTAGACTTCGTGGTCGGTGCGGCTTGGTCGAGCTTCGGCCGATCCGCTTCAGGAATGTCCGCCAAGGTTGCGTGTTGGCTCAGTTGCAATGCACGGATGTAAGCCACAATTGCCCAACGGTCGCGCACGGGAATCTGCGCTGCGTAGTCGGGCATCACACCGAAGCCATTGCCAATCACGTGAAAGAAATAACCCGGCGGCTGCTGGCGCAAACGATCCTGGTGGAAAGACGGGGGCTGCTTATAGCCACGCTGCACGATCATTCCATTGCCAGTGCCAACTCGGTCGTGGCACGGCGAGCAATAAATGTTGTATCGCTCTTGCCCCCGCTGGAGAACGGCTCGCGTGACCGGAAACGGAAACTCAGGGCTGAAGTTCTCGCCAATCTTGCCGGTGTACAGCAGGGTGTCATCGTGCAAATGGCCCCGCGCCACAGTGCCTGGGACTAGCGGCCGCACCGAACGACCATCGGCGAAAAACTCGCTCGGGCGAAATCCCTTGTACTTCGGCTGATCCTGCATGTCCCGGCGACAGCCGGCGGAGAATAAGAGCGCCCCCACCAATCCCAAGGCGCAGCTCCAGCGGAGTCTGTGTGCGGTCATCAGTCCGGCACCTCGGCAAGAGAAACAGGTGACAAAGATTCTAAGACCCGTCGCGTACCCTCGCGGTCGAACAGCGGGTCCGTACTCTCGACCAACAGGAAGAACCGGTCACGCGATGCCAGCGCAAACCGCGGCACGTTAAACACTGGATGGTACGGGGCTGGAAGGCCGTTCAACGCTAGCATGCCGAGCACTGCGGTGAGGGCGGCAAACAGCACTGTGCACTCGAAAGTCACCGGCACGAACGCCGGAACACTGAAGAGTGGGCGACCACCGACGTTGATCGGGTAATCAATCACCGAAGTCCAGTACTGCAAGCCGATGCCGAACAAGGCACCTGCGAGGCCGCCGCAAAACACCAAGAACGACACCATGTTGCGGTGAATGCCCAGTTCCTCCCACACCTCCTCGACGGGGAAGGGAGTGAATGCATCCATGCGCCGGTAGCCCATTTGGCGCAGCTTCCGTATGGCCGCAACCAGGTGGTTCACGTCGGCAAATTCCACCATCAAGCCATACAGCGGGACACGCGCCGTCATGCGTGCTTCTCCTTCACCTTGGCTTCAGGCAAAAGCGTCCGCATCTCAAAGATGGAGATCATCGGCAACAGCCGAATGAACAGGAACAGCAGAGTCAAGAACAAACCAATGGTCCCGATGAATGTGCCGTAGTCGAAAATCGTTCCAGCATACATGCCCCACGAGGAAGGCAGGAAGTCGCGGTGCAAGCTCACCACGATGATGACGTATCGCTCGAGCCACATCCCGATGTTGATCGACATCGCCACCATAAAGAGCAGCGGAATGTTCGTCCGCACGCGTTGGAACCAGAGCAACTGCGGAATAACCACGTTGGTGAGGATGAGCGCGAAATACAAAGTCTGATAAGGCCCGGTGAGTCGGTTCTTCACCATGAACTCCTCGAAAGGGTTACCGCTATACCAGGCCATGAAAATTTCCATGAAGTACCCGTATGCGACCACCAAGCCGGTGGCGAGCATCACCCGCGCCATGTAGTTGATGTGGCGCATGGTGATGAAATCCTCGAGTCCATAGTAACGGCGCAGCGGAATCGTCAGCGTCAGCACCATGGCAAACCCGGCGTAAATCGCTCCCGCCACGAAATACGGAGGAAAAATGGTCGCGTGCCAACCCGGAATAATGCCGACCGCAAAGTCAAACGACACCACGCTGTGCACGGAAACCACCAGAGGCGTCGAAAGACCCGCCAACAGGAGGTACGCCGTTTCATACCGGTTCCAGTGCCGCGCCGAGCCGCGCCAGCCCATCGCCAGGATTCCGTAGATCACCCGCCCAACCTTGCTCGTGGAGCGATCGCGAAGTGTGGCCAAGTCGGGGATCAGCCCCACGAACCAAAACAGCGCCGAAACGGTGGCGTAGGTCGACACCGCAAACACGTCCCACATCAACGGGCTGCGGAAGTTGGGCCACATCCCCATGGCGTTAGGGTACGGCAATAGCCAGTAAAACAACCACGGGCGCCCCAAGTGCAGGATTGGGTACAATCCGGCGCAGGCGACAGCAAACAACGTCATGGCTTCCGCGAATCGGTTAATGGAGGTCCGCCAGGTTTGCCGGAACAGGAGCAAAATGGCCGAGATCAAGGTCCCGGCGTGTCCAATCCCGATCCACCAAACAAAGTTTATAATGTCGAAACCCCAACCGACTGGGATGTTGATACCCCAGATGCCGATACCGCGGACCAACAACACGGCCACGCACTGCAAAAAAATCGTCAACAACACGAACGACACACCGAACCCGAGCATCCAGCCGCGCCGGGTCTCGGAGAGCACGACGGCCGCAATTTTATCTGTAACGGTTTCGAACGTATGGCCTGGGCCAATGATCGGCCCGAGATCGCGTGCTGGGGCGCTCATGCGTGACCCTTTCCTGAGCTGAGTTCTGGGTTTGGGTTGCGAACCGCCGCCAAGTATGTTGTGCGCGGGCGCGTGTTCAGTTCTTCGAGCAACTGGTACGTGCGCGGCAATTGACGCAACTTTGCCACGCGGCTTTCCGCATCGTTCATATCGCCGAATACAATTGCCTCAGTGGGACAAACTTGTTGGCACGCTGTGAGGATTTCCCCGTCGCGAATGCTGCGTCCCTCGCGTTTGGCTTGGATTCGCGCCGCATTGATGCGCTGTACACAGTACGTGCACTTTTCCATCACGCCGCGGCTGCGTACAGTCACATCCGGGTTGCGCAACAGCTTCAAGCTCTCGGTATACCAATCTTGGTACAGGTAGAAATTGAATCGCCGAACCTTGTACGGGCAGTTGTTCGCGCAGTACTTGGTGCCCACGCAGCGGTTGTACACCATGTCGTTCAGGCCCTCGGCACTGTGCACCGTCGCGTTCACGGGGCAGACCAACTCGCAGGGGGCATTTTCGCACTGCTGACACGGAATTGGCTGGTGGACAAACTCCGGAGCATCCAGATCGCCCTCGTAGTACCGATCCACCCGGATCCAATGCATTTCGCGCCCGCGCGCCACCTGATCCTTGCCAACCACCGCGATGTTGTTCTCGGCCACGCAAGCAATCGTGCACGCGCCGCAACCAATGCACGCATTTAAGTCGATGGACATGGCCCACGCGTACCCAGTGTACGGGAAGCCCGGATACATCGAGGGGAGTTCTCCTTTGTGGCCTCCGTGGCCATGAGGCGCGAGCGACGGATCGTGCCGGTACTCTTCTAGGGTGCCTTTGCGCAGGATATCTCGCCCTTCGAGGCTAAAGTGATCCTGCGTGCAGGCCAAGCGGTAACGCCGCCCCGTCTTCCGTATCTCTCCGCCAGCCATGCCCCAGGGGGCACGCGAGGAACAAAGTCTAAAGGCATCGACGCCAATTCCGCCGCCTACACGACCGGCTCGCGGGCGCCCATAGCCCCAGTGGAGCAACACGGTGTCGTGGGCCTGACCCGGCTGAATCCAAACCGGAGCGTCCACGCGGCGGTCTTCCGCCACCACCTCGACGACATCGCCGTTCTTCAACCCGAGGCGCGCGGCCGTTGCCGGAGCCACGTACGCCACATTGTCCCACGTGAGCTTGGTGAGCGGCTTGGGCAGCTCTTGCAACCAGCCGTTGTTCGCGTAGCGGCCGTCGTAAACTGTCGGATCCGGACGCAGCACAATCTCCAGCCCCGCCGGCGCAGCCACAGGTGGGCGCAAGTTTTGGAAGAAATCGCTCCGCAACGTCACCGGGCGCACTGCCGCCCCGCTGCCCGGCACCACACCATCGTGCAAGGCACGCCGCCACTGGGCTTCGAAATCCGCACCGCTCCACACGCCTTTCCAATATTCGCGAACCGCATCGTACGGTTTGCGGCTGGGCTTACTGCTGAACGCCGCGAGCACTTCGAACGCCGTCTTGCCGTCATACAGAGGCGCGATGAGCGGCTGAATCAGCGTCACCGTGCCATCGTGCGCTCGAATGTCGCCCCACGACTCCAATACATGCGCTTCCGGAATGTGCCAGTGACAAAACAGTGAAGTTTCGTCCTCGTACAACCCGAGGCGGATCCGCAGTCCCACCTTTTGCAGCCGTTCCCCGAACTTCAGGTCTGCCGGTGCCGTGTACACAGGATTACCGCCGAGGATGACGAGCACCTCCACCTTGCCAGCATCCATATCGGCCACCAGCGATTGGAGTGACTCGAGCTGCAGCTCTGGGTGCGGCGCGATGGGCTCGACGAACGATACCGTCTCGCCGATGTTCCCGAGCGACTCATTGATTGCGTACGCCAGCGCGTGCGCCGTGGGCCCAAGCGCTTCGCCCACCACCACCAAGCTTTTTCCGCGGCTGCGCGCGAGGTCCTTCGCTAATGCGACAATGAACGCACGGCGCGGCTCCATGCTCGCCGGCGTTTGCACCGGCAAACCCAAGGCCCCCGCGAGGGCACGCAAAAACGCTTCGCACTCGCTCGGCCGCAAAGCCAAGCGATGGTCGGCCACCGAACCTGTGATGCTAGGTGCCGACTCCACAACGTACAGCCGGTTCATCTGGCGGTCGTTGCCGTCATCCACCTTGCGCCGCCGGGCGAATTCCCGCGCGTACCTCACGCCACCTGGGTGCGGCCCGAGCAGGTCGGCCTCCACACAAAGCACCACATCGGCCGCTTCTACGTTGTAAACTGCGTCGACCACCTCCCCAAACGCCGCTTTGGCGCCGGCATGAGCGTGGTCGCGGTTCACTGGTTCGAAATGATGCCAGCGCGCCTCGGGCCAGGCAGCAAGCAACCGGTGAATTTCCGCGAGGAGCGACGGCGACGTCACCGTTTCCGTCAAAATCCGAAAGCCCGCGCCGCGTTTCCCATTGAGGCGCTCGAACTCGCGTTGCGCAGCGTCCACGAACGCCTGCCACGGACGAATCACGCCGCCAAACCGCACTGCTTGCGAACGATCGGGGTCGTACAAGGTGAGGATATCGGCTTGCGCAAAGATGTCTGTCGCACCGAGGCTCGCAGGGTGGTCCGGGTTACCCTCAATCTTTGTCGGGCGGCCCATGTGGCTTTCCACTAAAACACCGCGGCCAAAACCACTGAGCGGGAGCGCGGTGGCAAAGTATAACGGCTGCCCCGGCACGACCTCTTCCGGCGCTTTTACATAAGGATAGATTTTCTCGACCGGTTGTTTCGTGCACGCACTCAGGCCTGCGAGGCCGAGCGAAGCACCCATCAGCTGCAGGAACTGTCGCCGCCCTAAAGCATCAAGCACCGACGCCTGCCGTGGAAACTCGGCTTCCAAAAACGCCCGAAAGCCCTCGCTGTCAGCAAGCTCTTCCAAACTGCGCCAGTATCGCCGGCCGGTAGCCGCAGCGAGCTTGGCGCGCAGTGCTTCCCAATCGTAGGCGGGTGCTTCAGGTGGAAATTCCCCGGATGCAAGCGCGGAATGGTCTTGGCTCTCGTCCTTCATTCTCAATCACCGGTGGCAGATGGAACAATTCGTGAGCTGCTCTTTGTGGACCTGGTATTGCGATACCAGACGAACCCCCAACTCCTCCTGAGTGCGCGCCGGCACCTTGTACGCCATGTTGAAGACTTCTTCCTTGGGCCGAATGAATTGCTCAGGGTGCCGGTGGCAATTGAGGCACCACTCCATTTGTAAGGAGTTTTCCTGCCAAGTGAGATTCATCTGGTCGATCCGACCGTGACAGCTCGCGCAGCCAATTCCCTTAGCCACGTGGATACTGTGGTCGAAGTACACAAAATCCGGTAAGTCGTGCACCTTGATCCATGGAATCGACTGGTCGGTGCGAAAACTCGCCCGCACGGGTTCCAAAGTGGGACTGTCTGCCCAAATTTGGGCGTGACAATTCATGCAAGTTTTCGTCGGCGGAATGCCGGCCGAAGCAGAAACCTCGACCGTGGTGTGGCAATACCGGCAATCAATCCCGAGCTCGTTCGCGTGGTGCTTGTGGCTAAACGGCACCGGCTGCTCGATGGCTACGTGCGCGCCGGTGACATACCCGGAGCGATTGAGCAGCATGCCCGCGTAACCGAGCAGTCCGATCACAAACACAGCACCAAATATTGTTGCGCGCGCCAGCGCGTTTGCACTTCGATGGAAGATCTGTGACATGCGGCAAGCGCGCCTTTTAGTCAGAACACCATCGTTCGTGCAACAAGTCCCAGTTGGAATTCCTCTAAAAGCAGAAAAAGTATTGGTGATGAAAAATAGCCGGAGCTCTCCTGTGATGGCGCGGTGCACAACACGCCAAGGCCCGACTCGCAACTAGCTTTTAGATTCGCGGAGCATGGAACTGCAGGTGCTTCGCTCGCCGAGCGGTCTCCTGTCTCCCCAGCGAGCGGCAACGCTCGCTTCACGGCCGACCTTCCCCCCGGCTCACCCGCCGGCGCGATTATACCCGGCACCACCTGCTTGGAGCGGTGAGTATGCTCGTTCTTCCAACCGGCGGGCACGCGATCTCCGCGCGGGCTCGGCGAGCTGCCCCAAGAGAAATTTTCCGCCGCAAGTCTGCGAACCCAATTGGCCAACCTGCGTGAATCGCGAGAACCGTTCGAGAGGACGACAAGATTACCCACAGGCGGCCACTCGCGGTGGTTGCGACGGGGCCGAGCCCGCGGAGGGACTTTTCATGCTGGTGGCGAAAATCTGCTTTACTTGCACGCCAGGCCGTTCTAAAGCCGAGCACGAGGTTTGGGAGCCGGGGTTCAAGGGCTTGTCCATGGGTGGGAGGTCGAAGATCGAAACGGGGCCAATCGGGTGGCTCATGCGCGCCGGCGTGCTTGCCGTCGCACTTGCGGCCGCAAGCTGCTCCGGAGGAGGGAACGGCCAGCCGTCGCCCAACGTAGGACGCCTTGCTGTGCAAGCGCAGTGGGAACAGGCGGATGGCAGCTTTGCTTCTCGCCTACCGAAGGCGGCGGTCACCGTGCGCGTGGTGGTGACAGACGCAGCAAATCGCAACTGTTGTCTGGCAGTGCAGCCGGGCGACGTTCCCGCCGACCCTGTCACTGGGTCGAGGATACTCGTGCTCGATGCGCTGGCCGAAGGCGAGGCAACCGTGCAGTTGGCCACGTTTGCGGAGCAATTTGCACCTGCACCACCTGGGCTCGCCTCCCCGAACATCTGCGGCACCGATCCGCCGGGCATCGGAACAGCATGCGCGAACGATCGGCCGGCAGCTCCGACCTACGAAAGTCGCCCGACTAAGGTGCACATCCTTGCCGGTAGCCGCAGCGGCTCGGGGGTGATTTCGATGCTCGCCCAACCATTCGTGCTTCCGTTCTCCCCGCGCCCCGGGAGCACTGCGGTTGCACCCGTCCAGGTAGAAGTGCTCGTGGCTGATGCCGCCAACGAGATCGCCCTCGCAAGCCTCCGCGTCGTTGCATCTGCGGGTGGTGCCTCCAACGTTCTGCCGATGTCGTGGGAGGCCTGCGACGATACCTCGGCTTCTCCGTGCAGCACTCAGCCCAATTTGGGCGTGCGCGGTTACTGGGGCACTGGCGTCTGGCACACCAGCACGGGGGGCGCGGGCAGCCTGCGCGTGAATGCGAGCACAACCGGGGCAAACCCTCGAACAGTCGACTTTACGTATTCCTTCCAAGTGACCCCCGGCACGCCAACGCCGACCTCTAGCCCAACAGCGACTACGACTCCCACGCCCACCGTTACTCCAACGGCCAGCCCCACGTACACCGCTACTTCAACGCCAACCCGAACAGCGACGTCCTCGTCGACTCCCACTTTCACCCCAACCAGCACCCCCACGTTTACACCCACGAACACACCCACAACGACGCCAACAGAGACCCCCACACAAACGCCGACACAAACCGCGACCACCACTTGGACGAACACACCCACATCAACTCCTACGGCAACCCCGACCTCCACCCTCACTCCTACCGCCACACCGACGGAGACTCCCACGTCCACAGCCACTCCGAGCCCCACGTCTACCCCGACGGCAACGCCAACGCTGACTGCAACCGCGACTGCAAGCTCGACACCGACCCCATCTCCTACCCCAGAGCCGCGAACGCTGGCTTATGTCGCGAACTTGAACGATGCGTCGCTGGCGGTGATCGATACGGCAACCAATCGGCTGATCGGCAGCATCCCCGCCGGCGACTACCCGACAGCCATCGCCCTCAGTGCCGATGCTCGCTGGGCCTACGTTGCAAATCAGTTCGCCAATCAGATCTCGGCGATCGATCTCGATTCGGGCCGCCTTGCAGCCACGGTTGCGGTAGGTTCGCGTCCCAACGCTCTCCAGGTTTCGCCGGACGACCGCTGGATTGCCGTGGTAAACCAACTGAGTGGGTCGCTCAGCATTATCGAGCGATCGACCCTGCGGGTCGTGGCCGAGGCGCCCGTGGGGTTCATGCCGACTAGCGTGGCATTCGATCAAAGATCGGCGCGCGCCTTTGTCGCCGAACAATTCGACAATCGTGTGCGCATCATCGCCGTTCCAGCGGGCTCAACGCTCGGATTCGTCCCGGCTGGGTCGCGGCCGCAAGATGTTGCCGTGTCGCCTGACGATGCACGCCTTTACATTGCCAACGGCGGAGACAATTCACTGACCGTGGTCGAACTCGCCACGCCGGAGACGGTCGGTCGTGTATCCGTGGGGCGTTCACCGCAATCGGTCGCCGTAACACCGGATGGAACGGTCGCCTACGTGGTCAGTCGTGGCTCAAACGAAGTCGCTGTGGTGGATACGGCCACGTTGACCTTACGGGCACGCATTCCGGTCGGCTCAGAACCGACTTCGTTAGCAATCCGTCCAGACGGCACGTTCGTTTATGTCACAAACTCGTTCACCAATAGCGTGAGCGTGATCGATGTCCCTCGTGACTTGTTAGCGACGGCGATCTTCGGCGTCGGCGTTACACCGGTCGACATCGCCATTGGAGTACGACGGTGAAGAAACTGTCTGGTTGGGTGGCGGTGGTGTTGGCAGCGATTGCTGCCCTGGTTTCTCCGAGCGGCGGAAGCGAACGCTCCAAACGCCTGTACAATAAGGGCTTGGTGGAATTTCACGCAGGCCAATTGCAAGAAGCACTCAAGTCGTTCGGCGATGCCGTGGAAGCCGATCCGCTCGATGCCCTCGCGTGGTACTACCGAGGCGTGGCGCTGAGTCGCACCGGTGACCGTGCGGCGGCGATCCAGGCCCTGCGCAAAGCGTGGGAGTTGAATCCGAAGCTCTTCGATGCCGCACTGGACCTAGGGATCGCGTTGGCAGAAGCCGGAGAGTTCAGCAAGGCCATCCAACCGCTCGAGTACGCGCGCAACGCTGCGGAGCTCGAAGCTCAAGCGCTGTTGTACCTTGGCATCGCCCTCTTCCGCCTCGATCGCGCTCACGAGGCCCGCTCTTACTTCTGGGCTGCACTGGAGAAGGATCCCGAACTCGAAGCCGTTGCCCGCTATCACCTCGGGGTACTGGATTACCAGCAGGGATTTTGGCAGCGGGCGAAACGAGAGTTCGAGCGGGTCCGCGAACTCAAACCTGGCACTCCGGTCGCCGAGCAATCGCAGCAGTTCCTCGCGCGCATCGCCGAGATCGAGCGGGAGCGGTGGACGTTGTTCGGCAGCCTCGGCCTGCAGTACGACAGCAACGTCATTCTCGCACCCTCCAGCGATTTCGGCGCAAGTTTCGCCAAGAGCGACGTAGGAGTTACCCGTCAGGCCGACGGGCGTGCCACCTTCCAGTTTGGCGGCTCCTACCAAATCGCGCGGACGCCCACCGCACAGTTGGCCGCAGGCTATGAATTTTACCAAAGCCTGCACTTTGAACTGCGGCCGTTCGACCTCCAAGACCACCGCGCGCAAGTGGCCTATACGGACCGCCGCAAATGGGGAGAGTGGGGTGCCCTCGGCCGGTACGACTATTACTTGCTCGACACCGACGACTTCTTACGCGAAGGTAGTCTCCTGCCCTTTGCACGGATCGACGAAGGGAATCTCGGTTGGACCGAGCTTTCCTTCCAACTGCGCCGGCGAGACTTCTTAAAACCAGAGTTCCACATTCGTGACTCGATCAATTACGTCCCCGGTGCCGCACAAGTCTTCTTCCTACAAAGCAACCGGCAGCGGTACCTGACCGTTTCTTATTTCTTCGAAGTGGAGGACACCGCTCCTGGTCGCGCCTCACGCGCCTTCGCGTATACGGCAAACCAGATTGGCGCTGGCTTGGCCTGGGCTTTGCCGTGGTCTGTCGAAACCCAATTCGACTACGCCTTTCGCCACAAGGTGTACGAGCGCGAGCCGAGCAACAACCGGAAAGACCAAGAGCACCGCATAATTTTGCTTGCTCGCCGGGCCCTCACCGGTCATATTAGTGTCACTGCCGCTTACTTCGGCCAACTGAACTTCACGAACTCTACGCAGCTCATCGGTTTGCGCGAGGAAAAATTGTTCGAGTACGAGCGGCACATTGGATCGATCACAATCGAAGCGAGGTACTAAGATGAGTCGACCGGGAGTGGGCACGTTCATAACGCTTGTGTTCTTCTGCTGTGGCGTGGCGCACGCTAGCATGAGCGAGGTGGGGACGATTGCGGCGGTCAGCGGCGAGGTGCACATCGATCGAAGCGGGCAGCAAATTCCTGCGGCGATTGGTAACCCGGTGGCCGTCGGCGACATCCTGGTCACGGGCACGGACGGGAAACTTCGCGTCGTGTTTCAGGATGACAGCGTGCTGATTCTGGCCGAGAACTCCCGCGTGACGGTGGATGAAAACGTGTTCGACGCTGGGGCCGGTGAGGCACGTTCTTTGTTCGGTTTGCTGCGCGGTAAGGTGAACGCCGCAGTTAGCGAATACTACCGCCGCCGGGGCAACGCATACGAAATTCGTACTGAAACGGCAGTTGCCGGCGTGCGCGGCACAGAATTCGCCGTGCGCTTTGACCCGGCTGCGCAACTTACCGAAGTGATCGGCATCGAGGGCAGTGTGCAAGTGCACAGTTTGCGCGATCCGCAAGCGCCTGGGGTGTTGGTCACTGCACATGAGGTGACCCTGGTCGAAGAAGATCGACCGCCCACGCGCCCGCGACGGCTCGACGAACCCTTGCTGCGCGAGCGCATCGAAGGCTTCGACTTTATCAGCCGCGGTCGCCCCGAGGGGCTGGTGCAAACCGCTTCGCTGGCTTCGGGTGCGGCAGTCGCACGTTTGTCCAGCGAGAAAGTGGTGACCGCCGGAGTGGCGCCCGGAGCAGAACCCTCAAAGCCCGTAAACCCGGGCACCGAGGGCGATGCCACCGGCAAGCTTGGGCAACCACCGGCTGCCATTCGCCTGACGGGCCAGCTCGGGTTGAACCTGGGCGAGTAGAAGGGCGCGAGAAGTACAACGGAAGCGGCAAGGGACGCTGCTTACTCCTACTCCTAGCGGCCCGCCCGTCGAGCTCACGCAACCGGCTTGCACCTGCCGGCGCTGACGGGGTGGGATTCAATCGACACCGACGACCTAAACAACAAGCCGCAGTCCCCGCCATGACTCGGCCCCGCGCAGCTCACTGGAACTAAGAAGCACACACATTCTCAAACTCCACAGGCCACAGCGAGGATGTACTGCCGAACTCGCAGTCTCCGATGGACTAGCGGCAACGAAGCGAAAGGCATCCGACAGAAGGTTGCAGAGAAAGCTGAATCTTGCTCCAGGCGGATCAAGCCAACGTGGTTTCTCCCCACCCTTCCTGCCGGAAGCCCACCCCTGAACCTCGAGTCACCGGCTTCCGCTCCGGTACGGTGAAATGCAAGGTCCTGAGTCCCGTACGCGGGAGGCACGGGGTTATTCTCTCCAGTCCCCACGAGGACTAGCCCAGCCCCGGGCGACGGGTCACCGCTTTTCTCCGACATCTTCACCAGCGGCTTGTGCGCCGGCTAGCCCCACGAAGTCCACGTCATGTCCTTCGGAACGCAACCTTGCCAAAGTCACCATCCAGTCCTCCTCGCCGCCAGCGAATACCGCTCGCAAGAACGCAACCACCGCTTCCTGCATAACGCGCCGTGCTGCAATCGGCGGCTCGATCTGGCTTTCCAACAAGTCACTGTGGCCCGCCCCGAGTACACCAATGAATGCACGCGGCGGCCGGGCAGTGGCGTAAAGACCGCGCCCCACCGCAATCGGCACAACATTATCGGCTGTGCCGTGGATGAATAAGTTCGGCGCCGCCAGTGGTTCCACCCGATCCGCACCAAAAGCAGCGTCGAGCGCACTTGGAGCGGCAACGAATATGGCAGCGCGGATTCGCTCATCGAAGCAACACTGTTTCCGCGTCAGCCCAAGCAAGGTCACGGCTCCCAGCGAGTGGCCCAGCACGGCAATTTGCCGCGCGGAAAACGCAGTGTACAGCGGACTTGCCGGATCCGCATCAGCGGCAAGCAACGCCTGGAGTACGAAGCTCACGTCGGCGGGCTGATGGACCAGGTCCCGCAGTCCGGTTTCATGTCCGCCAGGCGCGTTTTGGTTTGTCAGAGGAAACGCCGGGGCAGCAACCACGATTCCTTCCCCAGCGATCGCGCGCGCAAACGCTTCGAACTTTTCCGGCAGGCCACCAAAACCGTGCGCGAGCACTAACAGCGGGCGCACCGTGCTTCGAGCTGCTTCCGATTCGTCCTGCCAGACAAGAAAGCGAATCGTGCGCTCCGCAGCGCCTGGAAAGCTGCCATTCGGAGGAGTGCGGCGCGTGGGGTCGACTGCTACAAATTCGCGGCGCACCACATACGCAGAAGTTTCCCCGTCACCGCCGCAGCCGCCCAGCAGCCCAAGCAAGACTCCTGCGACCACGGCAAGCGAATACCGGTGCCACATCACGTCCTTCCTCTAACAGGGTCGAGGCATAGTTGGAAAGCCGATGGCAGTACCGAGAGCGGCACAGAGCCCTTTGTGACCGGAGGAAGGCACGGCAGGAGCACGGATTGTTGTCGCCGTTAATGCCGCGCAAAAGCAGCGCGCCCAAATCGCCACGCTTCAGAGCTGCGGAGGGAAACGAGCAACCTCGACCAAGCTTGTCGCGCTCCTGCAGCACACTGGCACTGTGCTGGCTGAAGGACTCGCCGCTGCCAGGCAAGGCGGCCGGCGAGCTCGCTTGCCGGACCCTGCGCTGCGCTCCCAGCCCAAACGGAGCTCAGGAGCTTTTCAGGTGTGGGTTCGGGTTAGGAGCACCCTGCCAGTACTGGCAAGGGATGGCCGCGCATGTCGCCCAACAAGGCCACGGCCATCGCCGATGGATCAAACAACCGTTGCGCTAAGGACACAATCTCGTCATTCGTCGTCGAGTCGATTGCAGCTACGAGTTCGCTCGCCGGCACGTGGCGGCCAAAGTAAAGCTCGTTTTTCGCGATACGGGTCATCCGGTTATCGCTCGTCTCCAGACCCAGTAACAAGTTGCCCTTTAACTGATTTTTGACCCGCCGTAGCTCCTCCGGCGTCAGCCCCTCGCGCTGCAATTTCTCCAGCTCGCTCACGATGATGTCCACCACTTCCGCGACCCACTCAGGGCTTGTGCCGACGTAAATCCCCAAGTAACCGGCGTCGCTGTAAGACGACAGGAACGAGTACACCGAATAAGCGCGGCCACGACGTTCGCGGATTTCTTGGAACAAGCGCGAGCTCATTCCTCCCCCTAAAGCCGTGTTCAGCAAGTACCCGGCGTAGCGCTCACGCGCGGTTTGCGAGATGCCAGGGGTGCCGAGGCACAGATGCACCTGTTCCAACGGCTTTTCCACGTAATGAACGCCGCACGAGGGCTTGGGCGGCGCGCCGTTTGTGCTGGTAGCCTCTCCCCGCAGTTGGTCGAAATCGCACGCAACCCATCCGACGATTTCCTCATGATTTACGTCGCCAGCCGCGGCGACAACGATAGAGTTCGGACGATACCGGGCGTCGACGAATTCCCTGAAATCCTCTTGACGGAAACGGCTAACCGTTTCCACCGTGCCGCAAACCGGGAAACTCAATGGATGTCCTGGCCAGTAGCGCAACGCGAACAAGTCATGAACGTAATCGTCGGGCGTGTCCTCCACTTGCAAGATTTCCTGCAGCACAACGGAGCGTTCCCGTTCGATCTCCTCTGGCGCAAACACGGAGCGAAGAAAAATGTCGCTCAGCAAATCTTGCACGAGGGGTAAATGTTCGCGCAGGACCTTTGCGTAGTAGCAAGTGTGCTCTTTACCCGTGAAGGCATTCAGCACTGCTCCGACAGAATCGGCCTCCTCGGCAATTTGCGCAGCCGAGCGGCGCTCCGTTCCTTTAAAGAACAGGTGTTCGAGGAAATGAGAGATGCCAGCTTGTTCCGGGCGTTCGTGCCGGGATCCGTTTTCCACCCACAGCCCGATCGTCACCGACGGAATGCCGGACATTTCCTCGGTGACGACGCGAATTCCATTGTCCAACTGCGAGCGGCGGACCCGCGGCTCGTTATCACGCCCCATCGCTCTACCCTCCGCCATCACGAGGCGTCGCCGCTGCCCGACTTTGTCTTGCTACTCGGCCGGCTCTCCTTCGCCGCTTCGCCTTGCTGCATCGCCTCGCGGCGGCTCAGGCGAATCTTGCCAGACTTATCGATCTCCAGCACCTTCACCAAGATTTCGTCGCCCTCTTTGAGCACGTCCGACACTTTGGCGACGCGGCCCGGCCCAATCTGGGAAATGTGCAGGAGCCCATCCACTCCCGGCAGGATTTCCACGAATGCCCCAAAATCCACGATCCTGCGCACGATCCCCTTGTAAATCCGGCCGACCTCCGGCTCGGCGGTAATTCCTTGAATAATTTCGATGGCCCGGTTCATCGCCTTGGCATCGCTCGACGCGATGATCACGGTGCCATCGTCTTCCACGTCGATCTTCACACCGGTCTCTTCGATAATCCCGCGAATGACCTTGCCGCCCGGACCGATCACCTCACGAATCTTCTCAGGCTTGATCTTCAAGGTCACGATCCGCGGTGCATGCTGCGACACCTCCGGCCGCGGCACCTCGATCGTTTGCTTCATCTGTTCGAGGATCTTCAGCCGGCCGCGCTGCGCTTGATACAGCGCCGCCTGCATGATCTCGCGGGTGACTTTACCCACCTTGATGTCCATTTGCAGTGCAGTGATCCCCCGCGCCGTGCCCGCCACTTTGAAGTCCATATCGCCGAGATGATCCTCGTCTCCGAGAATGTCGGAGAGAATGCGGACCTCCTCCCCTTCGATAATGAGACCCATGGCGATCCCGGCAACCGGCGCGGAAATGGGCACGCCGGCATCCATGAGCGCTAACGTCGCGCCGCACACCGTCGCCATGGAGGATGAGCCATTCGACTCCAAGATTTCCGACACCACACGGATCGTGTACGGGAAACTCTCTTCCGGCGGCAGGACCGCTTGAATCGCGCGCTCTGCCAACGCACCGTGGCCAATCTCCCGCCGGCCCGGACTACGCAGGAACCGCACCTCTCCGACGCTAAATGGAGGGAAATTGTAATGGAGCATGAACTTTTTGAACTGCTCCCCAATCAGGGCATCGATCTTTTGCTCGTCCGATGAGGTTCCGAGGGTTGTGGTCACGAGCGCCTGGGTTTCGCCCCGCGTGAACAGAGCCGACCCATGGGCGCGAGGCAGCAGGCCAACCTCGCAAGTGATCGGACGTATGTCTTCGAGGCCGCGACCATCCACGCGCCGGCCCTCTTTGACAATGGCCGAGCGCATCACCCGCGACTTCACTTCCTCACTGAATGCTTTCAGCTCGGCAATGCGATCCGGAAAGCGCTCTGCCAACTTGAGAATACTTTCCTCTTCTGCCTGCTTGACCGCTTGAGCTCGCTCTTGTTTGGTTGGAATTTGAAAGGCCGCTCGCATGCGCGGAGCGGCCTCTTGTTCGAAGAGAGAAAAAAGCTCCTGGTCTACTTGTGGTGCGACCACCGAGCGCTTTGGCTTCCCGACAGCCCGCTGAAGCTCGTCTTGCAGATCGAGCAACGTTTGGATTTCTCGTTGAGCCAGAAACAGCGCGTCGAGAATAACGTCTTCCGGCAGCTCCTTCGCACCGCCCTCGACCATCACGATGCCTTCCCGTCCTGCAGCAACGATGAGATTCAGCTCGCTCCGTTCGAGGTCGCTGACGGTGGGATTCACCACGAACGCACCGTCGATCCGGCCAATGCGCACACAGCCGATCGGACCGAGGAACGGCACATCTGAAATCTGTAACGCAGCCGACGCCGCGGTCACCGCCAGCACGTCGGGGTCATTTTCCTTATCGTGCGAGAGCACTGTGGCGATGATCTGGGTTTCCGAACGGAAGCCTTCGGGAAACAACGGGCGAATCGGCCGGTCGATCAGCCGCGACGTCAGCGTTTCTTTCTCCGTGGGCCGTCCCTCACGCTTGAAAAAGCCGCCGGGTATCTTCCCCGCAGCAAACGTGCGTTCCTGGTAGTCACAAGTGAGGGGAAAGAAGTCCACGCCCTCGCGCGTCTTCTTCTCCGCCACCACGGTGACCAACACCATCGACTCGCCGTAGCCAATCACCACGGCGCCGTCGGCCTGCTTGGCCATTCGCCCGCTTTCCATCCACAGCGGGCGGCCGTGATACACGGTTTCCAGTTTCTTATACGACATGACAACCTCCCGGGCCTCGTTGCCCCTTTAGCGGGAGGGAAAGACGTGCTCACTCGTGCCGAGAGATTTCGCACGAATGCACACTTGCTACTTTCGGAGCCCCAACCGCTCGATCAGGCTTTTGTAACGGTCAAAGTCCTCACGCCGTAAGTACTCCAACAGTCGCCGGCGTTGGCCAACCAGCATGAGCAAGCCACGCCGCGAATGGTGGTCCTTCTTATGGGTTTGTAAGTGCTGCGTGAGCGACTCGATCCGAGCCGTGAGTAAAGCCACCTGGACCTCGGGAGACCCCGTGTCCTTGTCGTGGCGCCGGTACGTTCCGATCAGCTCCTTCACCTGTTCGGGAGCCAGTCCCATCTTTCCTCCAACTTTAAGTTCGACCGCCGTGGTTAACATCATGCCGCTCCACCCGCAAGTGCGCGAAAGCATTGCCAGATCTTGTATTGTTCTCGGACGCCCATGAGCACTCACTGCCCGGGGCCCGCACGCCATGCACCCTCCCGCCTACTGGACACCGTTCCTTTACCAGGGAACAAGGCGCTCGCTTGCCTCCGACCTCCTATTGGTCGCAAGGAAGCCGCAGCTTCACAGCCTGCAGCGTTTGCCACGTCCACCGTGGTCCTTGAGACCGGAGCCACCCGTCGCTCTGCCATCGCCATTCTCGCCAACCCTTTACCTGCTTTAGCCGGCCCGGCTATGAAGACGGCCCACGGCCTCATGAATATTGCGAACCTCCACGTTGTGCACGTGAGCCCGTGGCGCTTGCCGGTACGGGGGTACGGCGGGTCGCAGCGCGTCCTCACCTGGCTTGTGCGGGCTCAGTGCGAATTGGGCGCGCGGGTCACCGTATTCGCCCCGGAGGGGACGGTTCTTCCTGGCGTGCGGGTAGTGGAAATCTCGGGGCGAACGAATACAAGAGCCTTTTTCGAACGCGTGTTCGAACAGCTTCCGGACGACGCCAGTGTGCTTCACCTGCAGCAATTCCCACCCGTTCACAGTTTTCCTTTGCCTTGGGTGGTCACCGTGCACGGAAACTCCCCCGGCGAGTTGGCGCCGCACCCGCAAAAGATTTTCATTAGCCGCAGCCATGCGGAGCGCGCCGATAGTCAGGCGTACGTCTACAACGGCCTCGATCCTACCGAGTACCTCTACCGAGAGCGCAAAGACGATTACTTCCTCTTTCTCGCCAAGGTAAGCCGGCGCAGCAAAGGGATCGATCTTGCCCTGCAGCTCGCAAGGCACCTTGGGTTTCGGTTGGTGGTGGCGGGAGGAACACGCTGGGATTTGCGCAAAACCGGTGGTTGGTGGACAAGCTGGGGGTGCCGCGTAGAGTTTTTGGGCGAAGTCGACGGCCCCGCCAAAGCAGAGCTCCTTGCCAACGCACGCGCACTCCTCTTTCCGATTCGCTGGGAGGAGCCGTTCGGACTCGCGGTCATCGAGGCCTTAGTGAGCGGGACACCCGTCATCACCGCGCCACTGGGAGCCATGCCGGAAATCGTTACCCCGAACGTAGGCTTTCTCTGCGGCTCGTTTGACGAATTCTGCCGTGCCATCGCTCGGGTGGAAGAGCTCGCCCCGCATGCGTGCCGGCAGCGCGTTCTCGATCACTTCACCCACCGCCACATGGCAGAAGGCTACGCGCGCCACTACGCCGCTGCAATCGCAAAGGCCAACCCGACACTCGCGGAGCCCCGTGGCGACATGGCGCTGAACGCCACCGCCCCAGCTCTTTCGCACAGTCGTCATGGCTGAGCCTCTGTTGAGCATCATCATCGCCACTCGGAACCGCGCTCAGTCGCTAGCGCGCACCCTGCGTACGCTCGAAGTCGCCCTCGACAACGTGGCCGGTGGGGTCGAAGTCCTCATCGTCGACAATGGCTCCAGCGATGCCACTCCGTCCGTGCTCGCACAGTGGCGGCCCATAGGCGCGGTGGAGACAAAGGTTCTGCGCACCGAACAACCAGGCAAAGCGCGCGCTCTCAACGCTGCTTGGCCACAGGCCCGTGCGCACACCTTAGCGTTTACGGACGACGACGTGGAAGTGCCCCCGCTTTGGCTCCGCATCGCGGCAGAATTCAGTGCGGGGATGCTGCAATACGCTGCAGCCACGGGCCCCGTGCGCCTTCCACCTGAACAGCGCCGTCGGGAAATCATGGAACTGGTCAACTTTTATCGGACCATCCCCCTCTTTGACCGTGGTCCGCAGCTACAGCCCTCCAAGCACCTCTACGGCTGCAACATGTTAGTGCGCAAATCCGCCCTTGCTGCCGTTGGAGGGTTCGATGCTCGGCTCGGACCGGGAGCGAGCGGCCTGCACGAGGACGGCGACTTAGCCCACCGGCTCCGTCAAGCAGGATATGCGCTTGCGTATCTGCCGCAATTGGAAATGTTCCACATCGTCGAACCTGAGCGTTTGTGCTGGGAGTACTTTTGCCGCTTGCATCGAGCGGATGCGCAGAGCCGCTTCGTCCGCGATGGCAACCTTGGCCTCGGCTATGCGCTGCGGCACTGGTTCGGCGCGGCTGCAGTGTGGGCGCTGTGGAGCTTGCTCGGCAACCGCAACCGTCGCATGCGCGCTCGCGGGCGGCTCCTCTCCCACACGGAATACCTGCGCCTTTGCTGGTTGGCCCGAACGAGCCCACCGTCCGGCGGCAGCACCTCCAATGGGCATGCCTGCGCCTCCTGATCCAGCCTCCAGAGTCCGTACCCGAGCCTGTTCGGCAGCGAGATTCGCCCGCAGCAGGGGCCGCTAGCGAAGGTGGCGCCTAGGGGATCGCCGAATGGCGAACGGTGCCTCGCGGAACGCAGAAGCGACCGGCCTCTCGCCCTCACGCGCGTGTGGCTGGTTGCAGCTGCGTCCCGCGGATCGACGCCCCACCCCTTCTTGCTCGCCCCATCTCCCGTTCGGCTAGAGGGAGAGATTTTTCTGGCAGGGAGTGTCATCAGACGTCAATCGCCGGCCGATGCAGATCACCCTCGCCCCGGCCCGGGGGAGACAGTACGTTTGCCGCACGTGGGCAACCGTGGCGCCGTGCCGCGTTCGATGCTCCGCCGGCTGGACGGAGCAGCAAAATCGTCTTCCATACAACGAGTCTTGCCCCATCACGCAATCAGTCGGGCAACTCGATGTAGTTTCGGTTCTCTCCCAAGCGAAAGCCGAGAATGCGGTTTTCTAAAAACGTTAACAGCCGAATCCGCAACGTGTCGTGGCGCATCTTTGCTTTGCCCGGCCGCACCTCCCAATTCATTGCCGCGATGCGCTCGCGCATCACTGCCGGGTGTGTCCCGGTAAACCGCGCCCTGCCGTGCAACCGCCCATAATCAAACGGCTGCTCGAGATCCGGAAAGTTTTTGTCTGCCTCTTCGCGCCCTCGGTGCAGGGTGAGAAAAGAGTGCGTCTTGCGGGTCATGCGCTGCGGGGGGCGCACCCAGCCGTAGTGAAAAATTCGTCCCCCGGAGTGTTTCACCTTGAGTTTCTTCCCGTTGCGGCGAAAGCCTTGCGCACTCTTCCAAGAGCGCACACCGATGCCGGTTCGCACGATGCGGATTTCTCGCCGATACCAACCGTGCGCAATCATGTAGTGGTCGTAGTCGCCGAAAAAATGCAGATAATCGAACAGCAAACCCTCCACCCGCGGGTCCTTCAGGTAACGCTCCATCGCGGCAACAATGGTGGGCAAATCGTCCTCGTGGACGACTTCGTCGGCTTGCAGATAAAAAGCCCAATCACCGGTACACGCATCGAGGGCGATGTTGGTTTGCTGCGCATTCGTGCGCCCTTGCACGAACAACGCTGGGTCCCAGACGGTTTTGATAATTTTGATCTTCGGGTCACCGATGCTACGGAGGAGCTCCGTGGTGCCGTCTGTGGAATCACCCGCCGCAACGATGAACTCGTCGCAAATCGGCAAGATGGAGCGGATCGATTCCACCATCGGGTAATACAAGTCGATGGCATTGCGCACGAAGGTAAAGCCACTAACACGCATGCGGCCACACGATCGGCACTTCGGAGTTGCGAGTCAATCCCTCGGGCGCCACGCACGCGTGCTTTTGGTGCGAACGGATCACCTCGGCGACATGTTGCTCACTCTACCCATGGCGCAAGTCTTGCGCGCAGCGCAGCCAGAGTGGCGCGTCAGTGTCCTCGCCTCGCCTGCCAACCGTGAAGCGGCAGAGCACCACCCCGACGTTAGCGAAGTGCTCGTCGACATTGAGGCGAAACATTCCGGCCTGCGACAACTCCGGGCGCTCGCGCGGGATTTGGCTGGGCGCTTCGATGCCGCAATTTTGGTGCATCCCACACCACGACTGGCACTTGCGTTGTGGCTTGCCCACATACCTCTGCGCATCGGAACTGCATATCGCGCCTATTCTTTCTTGCTGAACCGCAGAGTGCGCCAGCATCGCCGCGGACGGGCGATTCACGAGAGCTTGTTGAACCTCGAACTTCTCTCTGCAGTCGGGATTGCACCACCGCAGGCCGTGCCTCCGTTGCGCTGGCAGATGCGCGATCATGAGGTAGAACGTGTCGAAGCGCTGTTACGCCAGCACGGTCTCTCCGGCGAGTCGTGGGCCGTGATTCACCCGGGGAGTGCCGGCTCCGCTTTGAACTGGGACGCCTCTGCCTATGCCGCTTTCGGGCAGCGGATCGCGAAGGCCGGCCACCGCGTAGTGGTCACCGGGACGATGCGCGAGCAAGCCCTTGCCGCTCGCGTTTGCTCCGGCATCGGCAGCGCAGCCGTGAATCTTTGCGGGGCCCTGAGCTTGGGCGAGCTGGCGGTCGCGCTGCAACGCTGCAGTTTGTTCATCGGTGGTTCCACTGGGCCCACCCACTTAGCGGCGCTCCTCGGTGCGCCCACGGTGGCTTTGTACTCCCCGCTTCGGTCACAGCGCCCAGAGCGGTGGCAACCGCTCGGACCGCGCGTGCTCACGCTACTGCCCGACGTTGGCCAGCAGTGTCCGCGCTGTCTCGGAGCACGCTGCCCGTACTTCTTATGCATGACACAGCGACTTTCCGTCGACACCGTGTGGCAAGCTGCGCAACAACTGCTGCGCGCCAGTTGCAGTTGAGCTCGCCTGCCCGCTGCATCTCTGCGATCCACAACGCATTGCACAGGCCAGAGCCGCACAGGCACCGCACAGCTCGAGGTCGCGTCGTCGGCTCCCAGCGCATCCAATCCGCGCGCAACTTGCGCTGAGAAGCTGCTGGCGAACCTGCCGCTGAGACGGCACCTGCGGGAGAAGAGATGTGGCCCGATGGGCGCTCACACTTGAACACGGTGTGGCACCCCTCGGCGATCGCGGAGCTGAATTTCAACGCTTTTCTCACATTTTCAGCGTCGAGGGAGCGGGTCGAGAGGTCCGCACAGAATCAACCCATTGCTGATTTTCTCCTCCGGACAGTTAGCTCGGAGCCAGACCTATGATTCCGGGCAAGTCACGCTCGCTCGCAACCCTGCGGGGCTCTGCTGTCCCGATCAACCATGCTCCCCGGCAAAACCCTATTTCAACGGAGTCATCGTCGCCTCGGTTCTGCACTTGAAATAACCAAAACTCTCCTCCAAGCACTGCGCAAGCAGCCTGTCGAAGACAGCGGGCTTTTCAATAGACGGCAACGTTTCCGCAGGAAAAGCAGTAAGCATCGGCAACGCGCACGGATGGCGAGACATGACGAAACAAGAACCAAGAATCGGTGGCCTTGAAAAAGGCAACTCCTGGCTCTGGAAGTTTGCCCGGTGGCTATCCATCCGACGATTTGGAAAAGTCATCACACCGTTGAAAGTGGTTTACTCGCGAAAGCCCGCCCTGATTCCCATATCCGGGTTGATCGATTACGTCCGGGAAAAGAAGCTGCGACTCGATCAGGATTTGCGCTTTCTGGCGTTGGTGCGCGCGAGTCAAGTAAACCAATGCAGCTTTTGCCATGATCTGGTCACGGCACAAGCCATCCGTGCCAAGCTCGGAACTGAGAAATTCGCGCATCTACTGGATTGGCGAACAAGCCCTGCTTTTACGCACCGTGAAAAGGCCTTGCTGGCGGCTGTCGATGACCTTGTCGAACACACGATTTGTCCGACGGAGTCTTTCAGGAACTGCGGAAACAGTTTTCCGATGAGGAGGTGGTGGAGATCATTTGGCTGTGCGCCAGCGAAACCTATTTCAACATGATCGCCCACTCCCTGCGGATTGATTCAGATCAGTTGAGTCACATCGTCAACGTCGGAGGATAGCGACGAAGAACTCCGCGTTCGCCTGATCACGGCCGGCAACCCGGCCGTTTTCGTCGCTTCGCTACACCCCAACAAGGGACCCGTCTTCGTCAAAGCTTCCACGCGCAACATGAGGAAGCAAGGCGATGGCGCGGCCGTGCCTACTCACGAAGGCGCACACCCAATCGGCGGGTGGGTGGCGATGTTTACGATTAGGGACTTAGGCTGCCGACACAATCCAGCCCGGGGGCAGGGACCCGGCGGGAACATCCGGTGGCTTACGACCGATGTTGACGTTGTTTCGGCTGAAGAAACAGACGAGGACTTGACGGAGTTCGAGCCGCAAGAACATTCAGAGAGCTCCAGAGCGGATTTTGGGTATTATGCTCGACTTCGTGCACGCAACGAACTCCACCCGGAGGGCTGCCGTTATGGCCAACCCGCCTGTGGGCTTCGACGTCCGGCTTGCGCTGGCTGACACCTGACCAGTACACGTTAGGCTGATTCGCTGAGTCAGATCAGGAGGGCCCCGTGTACGAACATCATCGGCAGAGACTCCTAAGTCGGCGCGCTTTCGTAAAACGACTTGCGTGTCACGGCGGCTGGGCGTTGCTGCTGGTTTTGGGCTCGCTTACCCTCGGCACGCTGGGCTTCCATGTGCTGAGCAGCCAGCGCTGGGTTGACGCATTCCTCAACGGGGCGATGCTTCTTGGCGGCATGGGACCAGTCGGCGATCTAGGACCCGCGTTAGGGAAAATCTTTGCGGCGCTTTATGCGCTCTACGCAGGGCTGGTGTTTCTGATCGTCGCGGGGCTGTTTTCGCACCCGTGTTCCACCGCATCCTCCACAAGTTCCACATGGAGCCAGGGAAAGACGATCCAAATGCATAATGCGGCGTGGCACCGAATCGGGAGTCCTGCAACCACGTCGACCCGGCAACCGGCGACACGCGCGCGCTCCAGCCAGCGTTCGCGCAACCCACTGAACTTGCGCCAGCCGTGGGGCGGCGTCGCGTTGTACGAGCGCGTGTGGCAGAATTCCTGTCACGCTGTGAACGCGCATTGGCTCTTACAGGTGCGTTAGGGAGTTTGTAGGCGACCGTGGTTGTGAGCTTGAATCAGAAGCGACACAGATGCTGATCGAGGCCTGCCGGCAAGGTTGCTTTCGCCTCGGGGGCGAGGAGCGCGAGCCACTGTGGTTGCGCCTCCACTGGCTCATCGATCTCTGCCATCGGTAACTCCCTTTGCCGAACAGATCGCCGCTAGCCCACGGCCGAGCGCGAGACGCCCACGATGCGTGCCGAGCATCTTCGCCCGCACACCTCGAACTCGCCGCGGTGCGCTTCTGTGGCTTGTTAGGCCCACGCTAACGGCGGCCAATATCGCGCGATCTGTCGGCGCTAGCTCAGCAGCGAAGCGACGGAGGCAAACTTCGCGGAGTAACAGCCGCATGAAAGGGAAGACCTTGGCGCACTCCATTCTTGGAACTCGGAGAAAAGGCCGTCCGCTGAGCCCAACGAGGGAGGCCCCAGCGAGGCGGCGCTGTCGCGGCGAGCGAGACCGCACAGCCTGGCGAAGTACCTGTGAAGTCGCCCCGTTGGCCAGATCTCTTCGATCGCGATCACCTCTAGGTCGCGTAGATTTCACTGAAGCCGGTGCGCACCCGGGAAAATAATCGCCAACTACCCGCCCCGGAGGAACCAATGTGCTCTCTCAACCTCGGAGATGCCCCTCGCCAGGGAGGACTGTAACCCCCGTTTGTCCTTGGCCGAGTGGAAGTGCTCGCCCGCAATCTTCCCGTGCGCCCGAAGCGGGTCCTGGCCCTCGAACCGCTCCCGGCGACGACCGCAGGATTCGTCGGCGCTCGCCAGTGAGGGCATTCACTCGAATCTTCTTCCTCGTGTGCGGCCCCGGCTCCCAGGATGGCCTAAGCGACGGACATCAAACTGGGGTTATGCCGCGGAGCGGCAACTGCCCACGGTCGTTCGCTTCGTCAACGCTTCGCGGCACGGATCTTCGCCGCGCGCTGCTCGAGCGCCTCTGGCTCTGAACGACGTCCCGTGGCACGGTAAAGATCCGCAAGGTGCTCCAAGCCGGTCGCCACATCGGGATGATCCGGGCCAAGGGCCTTCTCTCTGATCACCAGCGAGCGCTCGTAGAGCGGCTCCGCCTTCGCGTAGTCCCCTTGCATCTGGTAGAGCAGCGCCAGGTTGTTCAGGCTGATCGCCACGTGGGGATGCTCCGGGCCCACGTTGGTTCGGCAACCTGAAGGGCCTGCTGAGCGACCTCCACCGCCCGCTCGTCATTCCCCGGCCGATACAGTTCCACAACCTGCTTGTTGAGCGCTTCCCACTCCGCACTTGCACCGCCAGCGTGTGCCAGCGGCGTAATGCCCCACAGAATGGTGAGAAACAAACTACTCAGCGTGACCAGCCGTGCTGCTGTCACAGTGATACCTCCTATTTGGCTTCACTCTTACCAGCGAGCAAAGCTGAACAGGCTCGATTCCGTGTAAAGGCGGCGACCCGTTCCTTTAAGGCCCCTTGGGTCAGAAAAGCCTTGTTTTTGAGCTCGCCAACCTCCGCAGGATGGCGCTCGCCGCGGAAAACGATGAATTCGTTGATCCACATCGCGTAGCCTCGTACCGTCTGGCCACTGTAATGACGAGTCACCAGCACTCGACGTAGTCGGTCGAGCCATTTCGACCTCGCGCCCGCGACTCGGTCGTCGCTCGACTGAACGCTCATCGTTTTGGATGATATGCGTGTATAGTCCAACCTTGCAGCGCGGAGATTGGCAGAAAACAACATCGCTGAAACCGCAACTACCCGGTCACATCCAACGCTGCCGCGGTGGGCCTGCCGGAAACCGCTACCGCGGCCACGTCGATTGCCTCGCCGCTCCAGTCACCCGCCTGCCGCAGCGACAAATCACCGCGCGTTCACTCGTGCGGCACCGCTCCACCGCCGCAGTGAGGAGACTTGCGGCCAGCGCCCCGGTTTTCAGCGGGCAGGGCTGGTGCGGTGCGCGCTGCACGTGGCAGCGCCGCTCGCGGCCCCCAATCCTGTCATTCAGCGCTTCCGCCGGTACCTACTTGCTGTCGGAACACCGAGGAGGGCCGCCCTTGTCAGCTGCATGCGGCAGATCCTGAAGATCCGCACGACGAGGCATGGCGCGGGAGATCTTGGACGAATTTCCTCATTGTATCTGCTTGCAAACCACAGGTGTTCCCCTCCCGTGTTCCCCACGGCACCACCTGCCCCGCACCCGGTGCTGCACTTTGCGCCGTTCGCAACGGGCGATCAATCGGATCGGACTCCTTTTTCGAACCGAGCGGTTTGCCCCAGCAGAGGGCGAGGAGCAAGCGGGGCGGTGCGAGTCGCGGCTTGTCATCCGAGCGCGTGTGGCCGCTGTGAGCCCGCTGTCGCTGCAGACCATGGCTCGGCCACGCCTCGCTGTATTCGTGCTTCATTCGTTGAATCCACGGAACTCCTCAGTTATGCCGGCGGCCATGCCGATTCCCCTGGCGCGCTTGCAAGTGCAGCACGAGCGCTTACGGGCGGAGCTTGTCGCTGCGTTTGCGCGCGTACTGGATTCTTCGCAGTTTGTGCTCGGACCCGAGGTCGAGGCCTTCGAGCGGGAGTTCGCTGCTTGGTGCGGGGTGCGTTACGCAGTCGGCGTGGCGAACGGCACCGACGCGCTCGTGCTCGGGTTGCGCGCGCTCGGGGTGCGCCCCGGGGATGCGGTCGCCGTACCTGCGATCACCTTCGCGGCAACGGCCGAGGCCGTGCGCTTGCTCGGCGCGCGGCCTGTCTTTGTGGATGTCGAGCCCGCTGGGCTTACGCTCGATGCGGCCTCGCTTCGTGCCGCGGCAGAAAGAGTACCGCTCAAGGCAGTCATTGCCGTGCACCTGTATGGGCAACCGGCACGAATGGAAGAAATTTTGGCCGTGGCAACCGACTTCGGACTCCGAGTTCTCGAAGATGCCGCACAAGCGCACGGCGCTGCCTTGCGCGCCCGCCCAGTGGGTACTTGGGGGCAGGCCGCAGCCTTTAGTTTCTACCCGACGAAAAACCTCGGCGCCCTTGGCGATGCGGGTGCGGTGGTAACCAACGACCCGGATATTGCCGAACGCGTGCGTCTTTGGCGTGACCACGGCCAGGTTGGCAAGTACGAACACGTCGACGTCGGGTGCAACTCACGCCTCGATGCGCTGCAAGCGGCTTGGCTCAGGGTAAAGTTGCCGCACCTGGCAACGTGGAATACGCAGCGCAGGGCACTCGCCAAACGCTACCGAAAACTGCTCGCCGCTGTTCCGGGGGTCCAACCGCTAGCCGAGTTCGCCGACTCCGTGCATGTTTACCACCAATTTGTCGTGCGCTGCCGCGATCGAGCACGGCTTGCTCACCACTTGCAGGAAGCTGGCATTGGCACCGCGATTCATTATCCAACTCCGTTACATCTCCTGCCCGCATTCGCAGCCTGGAGCGAGGGACCAGGCAGTTTGCCAGTAAGCGAACAGGCCTGTGAGGAAGTCCTGGCTTTGCCGCTTTACCCGGAAATGACGGAAGACGAGGTCGACCAGGTGTGCCGCACGATTGCCGAGGTGAGACGGTGAGTCCTGATCTCCGCCCCGAGCAAGTCCAGCGCCTGTTGCGAAAACTGCCCCAAGCCCGCGTGCTCGTGGTTGGCGACTTGATGCTCGACGAATTCCTCTGGGGCACGGTGGAGCGCATCTCCCCGGAAGCACCGGTTCCTGTCGTCCGTATCGAACGGGAGTCCACCCACCTCGGTGGCGCGGCCAACGTGGCGCACAACTTGCGCAGCTTGGGCGCCCGCGTGACGGTGTGCGGAGTGGTAGGAAGCGATCGTGCAGGCGATCGCATCCTGGCGGAACTCAAGAGCATCGGCGCGGATACCTCCGGCGTGATTCGCACCCGAGGCTTGGTGACTACCCGTAAAACCCGCGTGATCGCCCACCACCAACAGGTGGTTCGCTTCGATCGAGAGCAGGTCGAGCACCCTCCTGCCGCCACGAAACGCGTGATCGAATTCCTGCGCCGCCACAACCGCCGCTACGACGCGGTCCTCATATCCGATTACGCCAAGGGCACAGTGACTGCCGAACTCCTCTCGTGCCTGAGCGAGCTGCACCGCGCCACCGGCTGGCCTTTAGTCATCGACCCGAAGAAGCCGAATTTCGGCCGTTACTCCGGAGCCACGCTGATGACCCCCAATCAACACGAAGCCGCGGAAGCTTCCGGCATCGAGATTCGCGATGACGCCTCGCTGCGGTGCGCTGGCGAACGGCTGCTGGAGGCTTGGTCTTGCGAAGCTGTGCTCATCACCCGCGGAGAGGCCGGCATGAGCCTGTTTCGTGCGCAAGCGCCTCCGCAGCACTTTCCGACGCAGGCACGGGATGTGTACGACGTCACCGGCGCCGGGGACACGGTGGCAGCGGTTTGCACTCTCTCGCTCGCAGCAGGATTCCCCCTGGAGGTGGCGGTATCGCTCGCCAATGTCGCTGCCGGCATCGCGGTGGGCAAATTGGGCACCGCAACGGTCACGCCCGGCGAAATTCTCAATGCGGTCGCCCGCAATGGTGCCGGTCCCGGGCGCGGCAAACAACGGAGGTCCCGTGCGTAGCATGACAGGTTTCGGCACCGCCACGGTGAGGAGCGGACCGTGGAGTTGGACGGTGGAAGTGCGCTCGCTGAACCAGCGCGGCCTGGAAGTGCGCTTCAACATGCCGCGAGAACTCTATCCGCTGGAGGCCGAGCTCCGTGCCCTGGTGCAACACCACGCTGCGCGGGGCAAGGTTGACGTAAACGTTAGTCGCACGGGCCGCGGCGAGGCGGTCCTGCAGGTGGAAGCGAACGAGGCCTTGGCGCGAGCGTACGTCGCATCGTGGCGCCGACTGCAACAGACGCTCGAGTTAGCCGGCGAGCTACGGATTGAGCTACTTACCAACCGTGCCGAGTTATTCACGGTCAAGGAAAGCAAGGTTCCCCCGCAAGAAGAGCAGCGCCGCGTGCGCCAAGCTTTGCAGGCTGCCCTCCGCGCTTGGAACAAAGAGCGAGAGCGCGAGGGCAAGGCCTTAGCGGCTGACCTCAGCCGCCGTTTCGCTGCCCTCGAGCAGTATCGCCGAGAGATTGCCAAGCGGGTGAAGCGCATCCTCCCGCAGCTCGTTGCCCGCCTGCGCGAACGTGTGCGGGAACTGCTGCGCGGTCGCGACATCGACGAGCAGCGCCTGCTCCAAGAGGCAGTGCTCATTGCGGAACGCAGCGACGTCACCGAGGAGCTGGTCCGCCTCGCTACCCATTTGAAGGCAGCTCGTGCCCTCCTCAAACAAGCGGGCCCAGTTGGCAAGCGGCTCGAATTTCTCCTCCAAGAGTTACAGCGCGAGTTCAATACGATTGCGGCAAAGAGCGCCGATCCCGAGGTCACCGCCTTGACGGTCGACGCGCGCAGCGAGCTCGAAAAAATTCGCGAACAAGTGCAAAACCTCGAGTGAACGTCTGGGCGCTCTTGCCCCTCCCTAGGGCCGAGCCTTACCTTAAAGGGCGTTGACCATGCTGATCACCATTTCAGGCACTCCGGGTAGCGGAAAAACCACCGTCGCGCGCCTGCTCAGCGCACGGCTTGGGCTGCCACACGTGTATGCTGGCGACCTGTACCGGCGCGAAGCTGAGCGGCGCGGCCTGACGCTCGAGCAGTTCAACCAGCTCTGCGCGGTGGACCATTCGATCGACCGCCAGCTCGACGAGCTCATGATCAGCCATTTGCGGCAGGGTAACGCCATCGTCGAGGGCCGCTTGGTGGCGTTTTTCGCCCGGCAGTTGGGCATCCCAAGCTTCAAGGTTTACCTAACCGCGAGCCCCGAGGTGCGCGCCCAGCGAGTGCAAGCCCGTGAGGGCGGAGATGCGGAAGAAAAACTCCGCGCCAACGAAGCCCGCCAACGCGCCGACCGGGAGCGCTACCGGAAAATCTACGGCTTCGACCTCGACGACACCTCCCTCTACGACCTGGTGTACTGCACGGACCACGCTGCGCCGGAGGACATTGCCGAGGTGATCGCCAGCGCGGCGCGGATTCGGTTCCGCCACAATGGAGGCAAGCCAGTCGCCGAATGAAGCTGGAGAATCTCATCGAAACCGTACGCAGCTACGACCCCGCGGCTGACGTGAACCTCATTGCCCGGGCTTACGAGTTCTCCGAGCGCGTGCACCGCGGTCAAAAGCGCGCTTCCGGCGAGCCGTATTTCACGCATCCCGTGGAGGTGGCCAAAATCATCGCCGAGCTCCACCTCGATGCCGCCAGCGTGGCCACCGCGCTCCTGCACGACACGGTGGAAGACACGCTCACCACGCTCGACGAAATCGGGCGCCAGTTCGGTCCGGAAGTGGCCACGCTCGTCGATGGCGTGACGAAAATTAGCCAGATCTCCTTTACCAGCCGCGAGGAGAAACAAGCGGAGAACTTCCGCAAAATGCTCCTGGCGATGGCACGGGATATCCGCGTGATCCTCATCAAACTCGCGGATCGTACCCACAACATGCGCACCCTGGATGCCTTGAGCCCCGAGCGGCAAATCGAGATTGCCCAGGAGACTCTCGACATCTACGCACCGCTCGCGCACCGGCTGGGAATCTACTGGATGAAAAGCGAGCTCGAAGACCAGGCACTGCGCTACTTGCAGCCCGAGGTTTACTACCAACTCAAGCGGGCCGTGGCCAAACGTAAGGAGGAGCGCGAGCGCTACATTGCCGAGGTCATCGCCATTCTCCGCCGCAAGCTGGAAGAAGCCGGAATCGAAGCCGAGGTTACCGGAAGGCCCAAACACTTCTATTCGATTTACCAGAAGATGCAGGCGCAAAACCTGCACTACGACCAAATTTACGACCTCATCGCCTTCCGGATCATCGTGGGCACGGTGCGCGAGTGTTACGAAGCGCTCGGGGTCATCCACGCCAACTGGAAGCCGGTGCCGGGGCGGTTCAAGGACTACATCGCGCTCCCTAAAGGTAACATGTACCAGTCGTTACACACCACGGTGATTGGTCCGTACGGGGAGCGGATGGAGGTGCAAATCCGCACCCACGAAATGCACCGCGTGGCCGAAATGGGCATTGCCGCGCACTGGAAATACAAGGGCGGCAAACACGTGGACGGGCAAGACGCCGAGCGCTTTACCTGGCTGCGGCAGCTCTTGGAGTGGCTGCAAAATCCATCGGAGCCCCAGGAGTTTCTGCGCCTGGTCAAAGAGGACCTGTTTAGCGACGAGGTCGTGGTGTTTACGCCCAAGGGCGACTGCTTGTCCTTCCCCGAAGGCTCCACGGTCATCGATTTTGCCTACCGCATTCACTCCGAAGTGGGGAACCACTGCGCCGGGGCGCGCGTGAACGGTCGCCTCGTGCCCCTACGCTACTGCCTGCGCAACGGCGACACGGTGGAAATTATTACGACCTCGAACCAAACGCCGAGCAGCGACTGGCTGAACTTCGTCAAGACGGCGCGCGCCCGGCAAAAGATTCGCAACTGGATCAAGCAGCAACAACGAGAGCGCAGTGTGGCCATTGGGCGCGAGCTCTTGCAACGTGATTGTGCGCGGTATCACCTCGACTACGCCAAGCTGCGGAAGCAGCCGGACTTTCCCGCGGTCCTGCAAGCCTTTGGCGTGCGCGACGAAGAGTCTTTGTTCGCGGCAATTGGTTACGGTCGCCTCACCCCCCGTCAGGTCCTCGCGAAGTTGGTTCCTGCAGAGCAGTTGCAAGAAGGTGCTCAAGAAACCGGCTGGCGGCGGCTCTTCAAGCGGATGCGCCGCACTGAACCGCCGAGCGTGGTTGTCGGTGGGATCGACGATGTGCTGGTGCGCTTTGCCCGCTGCTGCAGCCCCGTGCCGGGAGAGCGGATCATTGGCTTTCTCACGCGCGGCCGAGGGGTCACCGTGCACAGCATCGACTGCCCGCGGGTGTTGGAAAGCGATCCGCAGCGCCGCGTGGATGTGACTTGGCGGAGCGATGCAGAAGCGAAGCAGTTGGTTCGGCTCGAAGTGGTCTGCGTGAACCAGCCGGGCTTGCTTTCCGCCGTGTCGGGGGCAATCAGCGCGGTGGGCGTGAACATCAACCGAGCCACCGTGCGGGAGCTCCCGGATCAGAAGGCGCTCAACGTGTTCGAAGTCACGGTGCAACACATCGATCAGCTGCAGCGCCTGCTGCGCAATGTCGCCAAGGTTCGCGGCGTAGTGAAAGTGGCTAGGGCGCGCTCGTGAGCGCACGACAGGAGGCTTTCCCCGTGGAATCGAAACAACATGAAGCCGTGGCAACATCGCTCGCTCCGGCGGCGATTGGGCCGTATTCGCAAGCGATCGTGGCCGGAGATTGGATTTTCCTTTCCGGGCAAATTGGCCTCGACCCCAAAACCGGCGAGCTCGTCGCTGGCGGCACGGCAGCGGAGGCCCGACAAGCTCTGGCCAATCTTGCCGCCGTGTTGCGCGCTGCCGGAGGCGAGCTCTCCACGGTGGTTCGGACCACTTTGTATCTGGTCGACTTGGCCGATTTTGCCACAGTGAATGAAATTTACAGCAGCGTGTTCTCGCCCCCTTTCCCAGCACGCGTCACTGTTGGCGTTGCCAGTCTGCCCCGCGGCGCCCGCATCGAAGTCGAAGCCGTGGCCTACCGGCGACCCCCCGGCTAACGCCCGGAGTGGGCTCGCCTCACGGCGAGCCTGCCGCCAGCTCGATGTACCAAGCGAGCAGCGCTTCTCCCCAATAGAGCGCCACGATTGCGCCGAGCGCGAGGAAGGGTCCAAACGGAATCGGCACCCCGGCTTGGGATCGGCGAAGCAAGATCCGACCGCCGCCGACCACGGCACCCGTTAAGGATCCCACGAGCAGGGTCACCAACACCCCTCGCCAACCGAGGAAAGCGCCGATCATGGCAAGGAGCTTGATGTCACCACCTCCCATGCCCTCTTGGCGCCGCGCCCACTCATAAAACGCAGCCACCGCCCACAAAAGACCGCCACCCAGCAAAACGCCCAACACCCGATCCACCAAACTCGGACCCCAACCGAACAAGGCGAGCCCCAAGCCAACCACAATGCCGGGCAAACTGATCACGTCGGGAATGATGAGGTGGTCCAAGTCGATAAACGTGACCACCACCAGAGCTGCCGAAAACATACAGGCTACTGCGGCCCACGGTGTGGCACCGAACATGACCACATTGGCGAGGAACAGGAGACCCGTGAGCCCCTCCACCAGCGGGTAGCGCCACGAAATCGGCTCTTGGCAGTAGCGGCATCGCCCGCGGAGAAGGAGAAAACTCAACAACGGGATGTTGTCCCACGGAGGGATGGAAGCTCCGCACTTCGGGCAGGCCGAAGGGGGATGCACGATCGACTTTCCTTGCGGCAGCCGCACAATGCACACGTTGAGGAAGCTACCCACCGCGGCGCCCACGACAAACGCGAACGCAAGGAACCAGGCTTCCGTCATTTCCCTGCTTCCGCGTTGCCGGTTTCCCCTGCGGGGCGAAGAACCGGATCGGCTGCCTCCAACCGTGCCAGCAACTCTTGCGCACGGGAAAACTGCGGATCGCGCTGCAGTGCAGCCTGCGCCGCGGCGTGCGCCTGCTGCCAATCGCCCCGCTGGATCCAAGCGAGCGCCAATAAGTAGTGCGCCGGCGCCGCCCACGGGTGCCGTTCGACCGCGCGGCCGCGAGCAGTCACATCGTCACGAAACACTGCCGCGTAGGCATGACTCTGCCACGCCAGCGCAGTACACCACAGTGCGAGCGCGGTCCCCAAAGCCCACCGTTTCCCACCTTCGCGCAATCGTGCACACGCGAGCAGCGCGCCCACCCACAAAGAAAACGCGATCATGGGGAGGTACAGGTAACGGTCAGCACGCAGCACCGCGATAGGCACGATGTTCGACACCGGCAGCAGGCAAAGCCCGATCCAAGCGAGGGTAAATGCAGTGCGGCGCATCCGCTGCCGCATCCTCCACACACTAAGTGCCAAAACCAGCAACCCGAGCAACGACACGTAATTGAGCGGCGAACCGATTTGCGAGCGCTGGTAGTAGTACGCTGGCGCCAGGCCCGCCGGCGCGAACAGCGCCACCAGATACTCCCACCACACTTGGCCCACCACCAGGGCACTCACCCACACACTCTCCCCATGCGGAGCTTGAACCACCACGCCCATCTTTGCGTAGGCGCTGAGAAGCGCCGTTGCCGCAGCGAGTACGAAGTAGCCCCACTTGCTGCGCCACTCGCAGCGCTCCGTGCGCAACCAGTCGTACAGGAAAAGCAGGAGGGGAAATGGAACCACGCTCGACTTCGACAAGCATGCCGCGGCAAAGGCAACGAGCCCCGCGCCGTTCCACACGCTGCTTCCGCCGGCTTTGTACCGGCCGTAGGCCAACAGCGCTAGCAGGAGAAAGAACGCCGCTAAGAGCGTTTTCCGCTGGGCAACGATGGCCACGGCCTCTACCTGCACGGGGTGCACGGCAAACACGACACCCGCCAGCACGCCGGCAACGGCACTGTCCAACGTGCGGCTCACCCAGCGCTGGACGAGGACCGCGTTCAGCACGTGAAACAACAAGTTGGTGGCGTGATATCCGAGGGGATCGAGGCCCCAAAGCTGGTACTCCAAAAGAAACGACACCATGGGCAACGGCACGTAGTCGTACAGGTAAAAGCGGTCGAAGCACATCCACAGGCGTTGCCACGTCCAGGGACCAATGGTCTCCACTTCGGTGACAAAGCCCGGATCGTCGAAGGCGACGTAGAGAAAACCGTTGCCCAGCACTGGGGAGAGAGCACCAGCCCCGGCCAAAACGACCAGGAGGGCACCAAGCCACTGTACCCGCGCGGGCGCGCTCTGGGCGGAATCGGTCACACGAATTCTCGGCGGCGGAACAACACCAAGCTGGCAGCCAACAAAACGGCCACGTAACAGAGGGCGTACGCAACCGCCCAAGCGTACAAAGAGGCCGGCAGCGTTTGGCCAGCAATCAGGCGGTCGGCCACGTACAACTGATCGAGTTGCGGCAAAACGCGTTGCAGCACGGCGGCCACGGCGCGCAACGCCGCAGGGAACTCGTCGCCCCTGAAGTGCGCGAGCCACGACGCGGATCGCCCGGCGATAAATGCGGCCACAGTAAACAAGCCCGCGAGGGCTGGCGTCACCACCACGGTGCTGAAAAACACCGCCACGGCCGCGAGGATGGCGATTTCGGCGAGCATCATGAGAATGGCGGGGACGAGGTTCCAGTCCGGTGCACCTTCCAGCGCTCCCAGCACCACAAACACCGCAAACGCCATCCCCGTAACCATCGCCAGCAAGGTGGCCATCAACCCGAGGTACTTGCCCAACAAGAACTCACCGCGGCTTACGGGTTTGGACAGCACGTTGTAAATCGTCCGTCGTTGCAGCTCGTTGTGCACCATCGTCACGCCGAGCACCACCGTGGCGGCGACACCGAACAGCGACAAGCCGGTTAGAGCAAAGTCCTTGACGAACTTAATGCTGTCGCCCAGCGAAACGGCCCCAAATGCGCTTGCGATGCCAATCAACAAGGCGGCAAAGAACATCACCGAGTACAGCACCTTGTTCCGGATCGACTCACGGGCAGTGTTGACGGCAATCGCGAAAACTCGGCTCATCGCCCTGCCTCCTCCTTCGGCTGAGAAAGTCCCTGCAAGTAATCGCGCAGCGCGCGGTCGTTCGGCTGCAAGCGCAAGGCAATGTTCAGCGCTTCCTTGCCCTGCTCCAGCTTACCGCCGCCAATCCAGGCAAGACCCAGCCCCTTCCACAAATTCGGCTGCGCAGCTTGCAGCCGCAAACCACTGCGGCAAGCGTCTTCCGCCTCCTGCCAGCGACCCTGCGCAACAAACAGCCGGCACAAATTGTTCAACGCCCCCGCGTGCTGAGGCTCCAGCTCCAACGTTTTCTTGTACCAAAATTCTGCCTCCGGCAGACGGCCCAAACGGTCGGCCACCTCGCCGCTGCCAAAGGCAATCCCTTTGTCGAAGGGATACAACACCCACGCCTTCCCGTACACCTCCAAAGCTTCGGCGAACTTCCCAGCATCGCGCAGCGCGACGGCGTGATTTTTCAGTGCCTTCGAACTGCGAGGGGCGTCTTGCGCGGTACGGGCAAACAGGGTGGCCTGATCCCGCCAATCGAAATTCCGCACGTACGTCCGGCCAGCGTATGCCACCACCGGGAACGCCACCACGAGCAGAGCCACGAACGGGCGTACAAAACGGCTGATGTACACCAGCACCGCGGCCAGCCACCAACACCAGGCAACGGAGGGGAAGTACGCCAGCCGCTCTCCGCGCACCGTGCCAATGGGGAACAAGAGGTTCGAGGTGACCGCAAACGCCACCCACGGAAACAAGAGCACGAAGCCGGTAGGCCCCGGCGCGCGGATCCCCCACGCCACAGTGCCAACAAGGAGCGCCAATCCCGCAATGGTGCCGAAATTCAGCAGCGAGCTTACGGGTACAATTTGCGGGTACGAGTAATCTGCACTCAGCACCAGCGGGAAGACAAACTGCGACCAATAGTCCCACTGAATGGCCAAAGCCGTACCCATGCGCTGCCAAGCTGGCACCGAGGCGAGAATGTTATCGATCGGATCTGGCGCTTCCACTCCTGGTTCCGAAGAGAGGGCGAGCGCACGCAGCAGGAACACAGCTCCTGCACAGGCAGCGAAGGCCAGCCAGTCGAGTTTGCGCAACTCGGCTCCCAGGCCAGCCCACCAACGTTCGTGTCGCAGCGCCACTCGCAGCAGGAGCAACAAGGGTAAAGCAGTGATCGCACTTTCCTTACACAAGAGGGCGGCGGTAAAGCTCACCAACGCCAGTGCCATCCACAAGCGTTGCCCCCGTGGCTGCCGCTGCTCGTCGGCGCGCACGGCCGAGAGCATTGCCGCCAGCGAGAACAGCGCGGCGAGCAACTCGGCGCGGCCAACCAGCCCGGTGACCGCTTCGGTGTGAATCGGGTGCACCGCAAACAACAATGCTGCCACCACTGGCAACGCGGGTTGGCGCGGAAACAGCCGAAAGCCCAACAACGCGACCGACAACGTCACCCCCGCGTGCACGAGCAGGTTCACCAGATGAAACCACCACGCTTCCCAGCCGAACCAAGCGTGATCGAGGGCGAAGGTGCCGATCGTGAGCGGGCGGTACAAATTTCCCGGGAATAGCGGAACGGCGAGGATTTTGAACCAATCGAGTTCACCTCTCAGTGCTGGGTTTCCGCGTATTTGGATCCAGTCATCGAACACAAAGCCAGCCTGGAGCGCGTTGAGGTACGGCACGATCGCTGCGCCCACCAGGAGAGCCCAAATCCGGGGCCCAACTGGTACGCGGGCGCGGGCTTGCGATACCGTTGCAACGGCCGGGCTCAGGCGAATGGTTTCAATCATGAACAGACCCAGGAGGCATATATCGGAGGAAACGTTCCTCGAGCGACCAGCGCACCGGCGCAACGGATTGAATTCGCGCGGTGGTTTGCAGCAACTCGCGCAACGCCCCTTGCAAGTGCTCGGTTCCAGAAAGAATCAGTGTGGCCCGCTCCGGGCTGCCCTCGGTTTGCCAACCAGTGCGCTGCCACTGCTGCCACAGCGCAGGTGGCACGCCCGTCACTATGACGCGATAGCCCAATTCCGCTTGGGCGGCGCCGTTGAGCTCGACGATCTCTTGCAACCGCCCGCGCGCCAAAATGGCCACGCGGTGGCAGAGCATTTCCGCATCGCTCAGCACATGAGAAGAAAAGAGAACTGTTGTGCCCTCCGCGCCCAATTGCGCAATCAGATCGCGCATCGAACGGCGGCCCACCGGATCGAGGCCCGACATCGGCTCGTCGAGAATGGCGAGTTTCGGCCGGTGCAAAATGGCCTGGGCGACGGCCACGCGCTGCAGGTTTCCCTTCGACAACGTGCGCAGCCGGGCATCTAACTTCGGACCCAAGCCAAACCGCTCCACAAGCTCGTCAATCCGCGATTTGCGCTCCGCGCGCGACAAGCCGTAGAGGTGCGCGTAAAAGTCCAAGGTCTCCCGCACCGTCAAGTAGTCGTAAAAGTAGGGCTGCTCCGGCGCAAAACCGACCATACGGCGAGCGGCAAGCCCGGTCTCGACACGCCCGAACCAGAGAATCTGACCTCGCGTGGGGCGAAGCAAACCGGTGAGCATTTTGAAGGTTGTGGTCTTCCCCGCTCCATTGTGGCCGATCAAACCGAAAACCTCCCCTTCTTCCACGGCAAAGGAGAGATCCTCCACGGCCAGCATGCGTCGGTACGTCCACGGGTGATAAAAGTGCTTCGAAAGGCCGATGAGCTCCAGTACCGTCTTCATGGCTGGCCCTCGTCACTCCGCTTGCCCTTCAGGATCGCCTCGCGAATTTTGCTGCTGCCAAGCTTTTTCGGCGTGCGCCCAGTAGTCGCGCGCACGGTCCCGGTTTGGGGATCGATCACGAAGCCACCGCCAAACGGGTCGGCGGGAACGCGAGAAAGAATCCCGGCAGTTTCGAGCGTGCTAAGGTTTGGCGGTGGGACTCCAAAGCGGTCCCGATAGATTCGCACCGCTTGCTCGATCTCCGCCCAGGCACGCGCAAATGCGAGTTCGCGGAGTTGTTCTTCAATCGTCTCCCGCACCTCTGGTACCGTGGTTGTCCGGAGAGCCGCTTGCAGAAACTCCATGGCGGCCTCCGGCCCGCGGTGGGCGGCGTCGATCACAGCTAAAAGCCCCGCCAAAAAGCCCGGGGCATCCGGCAAAGCCAGTGCGGCACGGAGCTCGCGGCTTGCCGCCTCGAGATCGTCGCGGAAAAAGTAATACGAAAAGCCGAGCATATACCGGAGCTCCCAGGAGTGCGGCAGGTTGCGCACGCCCTTCTCGAGCAGCGCGATTCCGGCATCAACCTCGTTCGCTTCCCACGGCAGGATAACGCCACCGAAGCGGTAGACGTGCACGGCCGCAGGATCCAAGTCGGTCACGCGCTCGCACATTTCCGCAAGCCAAGGGTAGATACGGTCGCCACGGTAATGCCGTCCAAAGTAATCGATGGTGCGAAACCAGAGAACGTCAGCCAAGGCGTGCCGATAGCCAAGCGAGACAACCTGCAGGAATTTCCCCGGCGGAGCGTAAATGAGCTCGGGAGGATCGCCTAACTCCGCCCGGGTGCGGGCCAGTTGAGTTTGAGTAAAAACCGTTGTCCAAACCATTCCCGCAGCGACGCCAATCCCCGCGAGGCCGACCAGCCAACGACGGAGGCGACCCACATGGCCGTTGGCCAGTCTTGCCGAAGCCATCCAGACCGCTTTTGAAGTGGAGAGTTCCATGGCGTGCTGCTCTGCTCCCTGCAGCCTGAAAGTTGCCCTATCCACTCGCGGAATGTGTGGTCTCGGAATCGTCGAGCCCGAAGCGATCGTTGATGTCGTTCAGCCCGTACTTGTACAGCCGGTGGCGGAAAGAGCGGTAGTTGATGCCGAGTAAGTCGGCAGCCCTCTTCTTCACGCCCCCGGCTTCAGCCAGCGCGCGCAGGATGATGCTCTTCTCGTAAGCGGCAAGGCTATCGTCCAAGTTGCCGTTTACGAGCTCTAACCTCGAGGGGGCAGAGTTGGCATGGAGCGGCGTCGCGCTTGCGATTCCGGGCGTATCAGCCAGCGGGGCGGGTTCTCCACCTTGCAAGCGCAGGAGGTACTCGGGCAAGTGCTCTTCGTGCACGGTTTCTCCATCGCACAGGGCGACCGCATGTTCGATGATGTTTTCGAGCTCACGGATGTTGCCTGGGTAGTGATAATCCTGCAACCGTTTCGCAGCGGCGACCGATAGCCGGTGGACATTTTTGCCATGCAACTCGGAGAACTGCCGCAGGAAGCGGCGCACTAACAACGGAATGTCCTGCCGCCGCTCGCGAAGTGGTGGCAAGGACAACGCTAAAACGTTGAGCCGGTAGTACAAATCTTCGCGGAAACGCCCCGCAGCCACCTCGGCCTCCAAGCTCCGGTTTGTTGCCGCGATGATGCGCACATCAACGCTCACGGCCGCATCCGAACCCACCGGGTTGAAGGTGCGCTCCTGCAGGACACGGAGGAGTTTCACTTGCAAAGGCAGCGGCAACTCGCCGATTTCGTCGAGAAACACCGTGCCTCCGTCGGCCGAACGGAACAGCCCTGCCCGCGCTTGCACCGCGCCGGTAAACGCTCCCTTGGCGTGGCCAAAAAGCTCGCTCTCGATGAGGTTTTCCGGGATGGCCCCGCAATTCACCGCCACAAACGGGCGGCCTGCGCGCGGGCTGCGGCTGTGAATGGCACGCGCCACCAATTCCTTCCCTGTGCCGCTCTCCCCGGAGAGGAGCACTGTGGCGTCGCTTCGAGCCACCTTGTCGATAAACTCACGCACCCGTTGCATCGGTGGACTCGTTCCCACCAAGCCATCGCCGCTGGCTCCGTCGTCGGCTTCCATGTGCGCCTCGATCAGATCTTCGGCACTCTGCTTGAGCTTTTCTTCAAGCCGACGGAGGCCCGTGATGTCCTGGAAGATAAACAGGGCACCGATGGGATTTTGATAGGTGTCGCGCAGCAACGCTGCCGAACAGCGCAAAATGCGCTCGCCGTCGCCATCCCTGAGGAAGCGAAACTCTGTGGGGTTACTTTCCGGTGACTGCAGAAAACTCAAACGACCACTGCTGGTGTGGCGCAACGGCGGGAACAGGCTGCCTAAATCACACCCGATCAGTTCCGCGGGAGCGCGACCGATGAGTTCCCCAGCTACCGGGTTGGCAGACGTCACTTGGCCAGCGAGATCCGTCGTCACTAAGGCACTGTCGATGTTCCTCGCCAGCGCTTCCTGCAAGGAAATCAGTCGCTCCCTTTCTGCTTCGCGTTCGAGCAACAGAGATTCAGCCGCCTGGAGGCGCCTTGTGAGGGAACTCGCCAACAGGGCGATGACAAAAAAGCTCGCATTGGTGATCGCGAAGCGAACGATGAAGTCCAGGTCCACGTGTGTGGTCACGCCGCGCGCTTGGAGGTTATACAACAAGCCAAGTTGAACCGCCCCAACCAATGCTGCATAGGCGATCGAGCTGACTGCGGCCATCGCCACCGCACCGGCAGACGATACCAAGAACGCCGCAGCGATGACCACCAAACTGTAGAGAAACCCGAACGGGCTCTCGGTGCTGCCAGTGACGTAAACCACGCCAGTGACCAACAGCACGTCGAACAGCAGTTGGCCGTAGGCAAAAGCGCCAAGCTGCCGCACCCGCAGCAGCACCACCGCAGAGATCAGCGTCACCGCATACGCGAGTGCAATGCCCCACAAGAGGAGCACCGTGGAAACTGCATAGCCCTCGCTTTGGTTGCGAAAGAAAGACAGCGCGAGAGCGCCGAGGAAACCCGACACCAAGAGCACGCGGAGAAAGAGTGCTGCTTTCAGCCGGTTCCGCAGGCGCTCCTGCGCTCTCGCGTCCATGGCGCTGCCGCTCCCTCAGCCAATGACCGAGCCCAACTTGAAGATGGGCAGGTACATCGAAATCACGAGCCCGCCGATCACGACACCGAGAAACACGATAATCAGCGGCTCCATCAACGAGGTAAGGTTGGCAACGGCGTTATCCACCTCTTCCTCGTAAAACTCGGCGATCTTGTTCAGCATCGCGTCGAGTGCGCCGGTGGACTCGCCGACGGAAATCATCTGCACCACCATCGGTGGAAATACCTTGCTTTCCGCCAACGGCTCGGCGATCGTACGCCCCTCGCTGATGCTGACCCGCGTGGCCAACACCGCTCGCTCTACCACTTTGTTGCCCGCGGTCCGTGCGGTGATGGCCAGTGCGTCGAGGATGGGCACACCTGAGGACACAAGGGTGCTCAGCGTGCGTGTGAAGCGGGCCACCGCGGTTTTGCGGAGCAGCTCCCCGAACACCGGCGTCTGTAACAAGAAGCCGTCGATCGCCAGCTTGCCCGACTCGGTTTTGTACACCTGTCGCAACGCCACCGCACACGCCACGACAAAAGCCACCATGTACTTGAAGTATGCAATGGTGAGGTTGCTGAGGTTGATGACAAACTGCGTCGGCCCCGGGAGTTCCTGGCCGAAGCTGGAAAACAACTCCGCGAACACTGGAATCACGAAGATGAGCAAAATCGCGGTGACGCCGACGGCCACGGTGACAATCACGGCGGGATAAATCATGGCCCCTTTGATTTTGGCCTTGAGCTTGGCAGCCTTTTCCATATAGCCGGCAAGGCGATTGAGGATACTGTCCAAGATCCCGCCGACCTCGCCCGCAGCGACCATGTTCGTGTAGAGGTCGTCAAACAATTTCGGGTGTTTGCGCAGTGCATCCGTGAAGGTCGAGCCTGCCTCCACCTCTTCCTTCAGTTGTCGCACCACGTTGCGCAGCTTCTTATTGGGAGACTGCGCTGCCAAGATGTCCAGGCACTGCACGATGGGCAAACCTGCATCGATCATGGTGGCAAGCTGGCGCGTGAACACCACGATGTCGCGGGTCGTCACCGAGTCGGAAAAGCCGGGGATGGTGATCTCGCGGTCCAGCCCCCGCCCCTTCTCCCGAATCTTGTCCGGCAGCGGTTGAATGCGCTGTGAGCGCAAGCGAATGAGCACCGCATCGCGCGACGGCGCCTCCATCTCGCCCGCCAACATTTCTCCTCGTGGGGAAATCCCTTGCCAACGAAAGACCGGCATATCCTCACCTCATTTTCCGCAATTCGAATTCAGCCAAAGATTGCTGCATCATGGCGTTCTCCGGAAACCGCTCAGCGCCTCCCGGCGCCGATTTGCCCCAGCATCGAGCGCACCTCATCGGGTTCGGTGGCGTGGCCGATGGCCTCTTCGTAACTAATCAACCGCCGCTGGTAGAGATCGACCAACGACTGCGACATGGTCTGCATCCCGAACCGCGCCTGCCCCACCTGCATTTGCGAATAGATTTGATGGATCTTCTCCTCACGAATTAAGTTGCGAATCGCCGGATTGGGGATCATCACCTCCACGGCGAGAACCCTTCCCCTCCCGTCGAGCCGGGGAATGAGCTGTTGTGAAATCACTCCTTGCAACACCAGCGAGAGCTGAGCGCGAACCTGTGGCTGCTGGTTGGCGGGGAAGATGTCGATAATCCGGGTGATCGTCTGCACGGCGGAATTGGTGTGCAAGGTGGACAACACCAAGTGCCCGGTTTCGGCCACGTTGAGGGCCGACGCCACCGTTTCCAAGTCGCGCATCTCGCCAATCAGCACGACGTCCGGATCCTGTCGCAACACGTGGCGGAGCGCTTCCGCAAACCCTTTGGTGTCGGCGTACACTTCGCGCTGGTTAACCACACAACCGCGGTGCTGGTGAACGAACTCGATCGGGTCTTCGATCGTAACGATGTGCTCGTGCCGCTCGCGGTTGATCTTGTCGATCATGGCAGCTAGTGTCGTTGACTTACCGCTGCCAGTGGGGCCGGTGACCAACACCAAACCGCGCGGCAACTTGGTCAGCTCCGCCACAACCGGAGGTAACCCTAATTCAGCCAGGCTCCGCACTTCATAAGGAATCAGCCGGAAGGCGCCGCCCACCGTTCCTTTTTGCAGGAACAAATTCCCGCGGAACCGGCTAAGGCCGCGGATCCCGAAAGAAAAGTCCAGCTCCGACTGCTCTTCGAATCGGTGGCGCTGGCTGTCGGTCAATAGGCTGTAACAGAGAGTCTTGGTCTCGTTGGCGGTGAGCGGCGGGAACGGCAGAGGCTTCAGTTCACCGTTCACCCGCATCATCGGCGGGCAATCGGCGGAAATGTGAAGATCCGTACCACCGCTTTTGACCACGATCTCCAAGAAACTCTGAATCGTGAGCGTTGGCGCCGGCTCGCCAATTTCCACCGTCGGCATGACTCGTTCTCCTCTCAGTCCGCCATGGTCACGCGCACGACTTCGTGAATGGTGGTCAGCCCCTCTTTGAGCTTCTGGATCCCGCTCATACGCAAGGTTTTCATGCCTAAGGAAATGGCCATGCGCTTGATCTCGCTCGCTGAGGCGCCGTTCAGCACGAGCTCGCGAATCTCCTCGCTCACCGGCATGACTTCGTAGAGAGCGATGCGCCCGCGGTAGCCGCTGCCGTTGCACGCCGAGCAACCCACCCCGTGGAAGGGCGTGAACGTGCCCACTTCCTCCGGTGGGACACCGATGTCAATCAACGCTTGCGGCGAAAGTTCGGTGGGCTCCTTGCAGTTGGTGCAAATCAACCGCGCCAAGCGTTGCGCCAAAATCAAATTCACCGACGAGGCCACCAAAAAGGGCTCCACGCCCATGTTGAGCAAGCGGTTGATCGTGGACGGCGCATCGTTCGTGTGCAGCGTGCTCAGCACCAGGTGACCCGTGAGCGCCGCCTTAATGGCAATTTCCGCCGTCTCGAAGTCGCGAATCTCGCCGACCATGATAATGTCCGGGTCTTGGCGCAAGAACGAACGGAGCGCGGCGGCAAAGTTGAGGCCAATTTCCTCGTGAATCTGCACCTGGTTGATGCCGGGCAGATTGAATTCCACCGGATCTTCGGCGGTAGAGATGTTGGAAGTGACGCGGTTCAACTCGGACAGGGCAGAGTAAAGCGTCGTCGTTTTTCCGCTGCCGGTGGGTCCGGTCACCAGCACCATTCCGTAGGGCTTGTAAATGGCCTCTTTGAAATCGCGAAGCTGGTCCTCCTCGAAGCCGAGCTTCGTCATGTCGAGCTGCAAGTTGGATTTGTCGAGCAAGCGGAGAACGATTTTCTCCCCGAAAATTGTCGGCAGCACCGACACCCGGAAATCCATCTCCTGCCCCTTGCCCAGCTTAAGCTTGATGCGCCCATCTTGGGGAAGCCGCCGCTCCGCAATGTCGAGCTGGGCCATGACCTTGATGCGCGAGGTAATGGCGTTCTTCAGTTTCAGCGGCGGCCGCATGATCTCTTCCAGTACGCCGTCCACCCGGAAGCGCACGCGAAACATGCGCTCGAAAGGCTCGAGGTGAATGTCCGATGCACGCCGCTTGATCGCGTTCGTCAAAATCGCGTTTACCAAGCGCACAACCGGGGCTTCTTCCGTGGCACGCTCGAGTTCCTTCAGGTCGATCTCGTCGTCCCGATCAACTATTTCCACTTCCTCCGTGCCGAATTCCGTAAGGACGTCTTGAACGTTGCTCCCTTCCTCGTAGTGGCGCTCGATCGCCGCCGTCACCGCGCTGACCGACGCCACCGCTACCTTCACATCGTAACCGGTGAGAAATTTGACCTCGTTTACGGCAACAAGGTTGGAAGGGTCCGACATGGCAACGGTGACCGAAGAGCCGCTGAAACTAATCGGCACGAGGTGATGGCGCTGCGCAAGCTGGCCGGGAACAAGCCGAATTACCTCCGGCGCAATGGACATTACCGATGGATCAACCAGCGAAAGGTGGTATTCTTTCTGTAAAGTGGCAGCCAACACCGCCTCGTCCACCAAATTTTGTTTTACCAGCGCCACGCTTAAAGGAAGCTGCGCCACTTCAGGATCTTCCAAAAGTTTGCTCAGTTGCGCTTGCGACACCAAACCTCTGCGCACCAACAATTCTCCCAGCCGACTGCTCATCGGCCCGCCTCCTCCAGCCGGTCGATGGACAATTTTCGGCACCCCCGCTGCCGGCGGAAATACAGGTGAGAATATGCGCTCATACTCGCCTTTCCCTCGAGAACTCGATTGAGTGCGCGGCTTTCAGAGCAGGGAGCGTGCCGACCCGAAAGTGACGAAAATTGGCACTAAAGGGCAGCCGCAACGTACACTTCCGTGTCACTGCATCCGTTCTCGCCAAGAGAACGTCACGGACTCACTCCGATCACCCTCGAACTGCTGCAGCGGCGCAAGGAAAGCGTCGGAGCTGAAAGCCTCACAACGAAAAGCGCGGTCCGAGAACTTCGTGACTTGCTTGCGGCAGGGGATGCCGCAGGAGGGCTGCAGTGCCCCAAGCTCGTTTCTCCGCGAGAGACCACTACCTCGCGCTTTCTCCCCCACGACTCCGCACCGCGATGCCGAGCGATGTAGGTCGGCCGCGTTCGCGGGGGCAGCACGCACGGATCCGTGGCCCCGAATCCGGGCGCGAAAGACCGCCCCTAATCGAGGGGCAGCACAGCCTCTGCGGATTCGGGGAACCCGCAGAGGAACCCCGCGCTGCAAGGTTCAACCTCGCAACCAGCCATTGCTACGCCCCGGCGCGCCTGTGCCCACGTCACAGGGCGCTAGCTGCCGAATGCGAGGCACCAACGCACCAGTGTGCCCGTGTCCCCAGGGGCATGGTCGGCAACACCCAAGAGCCAGGTACCTACCGGGTCTTCCCCGCCGAAGGTCGCGAGGGGCTCCATCGGCCGCACCGTGCCTCCGATCGCAGGCACGAGGTCCGTGCACGCGTCTTGGGCGGCAACGCTGGCAGCGTCGGCGAACGTACAACGGACGTCGTTGCCATCGCAGCCAACTGGAGCTTCGCCAGGGCGCTCCAACAAAAGCACTTGCGTGCCGGTCTCCACATGCACCAGCCAGAGAGCCAAGTCTCCCACCCAACTGTGCGAGATTTCCACATCTACGCGCAGTGCTCCCAAGCTTCCGCCTGCGGGCACGGTGAGTGTGTCGGCGATGCCGAACGGGTCGTTATCGGGAATGGCGATCCCTGGCGCTTGACAGAAGCGCTCGCTTGGCGGGGTCAACGTGGCCGTGGGTGTTGCCGTGCGCAAGCGCGTCGGCGTGGCTGAGGGCGTAGAGGAGGGCCGTGTGGCGTTGGTCGCCGTGCGCCAGGGAGTCGGTGTGGCGGTGAAGGGAACGGCGCTCGGAGTACGAGTCGCAGTGACGGTGGGAACAGGTGTGAGCGTCGGCAGCGGGGGAGCGGTAGCCGTCGCTGTGCGCGCACTCGCTGTTGCCGTCGCAGTCGGCGTCGAGTCCTCGGGACCGCATCCCAGAAGCGCATTCCCCACCGCCGCAATGATTTCCTCCACCGTCACGGCGCCGTCGCCACTGCGGTCGAAATTCGAACAAACGCTCAAGGGCGCCAACTCCAGGGCAATGTTCACGCCGCGAATAATCTCGTCGATCGTAACTTCCCAATTGCCGTCGCAATCGCCAGTGCACAATCCCGCTGGGAGCGAAACCTCCACCGGGTTCGAAGGCAAGCTGGCGCGACCGTCGGCATCGATCGCGACAACCACAAAGCGGAACCGCTGTCCCGGGGTGAGGCCACCGACCGGGAGCTTGGTTCCTCCCGGAACCGAGCGTACGAACGGATACGCGCTTTGCTCCGCGCTGTCGGTAAAGGCCACCATGTAGCCGAAGGCTCCTGGGCTGGGGTCCCACTCCAACAGAACGCGCCCGTTCTCAGCCATGCCACGCAAATTGCTGGGCGGCGCTAGCTCTCCTCTGTCAATGACGATCGGCTCGGGCCACTCGACAACCACGGGCAAGTGAGAGTCGTCGCGCACGACGAGCCGCAGGCGATAGGTGTCGCTACCAAGCTCGTCGAGGGGCCAGGTAGCGGTCAGGCGCCCGGCGGCCACATCGACCTCCGCATCAATGGTGCCGAAAACCCCACCGGCAAACGCGCCCGTGTACTCGAGCGAAGCTCCCGCTGCTGCCGACGCGGGCTGCACACGCGCACGCACGTGAACGAAGTTGCCCTCCCGGCCCACTTCTTCAAATTCCGCACGCGGCTGCTGCCGCACACCGAGCACGCGCACCGCATCCACGGCAGGCCCATGCGACGACCACTGCCAGCGCCCCGCCGCAACTTCCGGCAGGAAAAACATGAGCGCGTTCTCCTCACGGTCTTCCAAGGCGAAGGCCCCTGGAAGCCAGCGGCTCACGTTGCTGCGATCGAGCACCACGCCGCCCGGTGTGACAAGCTGCACTTCGGGCGACGCATCCCGACCAAAAAAGGCGAAAACTCCGTGTGGCGCGATCGTGGGGATGTCGATCGTCCCACTCCCACTCGCGGCACGCTGGACCGACGAACCCAAGTCGAGCGAGTACATTTCCGCATAATTCCTGCCGAACTGCAGGGTGGCACCCTCAGGAGCAAGTTGGAGGAGGACGACCAAAGGCCACCCGCGGAGTTGCAGGTTGGCCTGTGCTGTCGCGCTCCAAGTGTCGAGCCCCGCTCGTCCGGCAACGACCACGGAGGTGTTCGCAAACTGCACGGGCAAGGGACCTGCCACTTCTGTGAGGAGCCTACGGGTCACCTTGCAGACAAAGTTGACCGGATCGCAAGCAAACTGCGGAATTTGCAACGTGCCGCGAATGCCACCGTACACCAGCGGTCGCGAAAAACTAAAGCTCAAGTCGGCATCTCCCGCCACGAATTGCGCCAGGTTGGCATAACCGCGAACGAACATCCCCAAGGGTGGCTGATTGCCCTGAAGGCGGCCCCGGAGCCCCGCCACCGGAAATCCCAAGATCTGCGCTGTGCCTGCCCGAATGTCAAAGTTGAAAGGATGCTGATACCCAAGCCCGAGATCGGCGATGCGGAAAAATTCGCCCGGAATACTCACGCAGTCAACGCCCACGTCGATGCACAGGGTGGCGCGCGTGCCCACGTAAATCGCAAAGGGATCGCCGTCGCAAATATGATCCCCCCGCACCACTAAATCGCGTCCGGCCTTCAACCGTACCGGCACCACGGGCGGTGTGATCGTCACACCTTCCCCAAAAAACTGGCCGATCGTGGCATCGAACCGATTGAACCCGCAAGGCTCGAAGCCGAACGTGCCTATGTACGAAGGAAGCCCGGAGAACGGGAATCGACAAACGAACCGCGTGTCCAAACGTTGCCGTTCGCAGTCGTAACGGACCTCGATCTCCGCAAAGGAGATGCTCGGACTCACCGACCCAGATAAGACCCGAAGCTCCACGAACTCCGGACACCGGCCCGGCGCGAAACGCTGGGTGCCATCGATCCGTGCCAACTCCGCTACCCCTGAGAGTCCCACTATGGATACGATGCGGGCAAGCACCTCCTCAGGGCGAAACACCAGCGAGCGCAGGGCCACGACGCCGATTGTCGGCAGGCCTACGATCACGAGACCCGGAGTGGAAAACCCTGGGCTCGAGTCGAGCCGGCTTTGCGCCCCTTCGATGTCAAATGCCAGGACCTGGTCTCCTTTAGGACGAATCCATACGGTGCCACTTTGCGAGCGGACGAGCAGCTCTCCGAGGGCCACCAATCGCGGGTTGGATCCGGTGTACAACTGCACCGGGCGGGTGAACTGCGCCAGGTCATTGATGCGCAAATTTCCGCTCAGCCAAAACGAGTCGGGGACATCCTGCCGCACCTCATCGGCACAAAAACGCAAACCGCCAACACGAATGCACTGCACCTGTAAAGAGCCGGCGGAGGTGCACGAAACGCTGCCATAGCGGGCGGTGAACTGCCAGTGGTAGGGACCGACGCCACCGTACTCGTGCGTCACCTGCTGGGCCTGGCTTGTCTGCCCATCACCGAAGTCCCACTCGTAAGTCAGTTGCGCACCGGGGCAGCCCACCGGCAGCGCGGTGGCGCGAAAATCCACAACCAGCGGCAACTCATCCCCTCGCGGGGTGGCGACCACTTCGCAATCCAGGCGGCATACACCCGGCTCCACGTGGACGGTGCCGCTGTCGCAGCACTGCTCACAGCCCGCAAGCCAGCTACAAAATTCCCACGGATAATCTCCGGGAGTTTCCAGCCGTTTGGTGAACGAAACGACGCCCGTCGTGGGTACCCCATCGACGATCCAGAACTCCTTGCCGCGATTGCGTTCGCACTGGCTCGCCAATCCGTGAAATTCGACCGTGAGTGGCGCTGGCCCTCGCGAGGGCGAGGCATACGCCCCGCACAGTCCTGCAAACGCCCCTGCTGGTACGCCAGCGCTGGAGACAACTACCAACATCGCCATTGCGAGTGCCTTGGGCCCTACGCCGTGTCGGCGCCCTGACCTGAGGGACTGCATGGTGCGAAACCGCGCGCAACTCGCATGCCACTGGGCGTCACCTTGGCTACCGAGCGGAACCGGGCTCTGTGGTGTGAGGCGTGTGAAAACGATGGCTGGGCCTATGCAAACCCGGGAAAGCGCGGCCCAAGGACTAAGTGCAGCGAGCGCTGGTCGCTGTAGCGCTGCGTGCCAAGCAGGTCTCGGTCGCATCGAAGTCAGCAGCACCGACTCCATTACTATGCAGCGTCGAACCGAGCCCTCGCTTGCGTACCCGCCGCTCGGTCCGCGAGCCCGTGCATTCTCACTCGGCCCCAAACGCTGGCGCAGTTCTCGAGCGCAACGGCGTAAACCACGCAGGCCAGTCCACCGATTGGAATCGCGAACGGGTCTCCGAAGACACTCAGCTACCTCAGCATCGCGCGCCCATGCACTAGTGCTGTCGTATCTCGCAGCCCGGCTTGCGGTAGCTCCGGGCACCATGCATGGATACGAGAGCGCCCTTAGTGAAAGCCGACCGCGACAAGAACGGCGGCAACCATTCTCCCAACGTGGCGGAAAGGTCTCAAAACATGCATCGAACGCGAATCTGCCTTCTTTATTTTTGCCTCGCCGTATTTCTCGCCGCAGGGTGCCACCGACCAGAGGAGCGAGTGCTCGTTCCGGCTCCGGAGACGCTGCGGCACCCGCCGGCGGGGCCCGTCATCGGTGGGCACGATCTCTATGGCAGTTACGCGTGGTACGGCATTCCCTATGCGGCCCCGCCAATCGGCGAGCTTCGCTGGCGAGCGCCGCAACCGGCACCAGCTTGGACCGACACGCGCCCAGCAACACAACGCGGCGCGCCGTGCGTCCAATACCCGAGCCCGTTCGGCGGAGTCCCTGGCAAGAGCGGAACACCGACAGGGAGTGAAGATTGCCTGGTCCTCGACGTCTGGTCGCCGCCGCTGTCGGCAGCGGAGCTCGCCTCCCAGCCGAAGCTGCCGGTCATGGTGTGGATTCACGGTGGCGGCAACACCATCGGCTCGACGCGTCCTTACCATGGCGGCCATTTAGCGGCAGCACACCGAGTCATCGTAGTGGCTGTGCAGTATCGCCTCGGGCCTTTCGGGTGGTTTCGACACCCTGCGCTGCGTGCGGTGGCGGCAGATCCGCTCGACGCCTCGGGCAACTACGGTACGCTCGATTTGATCGCTGCGCTCCAGTGGGTACAGCGCAACATCGCTGCCTTTGGCGGCGATCCGGGCAATGTGACCATTTTCGGAGAATCCGCCGGCGGAACGAATGTGTTCAGTCTGCTCCTCTCGCCCCTTGCGCGTGGCCTCTATCACCGGGCCATTGTGCAAAGCGGCGGGATGCGATTCAGCGATCCGGAGCAAGCGGAACACCCCGCAGTCGAGCAGAGCTCCACTGCGGTGGTATTGCGTTGGCTCGAACGTTCCGTTGGTTCACGAGAGCGTGCACAACGAGAAGTCGAACGTCTGCGCAGCGACGAACTGGTGCGCCGCCTGCGGGAGTTGCCAGCTCACGAGATCTTGGCGCTCTATCGGCCGGGTCCAGCAGGCATGATCCGCATGCCCTTGCTGTTCCGCGAAGGCACCGTCGTGCCGCGCGAAGAGCCGCTCTCGCTGCTGGCACAGGGGCAATATGAGCGCGTGCCCGTGATCCTAGGAACCAACCGCGACGAAATGAAATTGTTTTTTTCGCAGATTCCTGAGCTTGTCCGCTACCGGCTGTGGATTTGGCCGCGCATCCGCGACGAGCGCCTTTATCAACTCTTCAGCGACTATGCCTCGCAGATGTGGAAGGCGCTGGGGGCAGACGAACCCGCGGAGCGGATGCGCGCCGCACAAGGGCCGTCGGTGTTCGTGTACCGCTTCGATTGGGACGAGCTTCCGCGCCGCCTCGGGGTCGACCTTGGTGTTCTGCTCGGTGCCGCCCACGGCTTCGAGATCCCCTTTGTGTTCGGCCATTTTGACCTCGGGCGTACCTCCGGGCTCCTATTCACAAACAGTAACGAGGCCGGACGCCTGGTGTTAAGCCGAGCGATGATGTCTTACTGGACCGAGTTTGCTTGGCACGGCAGCCCGAACCGCGGGCGCGACGGGCAAGTGCCCGAGTGGCACGCATGGGATCCGACTTCGCCGACGGCGCCCAAGTTTATTGTGTTCGACACGCCCGACGGCGGAGGCATTCGGATGAGTGCGGAAGTCGTCCGGCGCACGGAGTTGCTCGAACGGATCGATCGCGATTCGCGGTTTCGCGATTTGCAGGAGCGCTGTGCGCTATACCGCTTGCTCGCTGAGTTCGGGCGTGGTCTTAGCGCAGAGGAGTACCGCGAACGTGGCTGTGGAGAACAGGCGAAGTCTGCTCGGAGGTAGATCATGCGCGTCGGTGCGATTCGGTTTAGAGAAACTGGTGGTCCTGAGGTCTTGCGCTGGGAAGAGGTCGAAGTCCCAGAGCCGGCTCCTGGCGAGGCTCTCATCCGCCAGACCGCCATTGGCGTAAATTTTATCGACGTCTACCACCGCACCGGCCTGTATCCCGTTGCTGGCTTCCCATCCGGGATCGGCCTCGAGGGAGCGGGGGTCGTGGAAGCGATCGGCAAAGGGGTCACGGAAGTTGCCGTTGGCGATCGCGTTGCTTATGCCAGCGCGCCCATCGGTGCGTATGCCGAGTGGCGGTGTATGCCTGCCGAGCGCCTGGTACGCCTGCCGCCAGGGATTAGCGACGAAGTTGCGGCGGCAATCATGCTCAAGGGCATGACGGCCCAATACCTCTTGCGCCGCACCTATCGGGTGCAGCTTGGAGATACCATTGTCTTTTATGCGGCGGCGGGCGGAGTCGGCTCCATTGCGTGCCAGTGGGCGAAACATCTCGGCGCAGAGGTCATCGGCGTGGTGGGCTCCGAGGAAAAGGCCGCTCTGGCCCGCGAGTTTGGCTGTGCCCATATTATCGTGTACACGCGCGAGCGGGTACCCGATCGAGTGCGCGAGATTACGAACGGCAAAGGCGTTCCCGTGGTGTACGACTCGGTCGGACAAGCAACGTTTTTCGATTCCTTGGATTGCCTCGCGCCGCGAGGGCTGATGGTGAGTTTCGGAAACGCTTCCGGGCCCGTGTCCCCGTTCGACATCCAACAGCTCGCGTTGCGCGGGTCGCTGTATCTCACCCGGCCCACGCTGGCCACCTATACCGCGTCGCGCCCGGAACTGCTGGCCACCGCTGAAGAGCTCTTCGAGGTCGTCCTCGCCAAAGCCGTACGCGTACACATTGGCCGCCGTTTTCCCCTGCGCGAAGCGGCTGAGGCACATCGGGCCCTGCAAAGCCGGGCGACCACTGGCGCAATTGTGCTTTTCCCCTAAGGCGAGCGCCCCCCGCGAGCCCCTCGTTCACCTTCCGGCGCACCCGTACAAAGCCATCGACACCGCCGCAATCACTTCCTCAATGGTCACCATCCCATCGTTGTTGGGATCGGCCGCCGCACACTCAGGTCGAGCTTCGCCCAAAGCGCTTACGACCATTGCGACGATCTCCTCGACGGTCACGCTGCCGTCGCGATTGCAATCCCCAGCACACAGCGCGGTGGGCGTTGGCGATGGTTTCGGCGTGGGCGGTGTCGCCGTTGGCTCCGGAGCGTCGGCCCGCACATGCAGCACGCCATCTACCGCTCGCGCGTAAGGCAGTAGCGCTCCGCTGCCGTCAGCAACGATGACCCTCCTGAGCGGTATCGCGTAGTCGCCTTCCTCCGCCTGAGAATCGATCTGCGCGGTGCATTCCACCAGAGGTCCGTCGCTCAATGGGTTCCGATCGAAGAAATCGAACACCACCACCCGAACTGCCTCGCAACCCCCGCTCCGCTCCCGCTCGCACGCCGCCGGGACGAACGCAAACGCAGTGGCGTTGCGATTGATCTCGGGGTTCACTCGGCATGCCGGCCCGTCTCCTGCCTGCACTCCGATCTCGAGGACTTCGCTGATTCCAATCTCGAATTGTGCCGCCACACCCGCCTCACCTTCGCCACGATATTGCACCTTGAGGGTGACCGTCTCACCCGGGCGAGCCACAACAGGATCCAGCGAAATCACCTGCGCTCCCAGAGGATGGAAGGCGAACGCACAACCCAATGTTGTGAGGAGCCATGCGCGGCGCATTGTGATTGTCGGCATCGCTGGCCGACGAGTCTACTCCGCGCGATTCGCAGATGCGAGCAACCTCTTTAATGCTTTAGCCGCATGTTGGTGGGCAAGCCGAAGCGGTTCGGGGAGGCGAAAGCGAGGCGCGGCGAGGAGAACGACGCGCACCGCTTCGTCGAGGCCGATTCCGCCACCAACGCTGACATACACCGGCCGCACCTGAGACTGAGTTCGCACCACCCGGCCGACAACCTCCCCATCGAGAACGACATCGGCAACCGAACCACGCGCTGCTGCCACCCCCGTGTGACGCCCGCACAGCAGGCTCTTCGCACATCCGATCGTCGGCCAGCCGGTAACCCGCGCCACCTCGCACGCAAGCCCAAACCGTCGCGGGTGGGCTTGCCCATGGGCATCGCACAGCACCGCCATGGGGCGGTGGCTGAACGCGCGCAGTGCGGCGATGATCGCACCTGCTTCCCGCTCTGCAAACCGCCCCGGAACATACGGAGCTGCGTTGGCCGCCATCGCCACGTGTTGTTCCAAGACGCGCCCGGACTCCGCCTGCCACGCCACCGCCGCAGCGACAACAATTCCCTGCCCTGCAGCATACGCCGCATCAGCGCCAACCAGCACACCGCAGCTCGGCGGCAGAAACGGGCCCTCGTTTCCGTGAGCCTCCAGTACCAACATATCGTTGCGCGACTGCAGGACAGCAAAGCTACATCGCGGCCGCCAATGCCCGTCGCGTCACTCGCTGCCAAACGAATTTGCCTATTCAAAGAAGCCATTTCCGTTGCGAATTCAAGCGAGCCGCGAGTTGGCGCCAGCAGAGAGCGGCCTAGAAACAAACTGGCGGCGGTCTTTCCGGAATCAGAGATCGAACCGGCTGGGCTCTGAGCGGGCGGCGGACGATCTTCGTCAGAACAAAGATCCAGCATTACCGGTTACCAAAATCGCTGCACGTTTCTAATCGTTGCCTGGCCCGCCGCCAGCCGGCAAAAGCAATGCGAAAGGGGGGAGTTGAACCCCCACGGGTGTTACCCCACAGGATCCTGAGTCCTGCGCGTCTGCCAGTTCCGCCACTTTCGCGTGCGCGGCGTGGTTAGCGTTTTTCCCCTGCGGCAACAAGCGCATGCCCGTCGCAAGTACGAAGGAGCATTCCCAAATGCCTGTCTGCAAATCCCCCCGAGGCAGTGCTTTGCAATCACCATCGATGCGACACAGCGCGCCCGACAAAACCGAAAGGCAGGCACTTCGAGCTGCGGTAGTTGTCGAGCGGTGAACCGCTTCACATTGCGGGTCGTGGCGATGAGCGCGTTGCGCACCCCTGCTGCATCAGGACAGCACCAGGCGGAAGGGCACAACCTGCGTCCGTTTTTGAGCGGTTCGGAGGGGAGTCGCCGAACAGCGCCACTCTGCAATCAACGGCAAGCGGCGACGGCCACGGTTGCAAACAGCCACCCAAACAGATAGCGTCGCTGGCTTGCGGCGGCGGAACGATGGGTGCGCTACTGTCCTGGTGGGTGTTGTTGGAAGTCTTGGGACTGGTGGGACTTCCCCTGGCTGCTCGTCTGTTCGGCGAAGCTCGGGCATACGGTTATGTGTTCTCCAAGATTTTGGCCGTGGCCACGGTGACCTACATTGCGTGGCTGCTCGGCCACGCGGGTCTTGCCTACGGCACCGGCTTGCGCGTCGCTGTCGTGGCGTTCGCGGCACTCAACGTGGTGCTGGCCTGGCGCGACCGTGTCGCGCTCGGTGCGTGGATCCGCAGCGACGGGCTGCGCGAACTGTTGCGGGCTGACGCATGGTGGACCGCAGCATTTTTGTTCTTCGCCTGGCAGCGGGCTCTCCACCCGCACATTGTGGATCAGGAGAAGTACATGGACTTTGCCTTTTTCAACACCCTGATCCGCACCGAGCAAATGCCCCCGGAAGATCCGTGGATGTCAGGGCTGCCGTTCAACTACTACTATTTCGGCTACTTGATGAATGCCAACTTGGCACGCCTGCTCCCGCTGCCCAGCCCCGTGGCGTACAACCTCTGTGTGGCGACCATCGGTGGGCTTGTGTTCGCCCAGCTCGCCGGCATTGGCTGGCAACTCATGCAACGGCACGGCCCGGCGCTGCTGACTGGCGCGTTTGGCGTTTTGCTCGGGAACCTTGATGGCCTCTGGCAAGTGCTGGAAAAGGGCAGCTTCCTCGACATGGATTACTTCCGCTCCACGCGCATTGTGGGCAAAGACGCCACGATTAACGAGTTCCCCTATTTCACCGTGATCCATGGCGATTTGCACCCGCACTTATCGGTCATGCCCCTCACCATTCTTCTGGTCGGATGGCTGTTGTTGCGGCGTCCCTGGAGCGACATCGCCACGCGTGGAATCGCCACCATGGGCGAGCTCGTGCGCGTGACGGTACTCGGCCTCGTGTTCGGCGCCATGGTGGCAACCAGCCCCTGGGAGCTACCCGTGGGGCTGATGGTGACCTTTCTCCTCCTGCAACGCGAGCTCCCGTTGCGGCCGCTTTTATCCTGGCCACGGGTGCGCACGGGTCTCATTACCCTGAGTGTGCTCGTGGTCGGGTATGTTGCCTTCCTGCCCTTTTACTTTCACTTCCAGGCTCCGCAGGGCGGCGTGGGATTCAAAGTTGCCACCACCAAACTCTCGGAGTTCTTGACCGTTTTCGGGGCCCTGCTCGCTCTGCCGGGATGGTATCTTGTGCAACGATTGCGGGAAGAGGCGGCCGTGCAACGGTTTGCCCAGCTCCTAATCGCGACCCTCGCTCTAGGGCTCACCATTGGCGTGCTGAGCGGGAAAGCGGTCCTGGTGCTGACGCTAGCTTTTCTCATCGCGTCGTTGTGGGTTGCTTACCGCAGCGAGGACGAGGACAGCCGTGGCCCCGTACTGCTGGTGTTTGCTGCCAGTGTCGCACTTCTGGCTTGTGAGTTGGTGTACATCAAAGACCCTTACGGTGAACGGCTGTACCGGATGAACACGGTCTTCAAGCTCTACTTACAAGCCTGGTTTCTGCTTGCCATCGGCTCGGCCTGGTGTATGCGCCGCCTCGCAACGGCTGCCCAGCCGGTGGCGAGCCGCATCCCCCTTGCACATGTGGCTACCGTTCTCATCGTCATCGCCACTGCTTGCTACCCATTGGGCGTGACCGCGACCCGACTCAAATACCTTGATCGCGGCCTCACGCTCGATGGCAACTGGTACCTACGACGCGACCACCCCGATGACTTTGCGGCCATCGAGTGGATCCGCAACAACGTGCGCGGTCTACCGGTGATCTTGGAGGCGAGCGGCAATCCTTACTCCTACTACGCGCGCTTCTCTTCCAATACCGGGCTGCCAACGGTGATGGGATGGGCGAACCACGAAGGCCTGTGGCGTAGCCACGAGGCCTCGGTGGAAGCACGGAAGCGGGAGGTCGCAGCGATTTACGCGGCACCCACCCTCGAAGAGGTTGAACCGCTGCTCAATCGTTATCGTGTGCGGTACATCGTTATCGGCGAACTCGAACGGCGCGATTTCAAGGCGGAAAGCTTGGAGAAATTCAACCGACTCCGTGTGGCCTTTTCCCAAGGGCGGACCACCATCTACGAGCGATGACGCTGCCCAGGATCTTGGTGGCCACTTTCCGCTCGCTACCGGCTCCAGGTGAGCCTCGCCTTGCGAGGGACAACGTACCGACGCTTATACCAATAACGACTTCAGCGTTCTACCGCCCACGTCCGCAACGAGTCCAACTGTTTCGCTCCTCCCCTTTACGAATTGGCGCTGAGTTCGACCTGGGCCTGCGGGTGCGCGGGCGCAGGGGCGTCTCCTCGCAGCCCGTGGGCGCTAGCCGAGCGAATTGTGAAAGTGCTAGGCAATCGGGCGTTTTATGTCCGATCGCGGCAGGAAGCAGACGCGGTATGCTCGCGGAAACGGACGGTACGTGAGAACGATGAGCTGTTTTGTTGCCCATTCTCTGATGATGAGCCTCAGGATCGCAAGGGTGCGCGTATGCCCGAGTCGCCGCTTGGTGCTGGCAGACACCAGTGGAGCGCGGGCTCGTGATGTTTGCTCCGCTCACGCCGTAGGTCGGCGGAAGCAGGAGGCGTGGGCATGAGTGGCGAAAGCGCCCCCTGGTGGAAGCGCCCTGCGCTGTGGGCAGCGGCAGCCGTCGTGCTTGCCGCTGCTGTGCGCTTCCCCGCCATCGAGTGGGATCAGCGCCACTTTTTCCATCCAGACGAGCGTGCGGTTGCGTTTGCCATTCAACGCATTTCCTTTACGCAGATCAAGCTCGACCCTGACTGGTTCGCCTACGGCACGTTGCCGATTTATTTGAACCGCGCGCTGGCGGAGATCTTGAGCCTCGTTGACCCGCAGGCAACCAGCTACGACGATATCATCATCAACGGCCGCCGCCTCACCGCTTTTCTGGGCACGCTCACGGTGCTGGTGCTGATTCGGCTGGGCGCGCGGTTGTATGACCCTGCCGTCGGCGCGCTTGCCGGTTTTCTACTGGCGGGCGCTGTGTTGCACGTTCAGAACTCTCGCTTCCTCACCGTGGACGTACCCCTCACCTTCTTCGTGCTGTTGGCGCTCGCGCAGCTCGTCTGGGCCGCGGAAAAAGGAGCGTGGCGATCTTTTCTGCTGGCGGGCGCCGGGATCGGCCTCGCCATGGCAACCAAGTTCAGTGCAACCCCTCTGTTTCTCCCGTTGGCCGTGGTTGGATTGCTGCGCTGGCGCCGCGAAGGGCAGTTGTGGCCGAACGTCGCGAAAGTGTTCGCCGCCACCTTCGTGGCAGGGGCCACGTTCGCCATCGCGCAACCCTACGCACTCCTCAACTTCTCCCGCTACGCGCACGACATTCTCGAGCAGAGCAACATGGTTCGGAATGCCGGATTGTTCCCGTACACCAACCAGTACATGCACACGCCGAAGTACATCTACGAGCTCACCCAGCTCGTTCTGTGGTGTATGGCACCGGCCCTCGGCTTGGCGGCGGTGTGGGCGGCCACAGTCCGGCCGGCTTTTGCCTGGCGTAGTGGCCGAGCCGCCGAGTGGGTGCTGCTCTCGTGGGTGGTGCCGTTTTTCCTCGTGACTGGCTGGTTCGAGGTCAAGTTCCCGCGTTACCTTCTGCCGACCTATCCGGTTCTCTGCCTGTGGGCAGCAGAGTGGTTGCTCCGCCAATATCGGAGTGGGATGCAGTGGCGGCGCCTGCTCTTGCCGCTGGTTTTGGCCGGGAATACGGCAGCGTTGCTCGCGTTCCTCTCCATTTACACGCGCCCGCATACCGTGCGGACGGCGTCGGAGTGGTTTTATCGCAACATTCCGGCAGGAGCGAAGGTGCTGTCCCAGGATTGGGACGAAGGGTTCCCTTTCCCCGTGCCTGGCTTTAGCCCCAACCGCTACCACATCGTCACCTTCAGTTACTACGAACCCGATTCGCCGGCCAAAATCCAGCGTTTGGCACGAGAGCTTGCGAGCAGCGACTACATTGTTTTCCAAACAAAGCGGATTTACGGTGCGGTGACGCGCGCCCCGGAAAAATTCCCCCTGACCACCAACTACTTCTATCAGCTCTTCGCCGGCGATCTGGGCTACACGCTGATTCAAGAATTCGCATCGCGTCCGTCGCTGTTCGGCTGGGGAGCCCCAGACGAACTGGCTGACGAGTCGTTCTCTGTTTACGACCACCCGAAGGTTCTCATCTTCCAAAACACGGGGCGACTCGCCGAGGCTGAGCTCGCCGATCGGATCTTGCACCGCCCGCCCTCACGGCCGCTCACGCGCAATGATCTCTTGCTCGCCAAGCCAAGTGCCGAGGGAGTGATCGCTACCGGCAGCGGAGAGCGCATTCGCTCGAGTGTGCTGGCGCTGATTTTGTTCGCGGCGCTTGTGGAGCTGCTTGGGTTGAGTTTCTACCCCTTAGTGCGGCACTGGTTCGTGCGGCCAGGCACTTTGGGGCTTGCCAAACCGCTCGGCGTGCTGCTGTTCGCTTACGTGGCTTGGCTACTCGCAGGGTGGCACGTGGCGCCATTCTCGCAAGGCACGCTCGGCGTGCTTGTGATCGTGTTTCTGTTCGTTGGCGCCCTCGCGTGGCGAGCGCACGGCCGGGTGCCCATGTCGCGAGGCGAGATTTTGGCCACCGAGGGCTTGTTTTGGGGCGTTTTCGCCTTCTTCCTTATCGTGCGTGCCTACAACCCAGAGATTTACTGGGGCGAGAAGCCGATGGACTTCTCCTTCCTCAACACTCTATACCGCACGACGTACCTGCCACCGCCCGAGCCTTGGTTCGCCGGTTCGGCGCTCCACTACAGTTATTTCGGCTACTTCATCGTTGCCGCCTTGGGGAAAACCCTCGGGATCGAGCCGGCCATTGCATACAACCTTGGAATCGCGCTGGTTGCGGGCCTTACGGCTGCAGCCGTGTTCGCGGCCGGCACCATGGTGGGCGACCGCTGGGGTGTCGGTCTCTTCGCAGCATTTTTAGCAGTGATGGTTGGCAACCTCGCCGGGCCACGCGAACTCTGGGGAGCACATCGCATCATCAACTTCGATTACTTCTGGGCGACTTCTCGGGTCATCCGCGACACCATCAATGAATTTCCCTTTTGGAGCTTTCTCTTCGCCGACTTGCACGCGCACGTGATGGTGATGCCCCTATCGATGACCTTCGTCGCCCTCATGATGCGTTGGGTACGAAGCCGGGTGATGTCGCCGCCAGAACCGCTTCCACGAAGCAATGCTTTGGTGTTGCTCCTACTCCTGGCCGTCACGCTGGGCGCGATTACCACCACGAACACTTGGAGCACGCCCACCTATGTGGCGCTGTTAGCCTTCACTCTCGCTGTGTTGTGGCTCACGGAAAGCGAGCACCAGGGTGTGGGCGGCTTCGCGTTTGGCTTCATCGTGCGCGTCGTTCTCGTTACCGTTGTCGTGCTTGGCCTGGCCTACCTTTTCTTCTGGCCTTATTGGGCCACGTTCGTCGCCCCCGAGCGCAACTTCGGCTGGGAACGGCTGCCGCCCTGGAAGCTGGTACAACCGCGCGACCTCTTCACCATCTTCGGAACCTTTCTCCTTGCCATCGTTCCGTTTTTGTGGCGCCAGTGGGGTGAGCTGTTGCGCTCCGACCAAGGGAGATGGACGGCACCGCGCGTGGCCGCGTGGGCAATCGTGGTACTCCTGCCCGTTGTGGGCTTTTCCATCTCGACGCGGGTTGGCATGAGCGTGCTGTTCCTGCTTGCCCTGCAGTTGCTTCTGAGCCCGACCACAACACGGGAGTGGAGGCTCGCTCTTGCCCTTGCAACCTTCGCCCTTGCGATCCCAGCGGGCACCGACCTTGTGTACCTTTGGGACCGAATGAACACGATCTTCAAGTTTTACTTGGAGGCGTGGTTCCTCTTCTCGCTCAGCGCTGCAACGATGGCGGTGGCGTTATGGACCGGTACCGTTTCGCTCGGCCCATTGCGCCGCGTGTGGCAGGCAGTATTCGTTGCCGCAATTGCAGTAGGAATCTTTACTGCCGTTACCGATGTTATTGGAATCTTGAGGACCAACCGAGTGCCCACTCCGAAGCCTACGTTGGACGGCATGGCATACTTGCGGATCAAAGCGCCCGACGAGTACGCCGCCATCGAATGGCTCAACCGCAATGTGAAGGGGATCCCCTACATCTTGGAAGCGCACGGCGACGCCTATCAAGAGTTCACCCGCGTCGCGATGAACACCGGATTGCCTACCGTACTCGGATGGGCCTACCACGTCTACCAACGCGCCCATTCGTGGAACGAGATCAACCGGCGCAAGGCCGACGTAACCCTGGCATACACGACAGAGGACAAGGCGGAATTGATCCAAATTCTCGACCGGTACAAAGTCAGCCTGGTATATGTCGGCGCCTTGGAGCGGCGGACTTACGCCGGGGGAAACTTAGAGCGGTTCCGTTCTTGGACCGACGTGCTCACACCGGTTTACCAGAACCCTGGGGTAACCATCTTTGCCGTCAATGGCCGCTTTGCCGGGTCCCTCCCGGTGACAACGATCGAAGAAGTTGCTCCGGCGGCGGAAGGCGACGTACCGCGTGCACCTGATGCGCCGGGAATTTTGTCGCAGCCACGCGGTGTCGCGGTGAGTCCCGATGGGAGCATCGTCGTCTGCGATTTCGGAAACAATCGCATGCAAGTGTTTCGGCGGGATCTTTCGTTCGTGCGCGTATTCGGGCGCCGTGGCGAACTGCCCGGGCAGTTCAAAGAACCTTGCGGCGTGGCCATCGGATCGAAGGGCGAAATTTACGTTGCCGACACTTGGAACGGGCGCGTGCAAGTGTTCGACGCCGAAGGCAAGTACCTGCGGGAGTTCGGCGAAGCGTTGTATGGTCCACGCGGCATTGCCGTAGACGCAAAGGGAAGTGTTTTCGTAGCCGACACGGGGAACAACCGCATCGTGCGGTACTCGGCGCGGGGAGACAAAGAGGTCGAGTGGGGTCGTAAAGGGGACGGTCCTGGAGAATTTTGGGAACCCACGGGTATCGTCGTCGATCAAAGCAGCACGGTGCTTGTGGCAGACAACGGCAATGGCCGGCTGCAAATGTTCACTCGGGATGGCAAGTTCCTCGGTAGCTTCCCTGTGCCTGGCTGGGAAAGCAAGGTGTTCTCCGAACCCCACCTAACGCTCGACGCTCGGGGAAACGTTTGTGCCACGGTTCCCGGCGATAAAGAGGTGCGCTGTTATGACCGCAGTGGCAAGCTGCTACGCGCAATCCGCGGCGATGGCTCAGCAGGTGTGGTGTTCGACACTCCCATGGGCATCGCGTTCGACGCTGCAACGAACGAACTGGTGATCTCCGACCTAGAAAATCGCATCGTGCGGATCCGCTATGGAGGCAGGTAACAGCGCGCGACCTTCTGGTGCTCGGCTCGGCTTCTTCCTCACCAGTCTGATTCTCGCCGGAACGGCACAGTACTGTCTTGCCTTCAAGTGGCAAGTTGGACTCGCTGCGCCGCTGTGGCTGGCCGCGCTTGTGCTCTTTGCCGCCTCGCTCTGGTGGGCGCCCGCGGGGCAACGAACACTGCCGCGCCCGGAGGCGGACAGAGGCAACCGCCACGTCGAACTCGCACTCGCGCTGGTGGTGATCGCCTTGGGCATTTTTTTCAAGGTCCACAAGCTCGACGAGTTCCCCCCCGGTCTCAATCACGATGCTGCATGGGAGGGACAGTATGCCCTGGCCATCCTGAACGGCATTCCATACACGCCCTTTATCTCGGCCGCGTGGGGGCGAGAAACTCTCACGTTTTACTTTCGTGCCCCCTTTGTCTGGTGGCTGGGCAACGTTCCTCTGGCGGTCTACTTGCCCTCCGTCATTGCTGGATGCCTGTTCCTACCTTTTCTCTATTGGTGGGTGCGCACGATGTTCGGCGTCCGGGTGGCGTTACTCACCACGGCGCTTCACGGCGTCTCCGGCTGGAGTCTCGTCTTCAGCCGCACTGGCTGGCGCTCCGACTTTCAGCCTTTGTTTACCATCCTGACTTGCTGCTTTTTCTGGCACGGCCTTGAAACCCGCAAGACCTGGCCTTTTGCGCTCGCAGGGATCTTCCTGGCAGCCACCGCGAATACGTACAACGCCGGGCAGGCATTCCCCTTGGTGTTTTTGCTCTGGATTCCTGTTTTCGCTCTGCAGGGTTGGACCCTCCGCGGGTTTCTTCGCCGCTACGGCTGGCAACTCCTGGCCGGGGCGGTGGCATTTGCAGCCGCCATCGCGCCTCTGGCCTGGTACGCGCTGACCAACTGGGAGAAATTTTTCGGTCGCCAAACGTATTTGTTGCAGCAGTACTCTCGGCTGAGCGCGCTCAAGGACACTCTCCTGATCTTTCACTATTGGGCCAATGGAGACGACTTCTTCGTGAACACCCCAGGCCTGGAGTACTTCGCCGCGGTGCTGTTTCCTCTCGGCCTCGTCTGGTGCCTGGTTTCGCTGCGTGACCCGCGCGCTCAGTTCCTAACGGTAGGGTTCATCGTCGGTCTGCTTCCCGGCTTGATGAGCAAGCCCAACATGAACCGGGACATCGGCACCATGCCGTTCGTGTACGGCTTCGCTGGTCTCGGGGCATTTTATGTCGCGGAGGAGCTCGCCCGAATCACCCCGCAATTGTGGCGCCGCGCGGTCGCTGCCTCGGTGGCTGCAGCCCTAGTCGTCGGATCAGCGTGGGCGACGTATACGCAGTACCTCGGTCCTACGAGGCGTCTCGTTTGGGGGTACTATCCAGAGACCACAGTGCTGGGCCAGTACCTCCGAACCTTGATGCCAACCCATCGGGTTTGGGTTACCAGCAGCCGATTCCCTACAGAGACGCTCATCTACCTCACGTACCAAGGGGGCGATCCGTTCACCGCGGCGTTCACCAAGTACGAGGATCCGAGCGAGCTTTTGCGCGTGACGCTGCCGAAACCCGGGCAACGTGGCTTGGCTTTTGTGTTCCCCGACGAGACCCTGGCACTCCTCGTCATGGCTGAGCTGCGCAACCGATACCCCGAACATGAGATCGTCTCGCTGCGTTACCCGCCGAACGACAGCGGCCGCATTTTTGCTCGGGTGTTGCTCGTCCCGGCTTCTAACTCAGCAAAGCCGGCAGAACCCGACACAGCGCCGACTGCGGGTGCTTCGCCCTCGGGGTTCAGAGTGACCGCCGGGCAAGCGGATCTGGCTTCGCTCGCTGAGCCGCGCGGGGTAGCAGTGTTCCACGATGGCACCATTGTGGTGAGCGACTTCGGGCACGACCGCGTGGTATGGTTCGACTCGGCCCTCCATCCGCAGTTTGCCATCGGAGGCACACCTGGTGTGGATCCGGGGCAGTTCCGCCAGCCCTCTGGCCTAGCCATCGGGCCGAAGAACGAGTTGTTCGTTTGCGACACGTGGAACCACCGCATCCAGGTATTCAGCAAAGCCGGCGAATATCTCCGACAATACGTGGCCGATCTCTTCTCTCCGCGCGGGGTCGCGGTCACACGGTCCGGCACGCTGTTCATCGCCGACAGTGGGAACAACCGCGTGGTCGTTTTATCGCCCGATGGGACGATCGTGGATCGATGGGATGGAAGTAACAATGGCGGAACTCCATTGCGCGAACCTGTCGGAATTGTCGTCGACGAAGAGACCAGCACTGTCTACGTCACCGACAACGGCATGGCCGCAATCCGCAGATTTACGCTTTCCGGTGAGGACCGAGGCAGCTTTGCCATCGCGGGCCTCGGTGTCCGGGCGCTTTCGGAGCCCCAAATTGCTTGGGCCACGGGTGGGAACCTCTGGGTTAACGTTCCGCACGCGCACGAGGTGCGCCTCTACAACCCTAGCGGCGACCTTCTCCGCGCCATTTCCGTGAAGCGGGAGGGAAACACGGTTGAGGCGATGCCCATGGGTGTTACGGAAGATCGACAGCGGCGGCGCTTGCTGGTGACCGTCGCAGAGAACGAGCTGCTTGCGCTTCCCTTAAAGAACCCCTGACCGGCGCCACCGACGCCGCTTGTCGGATCAAGCCCGTCTTTGCGGAACAAGGGTGTCGAGCAAGCGGCGCACGAACGCCCCTGGCTCCGGGGCCCGTGCAATCGCGCTGATCATGGCCACGGCATCAGCCCCCGCGTCGAGCACCGCTTGCGCATTGGCCTCAGAGATCCCTCCGATGGCGACAATCGGCAGTTGCACCGCGGCCCGAATTTCTCCCAGCAATGCAAGACCCACGACCGGATCGGGGTTCGCTTTGCTGGAAGTAGAGAATATGGGCCCCACGCCGATATAATCCACCAGCCCTGTGCTTGCTGCTGCGACGGCCTGGGTCAGGTTGTGCGTCGACCAACCAATGATCCGCGGCCGGCCAAACCACGGGCGAACGGCATCGGGGGGGATGTCTTCTTGCCCCAAGTGCACCCCAGCCGCCCCCGCAAGCAAGGCAATGTCCGGGCGGTCATTGATGACCAACTGCGCACCATGCTGAGCACAGGCCGTGGCAATCTCGGTTGCCAGGGCGAGAAACTCGCGGCTGGTCCGCGACTTCGCCCGCAGTTGCAAGAGCGGCACACCAGCTTCGAGCAGGGAGATGGCGAAGCGCAACGGGTCCTGCTGAGAAGCGGCGTCGCAGTCCACAATTGGGTACACAGGGCAAGGAAGACGGAACATGGGACGAACAATCAAGTGCCACTCTCACCGCCAACGCGTCGGGGAGGGATCCGCAACTGCGTCATCTTTTTATGAAGGGTGTTGCGATTGATGCCCAGCAAGGCGGCTGCCCGCAGTTGGTTGCCCCCGGTCCGCTCCAGCGCAAACTCAATCAATGGTCGTTCAACCCGCTCCAGCACGCGCATATAAAGCTCGCGCGGTAGGACGTCGGGGTTGTCCCCGAGCAACGATTCTGCCACCCGGCGCACCGCGGCCTCCAGGGTAAGTTGTTCACCACCATCGGTCACAGCTTGCGGAGCCTCGCCGAGACTCAAGTCATTCGGCATCAGGAGCGGGCCGGGTGCGAGCACGGCGGCGCGCACCAAGGTATTTTCGAGCTCGCGGACGTTGCCCGGCCACGAGTGATCCAGTAACTTGGCCAGAGCCCTATCGGAGATTCCGGCCACCCGCGTACCGAGTTCGCGATTGATCTTCTCGAGGAAGTAGCGCACGAGTTCAGGAATATCGGCTCGCCGTTGCCGCAGCGGGGGAACGTGGATTGGCACCACGGCAAGACGAAAGTACAAGTCCTCCCGGAATTTCCCTTCGCGCACCGCGCGGTCCAAGTTTTGGTTCGTTGCCGCAATCAAGCGAACATCGATTTTGATCACCTCGCGACCGCCGACGCGGGTGAGTTCCCGTTCCTGGACCACACGCAACAACTTGGCCTGCAGCTCCAGTGGCATGTCGCCCACTTCGTCGAGAAACAACGTGCCCTCGTGCGCGACTTCGAACACCCCTGGTCGCTGCTCCGTGGCACCCGTAAACGCGCCCCGTTCGTGACCGAACAGCTCGCTTTCCAACAAGTCGCGTGGGACGGCGGAACAGTTCAATGCCACGAACGGCCTGCTCCACCGCCGCGAGTGAGCGTGAATGGCCCGGGCAATCAATTCCTTGCCGGTGCCGCTCTCCCCTTGGATGAGCACGGTAGCGTCGGTGGGCGCCACGCGCCCAATGGTCTTGAATATTTCCTGCATTGCCGGCGTGCGGCCGACAATTTCCACCCCGAGCTCGAAGCGTTTTCTTTGGTCCCGCTCGAGTCGTTCGAGCTCGGCGGTTTGGCGGCGCATCTCCACCAGACGTTGGAGAAGGATGCGCACCTCCTCCAAGTCGAACGGCTTCGTCACGTAATCGTAAGCCCCGCGCTTCATGGCCTCGATCGCATTCGCCATGGTGTTTTGCGCGGTGATGATGATCACGGAGGTGTTGCTTCCAGCGTCACGCAATTTGGACAACAGGGACAAACCATCGACGCCGGGCATACGAATATCGACGAGCGCAATGTCATACTGGTCGTCAGTGAGTTTGGTGAGAGCCTCGTGGCCGTCAACCGCGACATCCACCTCCCAGCCCAAATCGCCTATCGCCCGCTGCAAGACCCAGCGGATCGACTCTTCATCGTCGGCAACGAGCACACGCGGAACTGGCGCGGTCATGTTCTTCCGTCCACCGGCAAATGCACCGTGACCACCGCTCCCCCGAGTTCACGGTTTCCGAGATGAATGTATCCCCCGAGCGTGGTAACGATGCGCTGGCAGATGGCCAAGCCGAGGCCGGTTCCCTTTGGCTTCGTCGTAAAAAAAGGCTCAAATGCCTGGTCCAACACTTCCTCCGCAAACCCGGGACCGGTGTCAGCAATTTCCACCCGGACAAACTTGCCGGGGCCGCTGCCCTTCACGATATGATAATCGGTCTCCATCCGGGTCACGATCGTCAGGCGCCCGCCACTCTCCATGGCCTCGCAAGCGTTGTGAACCAAATTGAGAAAGAGTTGTGTGAGTTGGTCCGGATCGGACCAAATTTCGGGCAGGCTCGGATCGATCTCCAGAGCGGTTCCGATCCCGCTTCTTTCGAGCTGCGGGCGGCAGAGCCGCAAGACCTCATGCAGAGTGCGGTGCACGTTAACCGGCTCCAGCTTTGGCGTGGCCGGGCTCCCTAAAAGCAGCAGTTGTTCCACCAGGCGCGCCAAACGATCGGTTTCACGGATCATGATGGAAGTGTACTCGCGGATTTCGGGGTCGTTGCCGTAGCGGTCAGCCAGTAACTGTGCCGTTCCCCGGATGCCACCTAATGGGTTCTTCACTTCGTGCGCCAAGCCAGCCACCAAGGCGCCGAGGCGCGCCAAAGTTTCCGTGCGACGCACCGCCTGCTCCAGCTTTCGCTGATACGTGAGGTCATGAAACACGAGTGCCGTACCCTCAATGGCGCCGTGCGGCGACCAGACCGGCGAGCAGCTCACCCGCAGAGGTAGGCTGCGCCCCGCACCGATCTGCAATACAGTCTCCCCGCATGCTTGCCGCTGTGCGGAGGCCAGTGTGCGGCTCACCAAGTCCGCTACCACCGGAGAGGCGGCAAACACATCCCTCACTGGCCGCCGGCAAACTTGCGCCTCGCTCCAGCCCATCAGCTCTTGTGCTGCTGGGTTGAGAAAGACCACAATGCCGTCTCGGTCGGTGAGCACCACGGCCTCGCCAAGGCTCCCTAAGACATTCTCCATCATCGCCGCTAGGTAGCGCTGCTCCACTAGTGTCGAGACGAGCGGAGCGGCACGTCTCCGCTTGTGACGGGCAAACTAACAACCACTTGCTTAAGCAACAACATCCGCGCTTGACTCGCCCAAGCTCTGAGCACGCACCTTTCCACGGCATCCAATTTCGCTGGTTTTCCTTTCCGGCATGCCGTGCTAACGCCGAGTCGCGATGATTCGCGTTGGCCATGGTTACGACTTACACAAGCTCGTTCCCGGGCGAGCCTTGTACCTCGGGGGAGTTGCCCTCGAGTACGATCGCGGCTTGTTAGGGCACTCCGACGGCGACGTTGTTCTGCACGCGCTCTGTGATGCCCTGCTCGGCGCGATGGCCCTCGGAGACATTGGCCAACTTTTCCCCGATACCGACGAGCGCTTTCTCGGTACGCCAAGCTCCGTGCTCGTCAAAGAAGTGGCCCGCCTCGTCCAGCAGGAAGGCTGGGAGGTGTTCAACGTCGACGTCACGATCGTTGCTGAAGCCCCGCGCCTCGCCCCTCACCGCCATGCCATGCGCTCCCGGATCGCAGAGCTCCTCGGAATCCCGATTGAGGCAGTGAGCGTGAAAGCAAAGTCCAACGAAGGCGTCGACGCCATTGGTCGTGGCGAGGCAATCGCAGCCACCGTCGTTGCCGCGCTGCGGGAGCAACCCCAGCAACAGGTTCGCTAGGGCCGAAGTCCCCGCACGAGGGCGCAAGCGCGGCTAATCTTCCTCGGAGCTAACCCCCGACTCTGGCTCTTCTCCCTCAGCGGCTTCGTGCCCCTCGCCGCTCTCGATCTCGTCGATCATTTCCTCGAACTCGTCACCGCCGAACTCATCGCCCATTTCTTTGCCGACGCTCCGCATCCAACGAGCGAAACTCTTTGGGTCATTCTCATCGAGATCTCCAAAGCGGCTGGGGTCGGCCAAGGCTTCCATGCGCGCTTCGTCCGATTTCGGCATGGCAAAGCGGGACATTAACCGTTGTGCCTCCGTAGCCCCGCAGTGTTCGCAGCGCACTTCGTAGGATTCGCCGATGCGCAAGGTAAGGATGGAAAAGCGCTTGCGGCACTTACGACAACGGAACTCGTAAATCGGCATCGCTCGCACTCCTCGTGGTACGCACGCGCAGCGTTTCTAGCCCTTAGGTTCGAGCCGACGCAAGCACGGCAACATGCTGGAATTTGCTTGCCATGCACCCGCACTCCACGTAAACGTGACCCTGCACGGGAGGACAAACATGAGGGCCATCAGTGAGCTTGGATTGGGCAGACTCGGTCGGGCGTTCGTCTTCTCTCTCCTCGCCGCCGCGATGCTTTTTCCATCGGCCGCCAGGGCGCAAGGCGTTACCGATCTCGCGATCCGCGCGACGGCCACTTCCTTCCAGGTAGGCATGCCAGGGCGCTACGTGATCACGGTGGTCAACAACGGTGCGGCCGCCACGGAGGGGGAAATCGCGGTCATCGCACAGCTCCCTGCGGGGCTCGCGCTCCTCAGCAGTGCCGGGAGCTGGCAATGCGGAGCCAGCGAAAGTGGCGCCGTGTGCGCAACCAGTGCTTCAATTCGCGCCGGTCAAAGCAGCACGTTTAGCTTCACCGTCTCCGTTGCACGCGAAGCCGTTCCCCGTGCTTCCACGATCCTCAGCATCCGTTATGGGCCAGATCTGCGGCCAACAAACAACGTGGTCGTTAAGACCACCAGTGTGCGCCCGTCGCGCCGACCGATCCCGACGTTCACCCCCTCTCCGACATTCCCGCCGAACCGGCCAACGTGGACGCCAACTCGCACCCTGAGCCCGACGACTTCACCGACACCTTCGATCACCCGCTCCCCGACACCGACGGCAACGCCCATTCCGAACTCGACCAATCTCGCTTTGAGCGCGGCCGTAGCCGGCCGGTTCATCGTAGGAAGCAACGGAACCTATATTCTCACCGTTAGTAACCTCGGGCCGCAGGTGACGAACATTCCACTGGTCGTGACGGATGCACTCCCCCAAGGCCTGTCGTTTGTAAGCGCAACCGGCACAGGATGGAGCTGCCAAGCGAGCGGCAGTACCGTGCAGTGCACGTACAGCGATTCGCTGCCGGTGGGAGGAATCACAGCGATTACGCTAACGGTTGGCGTGGGCAGCGATGCCTATCCTACGGTGACGAATGTCGCAACATTGAGTTATCCGGCGGATCCGGACACGAGCAACAATTTCGCGCGGCGGCCCACGTCTGTGCGAAGATGACGGAACGGGAAACAGACGAGGTTTTGTCGCGAGGCGTTCAGGCAGAACGATGGAAATGATGGAACGAGGCTTCTCTGCAGCGGTGTTGCGCCTGTCGAGGCAGGCACGATGAGCGTTTACCGCTTATTTGGCAACGAGTTGTCGCCTTACTCCGTCAAGGTTCGCTCGTATTTGCGATTCAAGGGGCTCGCTCACGAGTGGATCGTGCGGAACGCGGCCACCGAAGAAGAGTTCTCGCGTCATGCCCGCCTCCCACTCATCCCGCTTTTGCTCACGCCCGCGGGTGAAGCACTTCAGGACTCCACACCAATCCTCGAAACTTTGGAAGAGCGCTTCCCGGAGCCGTCGATCATTCCCCACGATCCGCTGCTGGCTTTCCTGTCGGCACTACTCGAAGAATATGCAGACGAGTGGCTGAACAAGCCGATGTTCCACTATCGCTGGTACTACGATGAAGACGCAGCCTCAGCGGCTGCCCGGTTGGCGGCAAGCCTTATGCCTGAGGCTGACGCGGCAGTGGCGGCAGCAATGATTCGACGGCGCATGGTGGACCGTTTACGCTTCGTCGGGTCCTCAGCGGAAACCAAGGACGTCATCGAAGATTCCTTAGTTCGCCTTCTGCAATTTCTCGAGCGCCACCTCGAAACGCGCAGTTACGTCTTCGGCGAGCGGCCTGCCCTGGCAGACTTTGGGCTCTTCGGACAACTGTTCCAGTGCTTGTCAGATCCAACCCCGGGCCGACTCTTGCGCGAACAGGCCCCGCACGTGGTTCGATGGGTCGAGCGAATGGAACACCCCACTGTAAATGGACCGTTCGAGCCGTGGGCGAGCCTAGCGCCAAGCCTCGAACCTATTTTACGCGAGGAAGTCGGTGCAGTGTTCGTACCGTGGACCCTGGCTAACGAAGACGCACTGCAAGCGGGGAAGGATCAGCTCGAAGTTCAGATTCGCGGAAAAACGTTCCGCCAAACCCCGCAAAAGTACCACGCGAAATCGCTAGCCATGCTGCGACAGAAGTTTCGCCAACAATCCTCCCAGCAGCCAGCGCTCACCAAAGTTCTCGCCTCAACCGGCTGCGCTGTCGCGTTCCCGGTGTGAGCAACTGTTTTTCTAATTTTGGTCAGGCGAAGTGAAGCGATTCATCCCACTGGTGTTCTGTTCTTGACGCGGCGTTGAGGATGGTCAGCAGCTTGCGCACCCAGGCAACGAGGGCCACTTCCTTGGGTTTGCCGGCAACAAGCAGGCGCTCGTAGAAGCGGCGAATGACGAGCGGTGGTACCGGGATCGCGGGCTCATGACGTTCGCCGGGCCACACACAGGGGGCGCCGCGGGTGCGGCGCCGCCCACAAGTGCATGGAAATAGAAAATTGTAGGGGCAGGCCTTGTGCCTGCCCGTGGGGGGTGGGGGATCGGCCGTGGAGCAGGCAGTCGCGGCGTGGTCGTCGCCGACGAGGGCAGCCACAGGGGGCTGCGCCTACGTTGGCGTTGGTGGCGCGCGCCAAGACGCCACGCGCGGGGCACCAGCCGTAATACCATCCGCCAATGCACGGTTTCCGCTTCCCCATTCGGCATTCGCCAAGGTCCACCACTCGCCCCTCGCCAACTGCGCCCCGCTCACCCGCGGCTAACCCCGCACCCCCTCCCCCTGCTGGGGGTAAGGGCGTCTGGATATCGCGGCGCGAGTAAATGTGCCGCAAGCGTGCACAGGCTACCAACAGAGTTACCCTCTCCCCCGCGAGCGGGATAGGGAAACAGGGTAAGGCCGGCCTTGCCCCACAACCTTCGCCGCCCAAAAATGCCGGGAGGGCCCTCTTTCCTAGGGCCCTCCCGGAGAGTGAACTGAGTTCGAGACGGGGTTCTTGAACGTTTTGGCTGTGTGAACAGCCCGTCGAGCTAGACCGTTACTTTTTCTTCTTGCTGGTGCTCGTCGTCTTCTTTTTCGCTGGTGCTTTCTTTTTCGCTTTGCTGGACTTTGTTGCTGCCATACCGACCTCCTTGTGACCAATTGGGGAGTGTCTTCACTCTGAGAACATCCCCGCCTCGAACTCTACCTCTCCTCCCCTCCACAACCTCCGCTTACGACGCCTTTTACGGCAAGTTCCCCTTCGAAGTCAATAGGAGAATGCGATTTTGGAAATTTTTTTTTAAAACCGAATGCCCCGAAAAAATCGCGAGTTGGCGCGAACTAAAATCGTGTTCCGCCCGCTTCTTTCAATGGTCTAGGCAGCCGTTTTATCGAGAACTGTTGCCATCGGAGGCCGCCCCGGCGGATCCGAATTCGCAGTCGGATCATCCTCACCGCGTGCGCTTAAAGGCGCGGTTTCCCGGGAATATCGCTCGCCTCCCGAGTTGTTCTTCGATGCGGAGCAACTGATTGTACTTTGCTGTGCGCTCGCCGCGGCAGGGGCTGCCGGTCTTGATCTGGCCAGCCCCCACCGCCACCGCGAGGTCGGCAATCGTAGCGTCTTCCGTTTCCCCTGACCGGTGCGAAATAATCGTTTTGTAACCGGATCGGTGAGCAGCCTCGATCGTATCGAGGGTTTCCGTAAGAGTACCGATTTGATTTGGTTTGACGAGGATGGCATTTGCGACTCCCATCTCCACGCCGCGCCGCAGGCGTTCCGGATGGGTGACGAACAAATCGTCCCCAACGAGTTGGATTTTGTTTCCTAATTCGTGCGTCAGCATGCGCCAGCCATTCCAATCGTCCTCCGCCAACCCGTCCTCAATCGAAACAATCGGGTAGCGGCGCACCCACTCGGCATACAGTTCGACCAACTCCGCGGCGGACCGGCGACTGCCGTCGGACTTGTGAAACACGTACTCGACCTCCCGTTCATCGTAGAACGAGGAGGCGGCGGCATCGAGCGCCAGCAGCACGTGTTTTCCGGGCTGATACCCGGCCCGCTCGATGGCTTGCAAAATGCACTCGATGGCCTGCTCGTTCGATGCCAAAGCCGGGGCAAAGCCGCCTTCGTCGCCAACAGCGGTGGAGTATCCCTGCTCGTGGAGCACTTCTTTAAGGGCGTGGAACACCTCCACGCCGATGCGCAGGGCCTCGTGATAGGAACGGCTGCCGACCGGCACGATCATGAATTCTTGGATGTCCACAGAGTTGTTCGCGTGGGCTCCTCCGTTCAGGATGTTCATGAGCGGTACGGGCAGCATCTGCGCTTTACGGCCGCCCAGGTAACGGAACAGCGGCTCGCCGGCGGCTGCCGCTGCGGCCTTTGCCACGGCAAGGGAGACAGCCAAAACCGCATTGGCTCCCAGCTTGCGTTTGTTGGGCGTGCCATCGAGAGCGCACAACAAGGCGTCGATGGCCCGTTGGTCGCGCGCGTCTTTCCCGCGCAGGCGGGGTGCAATTTTCACATTCACGTTTTGCACCGCCCGTTGCACTCCTTTTCCGTGATAACGGCGCGTGCGATCCCGCAGTTCCACCGCTTCGTGCGTTCCTGTCGATGCCCCCGAGGGCACCGCTGCCCGGCCGAAGGCTCCGTTGTCAAGATGCACATCTACCTCCACGGTGGGGTTGCCCCGCGAGTCTAAGACCTCCCTCGCCCAAATTTTGCGAATCTTCATCCCTTCCTCCTCAGTTGTCTTTGCGTCGCGCGATAGAATACGCTGTATTCAAGGCGCCCAGCGAAGGCGAGTTCTCGTGCGTGTATCGCTTCGAAAGACACAACACAAAATTTTTCTGCTCTTAGCAATCGTGGTCATTGCAGCGCTTGCTGCCCATGCCATATGGGGTCCGTATGGTCTGTTGCACCTCCGTTACCTCGAGGGACAGCAAGCGCAACTCGAAAAGCAACTCTTTCGCCTGCATCAAGAAAACGAGGAACTTCGCGCCCACCTCGAGCGGTTGGAAAGCGACGATCTGTATTTAGAGCAGGTTGTGCGCGAGCGGTTGGGGTTCGTTGGCCCAAACGAAATCCTTTTGGAATTCGCCACCCCAACACCCACTGCCACTCCCTGATCCGACGGCCAGTTCTCTGCTTGAACGCCTTCCAGTGCCTCTTTACCATGCGCTCGTATGAGCAGTCTCGAGCGATTGCGGCGTATACGCGACGAGCTTCTGCAACTGTTCGTCGAGCGCCAGGCAGTCATCGACGGAGCTCTGACCTGCTTGCTCGCACGGCAGCACCTGCTCTTGGTTGGCCCTCCGGGCACGGCCAAATCCATGCTTGCAGACGAAGTATGCTCGCGCCTCGAAGGGGCACGTTACTTCCAGTGGCTGCTGACCCGGTTTTCTACTCCGGAGGAGATTTTCGGGGCCGTATCTCTGAGTGGCTTGGAGCAAGACGAATACCGGCGTGTGACCACGGGCAAGCTCCCGGAGGCGCACATTGCCTTTCTGGACGAAGTCTTCAAAGCCAACTCCTCCATTCTCAATGCCTTGCTGGCAATCATGAACGAGCGGCGTTTTCACAATGGGCGGGAAGTCGCCAACGTGCCGCTCGTTACGCTCTTCGGAGCGACCAACGAACTCCCGGACGACGACGAGTTGCAAGCCCTGTACGATCGTTTCCTCGTGCGCTTCACCGTCAGTTACATCCAAGATGACTTTCATTTCCTCCGTATGCTGGAGGGACGCTCTCCGGTACAGCGTACAACCCTCGCCCTTGCAGAGCTCGTCGAGCTGCAACGGTCCGTTGCAGACGTACAGGTGCCTTCGTCAATTTTCCGCTCGCTAGCCGATTTGCGCCGCGAGCTATTGCGCAAACAAGTCGTGGCCTCGGACCGCCGCTACCGCCAAGCCGTGTCGGTATTACAAGCGCACGCTCTCTTACGCGGCGCGACGACCGTCGGTGAAGAGGATCTCTTCTTCCTCGAACACGTGCTCTGGCGAGCGCCGAGCGAGCAAGCCGAGGTGCGGGCGACCATTCGCGAGCTCTTGCGCGGTTACGAGGACGAGGCTCGTGCTTTGCTTTTCCAAGGAAGAGAGATCGAGGAGTATGCCCACCGCCAGTGGGACAATCACGAGCTCCGCAGTCGGGCCGTCGTCGAAGCGCACACCAAGCTTCGCCAATTGCTACGCAAAGTGGGCGCCATCGTGGACGCCGCCCGCGCCGCGGGCAGGCCGACGGATACCGTGGAGGCGGTGCAGCGCGAGATCGAGGAAATCCAAAAGCGGATGCTGGAAACCCTGTAGCCCGTTCTGATGAAGAAAAAGCTCGACAGAGACTGGCTCGCACAACCGTTGCCGACCGAGGTCCACCGGCCCTGGGGCGAGCTCGTGCCACACTGGGTCGAAACCGACACGTACGACGCTGCGGCGTTCGCGGCGATCGTTCGGGACTCGCCCTCCCTACAGAAGCTTGCGGAAAGTGGGCAAAAGCTCGTGCCTCATTTCGGCACGTTTTTGTTCGATATTTATGGTCTGCTCTACAAAGCCAACATTGTGCTGCGCGGACCGGACCAAGTGCTGCCAAGCGCCGGGTTGTACCGCGTGATTCTCGAAGCGATCTTACGCTCCCCCGGGCTGCCTGTGCTGCGCGAGCGAACCGTGCTCGATGAGTACCAGAGCGGTCTGGCCACACTGCTCCTCGGAGAAAAAATCTTGTCTCTGCTCCGCAGCGAGCGGTTGGTCTCTCGCGCCCACATGCTGGACTACTGGAGTCTCGAACATCAGGAACGCGAACTGGTGGAACTCGGAGAAAATCGGTCCTCGGCTGCGCAACTGGCCACGCAGGTCAGCGAGGCAAGACAAGCCCCGCTGGCACAGCTCTCGAACAACATCGACAAACAGGCCCGCCTGGTCCAACGGAGCCATATGCTCAAGGCTCGCGACGTCGAGCGGACGGTGCGCGAAACCGTGGAGCGGCAGTTCACGCACCTCAGCACGACCGTGGCGCGCGTTGCAATGGCAACGAGCGAACTCGAGGAGCAAGGGCAAGATTGGCAAGAGCAGTGGGGAGGGCAGCTCGGACAATCCGTCGGGTTGCAAATCGAACTCGGCAAACGCCTGGCGGACAACCCACGGCTACGCAAGCTTGCTCGCCTGCTCGGCCGTATGCGGGCTGTGGCCTCGGCGCTACGGCAGAAGACTTTTGAACGAGCCAATCAAGAGGTGCACGCCATCAACCAGGGCAGCAACTTAAGCCGCCTCCTCCCGAGCGAGCTCTCGGCGTTGCGCAATCCTTGGCGCCGGCGTGACTTTGGCCGCCGCCTGTTGGAGGGGACCCTACTTCAGTACGACTTGCGAGGCCCTGAGCAAACCGGCCGGGGCCCCATGGTTGTCTGCCTGGACGTTAGCTCCTCGATGTCTGGCGACAAGGAGATTTGGGCGAAGGCTATCGCCCTGACGTTGCTCGATATCGCCCAGCGCCAAAAGCGCTTGTTCCGCGTGATTTGCTTCTCGAGTCGAGAAACGCCTTTGCTCGAACTCGACCTGAATCCTTGCGAGCGTTACGCGGCTGACCCGCACCGCGTTCTCGACTTCGCGGCCTATTTTCCTGGAGGTGGAACAGATTTCCAAAAGCCGCTCGACGCAGCAGTGAAATGCTTGCAATCAGGAACGTATCGTAAAGGCGATCTCATCTTCATTACCGACGGCGAGTGCCAATTCGAACCGGGATGGCTGGCCACGTTCCGCGAGCACAAACAACGGCTTACTTTCCGCCTGTTCGCCGTGCTCATTGACGTTGGCTCCGCGAGCCTCGCCGCGCTGCAGCAAGTGAGCGACCGTGTGACCTCCGTGCGACAACTCACCGCTGAAGCCGGAGCACAACTTTTTCTCGAACTCTAGCGAGCTCCGCTCTCCTGCGGGGCCATTCCCGGCAATTCGGGGAGGTCCCGCAACTCGGCGAGCAGCTGGTCCAACCGTTTGCTGGTCGATCGCATATACTCGTACAAATGCTTGTGCAGCAGCGCGAAGGTGACTGCATCGCGAAACGCGCGGGGGCGGCGGAATGCCGTTTCCAGCAACAAAGAGAGGGTCATCCATGCCCGGGCCGGTGACGCACGCAACACGCAGTACCACAGCACGCGAAAGAAGATCTTTAAATCCTGCGCCGATGTGACCAAGCGCGCGTGAGCGAGGTGCCCCCGGTTCAGGATAAAATCCATCACTCGCTTGCGGTAGGCGCGATAACTGTACAACCGCTTGAGCAGCCGCTTGTAGCCCACATACAGCTCCGCCAGTGACATCCCGGCTGGAATAATGTTCGTGAACACGAACTGATCCCCCACCGACTCCGCAATCAACCGCCCCGCGCGTTTCAATCGTTCGTACAGCGGTGTCTTCGGCACCGCATTGAGCATACCCGTCATCGACACCGGGATGCGCGCTTGCTGGATGAACTCGAACTGCTCGTCGAAGATCGTGGGGTCATCGTGATCGAAGCCTACAATCATCCCGGCCATCACTTCGATCCCCGCCCGTTGGATGCGGTGAACTGCGTCGAGTAAGTTTTCGCGGAGATTCTGGGTCTTGTGGGTTTCCTGCAAGCTTTCGCGGCGTGGCGACTCGATCCCGATGAAGATCGTGGTGAAGTTGGCGGCGCGCATGAGTTCGAGCAGCTCGTCATCTTGAGCGACGTTGAGAGTGACCTCGGTCATCATCTCGATCGGGTAACCGTGAGCTCGCTGCCACTCGGCCAACGCTCTGAGAAGCTCTTTGGCCTCTTTTTTATTTCCGATGAAGTTGTCGTCGACCACGAAGATGTTGCGCACACCGAGCCGGTGGATCTCTTGCACCTCGGCCATGACTTGCTGCACAGTTTTCGTGCGCGGCCGGCGGCCATACATCACGATGATGTCGCAAAACTCGCAGTTAAACGGACACCCGCGGGCAAACTGGATGGTCATCGTGCGGTAGCGATCGACTTTGAGCAAATCGAAGCGCGGCAGGGGCGACTCGTGCATGCTCGGTTTTTCGATCTGCCGGTACTCCTTCTTCCAAGTTCCCCGCTCGAAATCTTTCAGGAACTGCGGCCAGGTGTATTCCGCCTCATCGATAAAAAGGACGTCCACCTTGTCTCGAAGCTCCTCCGGACACAGCGAGGCAAACGGACCGCCGGCCACAACAAACTTCCCTCGTTTGCGAAATTCCTCGGCCAGCTCGAAGATGCGCTGTTTGTGGATCACGTACCCGGTGAGGCCAACAATGTCGGCATCCGTATCAAAGTCGACTTCCTCCACGTTCTCATCGCACAGCACCACCTCATGCTCTCGCGGGGTAATCCCTGCCACTGTCGGCAGCGACAGGTTCGGGAACACGCACTTCTTACCTAAGCTGGGCAAAATGCGGTCAAACGTCCAAAACGATTCCGGGTTCTTCGGTGCGATCAAGTAAATTTTCATCCTTCGCCTCCAGATGCGAAGCACACTTCTACCACGCTCGACACCACCCGCGCTAGAACGCTTCTCTCGTCGGAAATGTTTCTCCCGAGAGGGACAGCCCAGGGAAACACGCGTTTGCTTTTCTGCAACGCAACCTTGAGGACTTTGCGTTTGCGGACGGAGGTCCTCCCTGCCCCTCTATGCGAGGCGAAGGGCCATGCAGCCGTTGTCGCAGCCGCCCAAGTTCCTGGCCGCTCAAACGCTCGAGTCAGAGCTCAGTCGACAATTCCGGCGTTTTGCCGTTGTGCCCAGGCTTGCAGTTCTTTGATCCGCATGTAGCCACCCCTTCCTTCCACCACGCCTTCTCGCCGGGCATCGTGAATGCAGGCCACCGGGCACAGCGGCAGGCAAAACCCGCAGTCAATGCACTCTTCCACGCGGATCGCAAAGCGCCCGAGGAAGTCCCCCTCCACCGGGTAAATGGCATCCACCTTGCCCGGACAGGCATGTTCGCAAGCGCCGCAGCCTATGCATGTCTCATCGATGTAGAAGTGACCGTGCCGCGGCATCACCGAGTCCCAACATTCGCCGCGAAATGCGTATGAATGGCGGCAGAAAGGTTGAAGAATTCCTGCAGAGTCTGCGCGTAGCGGAAGTACAAGTCGCGGCGCAGCGGATCCGTGGAAGTCACCCGCATCGGGGTGCCCATATGGGTCAGGTGGTTGAGGGTCTGATCGAGGTCTGGCCGGCCGTGGTTGCGAGCGATGCTTTCCAGCATCCGTTGCCATGTCGCCAAGTCACCCTCGACGCGGAAATCGGCGCGATAGTGGTCGCTCACGCTGGGGATCCGCACATCGGTTACATCAAATTCTTCGAACGTGACCTGCACGGCAAAAGGTGAGGGTCGCCCGTCGGTCACGCAAAACTCCGCCACACAGTCCGCGTATCCCAGGTGTTCGAAGCGGCTGCGATGCACGCGAGCCAGTCGCGCAAGCTCTTGAAACCACGAAAGCGAAGGGAACACCGCTTCGGCAACCGTTTCCATGCTACCTGCAGGAGTGGCGAGCGAGCCGATCATGCTGCCAACCTCCACGGGGCCTCCGCCGGCAGGATACAGCGGGACCGGCGATCGAACCCAGCACGGGCGCAACGCTGCAAGTACTCATCGATGAACATCGACCAAACCCGCATCATTCCATCCATGCCGGCATCGATCTTGTTCAGTCCTCCGCCGAGGAGAATGGCGATCGGCTCAACCAACGTTGGCTCTGTGAACGCCGACAAAATCACTTGTTCACCAACGTCGGCGAACCGGTGAAGCGTCTCCAACGCTTGGTCACGATCCGGCTGATGATCCAACCACCACTGAAATTCGAGGACGCCGTAGGAAACGTGCCGCGCCTCGTCCTGCAAACAACGGCGAAAGATCTCCTTGTCGACGTGCGTCTTGGCGATCATTTCTCCCGAGCGAAATACGGAAAGCACCAGCCCTTCCGCCAACAGGTTCAACAAGAACGTGCCCATCGTGTGGGTAGGCGCATCGAGGATCGCCTTGAGCGCCCACTCGGCTCCTGGGGAGGCGTGCAACAATCCGCCGCCGGCCAGGGCCCGCTTGCGGAATACTTCCTGATGGCGCGCTTCGTCCATGATTTGGGTCGAAAGGAAACTCTTGACCTCGAGGTAGTCTTGCGGGATCCGAAACATCCACTTGGAGGGGAAATCGCCGGCCACGAATTCTACCTCTGTTAAGGCAGTACAAAGCTGGCAGGTGGCTTTCTCGAGATCTTCCGGTAAGGGGGTCAGTTCATCCCAGGGGATGTCGCGTGTTGCATTCCACTGTCGAGCCTTTGCTTCTTCGTACAGCGAAAGCACGTTTTCCGCCCACACTTCGTCCCGCTCGAGCACCGTGTAATCCTCGACCTCAGGCATCTCATCGCGGTAGCGGTCGCGCACCGAACCGCGGGGGGCAAAATTCAGCCAGGTGGCCACTTCCGGAAGCTCGCCATAGCCAGGCACCCGGTTAACGTCGGCGTACGTGAGCCCGCGCGAGGATGGTTTCGCCCGGCGGCCCCAGTGGGCCTCGCTCGTGTCCATCCAATGCAATGAGAACTGCCCACGCGCCAGGCGTTCAGCGTTGCGTTGCAAAATTTCCATCCAGCGCGTGTAGCGTTGTTGAAAGGTCGCTTCGTACTCTGCGAGAGCTTCCTCCTGCGGGCGCCGCCCTCCCAAGGTAGCCACCACCCGAGCGCCGCTCGGTTCCGCCAGTCTGTCCTCCGCCTTGCTTTGCATCGTGCACCTCCTGCGGCCACTAATGATAAAATTGTCACTACGCCCCACGGGTAACGAAGTCAAGAGCCTAAAAAGAGCGGTTCCAAAGCCTCCGCAGTTTGACCGACTCCAGCCCCTGCCGTGCGCGCTTCATGGCCCGAACACTCGCGCAGCAAAGCGACGGAGCACTGCCGCGTTTGGATAAAATCATGGGGGAACGGCAATGAGTCTAACCGAACTGGCTGCCCCGTGCGCGAGCACATGGCCCTTGGTACAAGGGTTCACGATGCAACGCCGACGCAGCTCCACTCGCACAACGACCAAAAGCGACGCGGTCAAGCCAAAGCGACGGCGCGCGGTGCGCCTCTCCCCAGAGTCTCGGCGTCAGCAACTGCTCGCTTGCGCGCTGCGCGTCTTCGCTCGGCGAGGCATAGGGGAAGGACGCCACGCGGAAATTGCCAAAGAAGCTCGCGTCGCCGTGCCCACGGTGTTTGCCTACTTCCCCACGCGAAAGGCACTCGTGGATGCCGTACTCGACGAAGTTGCCCGCTTTTACATCGACATGACCCAGCGGATTCACGCCCGTCGTGAGCTTTCAGCGAGCGAAGTGCTCCTGCTGCACGCACGTGAATTTTCGAGGTCCGTTGTGATGCACGAAGAATACGCGCGGGTGTGGCTGGACTGGAGTACTTCAGTTCGGGAAGGAGTTTGGCCTCGCTATCTCGAATTTCAGCGCGAGGTGGTAACCGCCATTGCGGAAACCATTCGTCGCGGCCAGCGGGAACGCAGCATCCCGGGCACATTAGATGCGCATTTTGCGGCGCTGTTCGTGGTCAGTGCCGCGCACATGGTGGCGCAGCTCCAGTTCTCGCACCAGCCGGCAGATGTTCTCGAGGGATTTTTGCAAACCCTTGTACACGCGGTGACCTCCGGTGCACGCACGGGACATGCGGGATCCAGCGTGTCACAGACGGAAGGCCAGCGGAGGAGCGGCGGCAAGCACGGAGCAAGGGTCAGCTGAGGGAATCGCCCTCGTTCCCAGCAGCTCGCTCCCTTGCGAAAAACAGAAGTGTTCCCGTATAGTGAAGCTCGTGCTCGGGCTCGGTCTCGGTGAACTGATCATCCTCCTCGTCATCGTGCTCATCATTTTCGGGGCCGGCCGCCTGCCAGAGCTCGGCGAAAGTCTAGGACGCGGAATCCGCAATTTTCGCAAGCAACTGCGGATGCCCGACGAAATCGACGTCACGCCGCGCAATGTGGAGGATGAGCCATCACGGCCCCAGGACAAAGATCAGCCTTGACGTCGCGCCGTCACCACTCGCAGCCGGAATTCCGACGGGTACCGCCCCTCTTCCACTCGTCTCGAGTCACCCTGGCGGGTGGCATCGAGAAAGAAGACGATGGCAAACGACGCAGACTCGCCTGGGGGGATGGCAAACTGTTTCGGCGGGCTCAACTGCTGCAAGATAGAAATTTCTTGCGGTGTCAGGTCGCGCAGCACACGCGCGGACACCATATTACCCAGGAAGACAGTCTTCTCGTCGACCACTTTGCCGTCCGCACGCAGCAGCTCTGCCGACAATTGCACCGCTTGCAACGGGTTCGGCGCTGTGTTCACTGCTCTACCGGTAATCACCAACACTGGCCGCCCGTCTTTGGTTTGCTGCGTGCTCGCCTCTACACCCTCCAGGCGTACACGCCGGGCCCACAAACGCTCCTCCCCGATCCCCTGGCCAACGACCGGAATCTGCGTGATCAACGCTTGCGCACGATCGGGCCGCGCAAACAAGCTCGTGGTCAGCACAGCGTAAAATCCCACGACCACACAGAGGAGAAACACAAGGGTGCGAAACTGGCCGAGATCATCGGAGGCCACAGTGCTGCCGCGAGTACGCCCGTTAGATGGGCGTCGCTTCTCCGGTTTTTGTCTGATTGGCTCGGACGCTTCGACTGCATCGAAATCTTTATTCTCCGGATCGAGAGTGAACTCCTCTTCCTCGCCAAACTCAAACTCCGGGATCATCGGGTCGCGATCCTTGCGGGGCTTGCGTTCCCCGCTCCGGCCGCCGCGTGGCGTCTTCGCACCACTCTCGGGAGGCCGGCCCTGTTCCGCGCCGCGTGCATCGGTGTCCGTGTCTGGCGGATTTGCCCCCACCTCACCTCCGGCCCCCTCGTCCAATGGCTCCGCCGCGTCGACCGCCCCTGCCTCGCTACTTTCAGTGGCAGTTGCCCGACCCGGGCGCGGCGGAACGTAAATAAAGATCTGCTGACACCGCCGGCATCGCAGACGAGCGTCCGGCTTGGGCGCCCGTCGAAGCCGATACACAGCATTGCAACTGGGGCAAATAATCTTCAATTCCATAGCCAACGTCAGGGCCGAGGATTCTATGAGTCAAACAGAAAAAAGCAATCAGAATCTTAGCGTTGTTAAGGACCTCTCCGTCGTGCTGCCCGCTTACAACGAAGAGGCCAACATCGAACGGGTGACCCGTGAAGTCGCGAGCTACTTGGATACCACTCCGCTCGATTACGAGATTATTGTCGTCAACGACGGAAGTCGCGATCGCACGGGAGAGATCATCGAAGCCCTCGCCCGGGAGCTACCGCGCGTCCACCCGCAGCACCACCCGCAGAACCGGGGATACGGTGCGGCACTTCGGACTGGGTTTGCAGCAGCACGCAAACGGTTCGTGTTTTACATGGATGGGGACGGACAGTTCGATATTCGAGAGCTGGCGCTTCTCTTGCCTCTGGCCACGGACGAGAACCATATCGTCACCGGCTACCGGATTAAGCGAAACGACCCTTTTATCCGTCGCCTCAACGCACGGCTGTTCGGCGGCTGGCTGGTGCGCATCCTTCTGAACGTGCGCGTGCGCGATTTGAACTGCGCCTTCAAGCTGATCCCCAAAAAGGTGTTGGATGCGGTGACCCTGGAGTCGACGGGAGCCCTGATCAACGCCGAACTTTACGGACGCGCCGTGCGCAAAGGCTTCGGGATCAAGGAAGTGGGCGTGCATCACTACCCGCGAACGGCAGGCACACAAACGGGAGCCCACCCCAAGGTGATCTTACGGGCGTTCTACGACTTGTTCCGGCTGCGGCAAAAGATCGTCTCGGAGCATTAGATCGGCGCACGCCTTTCACTCGCGTTCCTAGCGGGTGACGGGTAGGACGAATTTCTGGATACGGTGGTTCATCGTATCCGCGACGTAAACACCCCCATCGGCGTCAGCAGCGACGCCGATCGGGCGGTTGAAGTCGCCCGGGTCAGCACCGCTCTTTCCCCAGACAAACACCAGCGCTCCGCCTTTGTCGTACCGCGCCACGCGGTGGTTGAAAGAGTCGGTGGCCAGCAAATCCGCTCCTAGGATTGCCAGGTACGGCTCGGTGTAAAACTCTTCCCAACCGGAAACAAAATGTTCCCGCACGAACGACCCGTCCTGTCGGAACACCTGCACGCGACGATTTCCAGTGTCGGCCACGTAAAGTTCGCCCTCGCTGTTGAACGCCAGACCTACAGGTTCGATGAACTCCCCAGGACGCGACCCCTCCTTGCCCCACACCAGCAACTGCTTGCCATCCGGGTCGAATTTGACCACCCGTTTGTTGCCGGTGTCCGTCACGAACACCGCACTTCCATCGGGTGCCACTGCAATTCCGCGTGGGCCCCAGAATCCCGAAGTTTGCTCCACCCACTCACGAATGAACGTTCCGTCCGCGGTGAACTTTTGGATGCGGTGATTCCAAGTGTCGGCCACATACACCGATCCATCGGGCCCCACAGCGACCCCACACGGATCGTTGAACTCTCCCGGTCCATTTCCTTGCTTGCCCCACACGGTGACTGCGCGGCCTTCGGGAGAGAGTCGCTGTACCCGATGGTTCTTGCTGTCCACGACATACAGGAAGCCCTTGCTGTCCACAGCTAGGCCGCGCGGTTCGTCGAACTCACCGGCCCCTCTCCCCCTCTTCCCCCATACCGCCACCGGCTTTTCGAACGATGGCTGCATCGTGTACGGGCGCGGTGCGGGCGGAGGATTCACCGCGATCGGCGTGATGTCCTTTCCGGGCCGCAAGTCCTTGAGAACGTACATCACCGCGTCGCTCGAGCCGACCGGGCTCCACGCCTGGCGGGTGAAGAGCCAGCGGGTCAACGTCACCGCATTCATCTTCGACCAATCCGGTTCCCACCAGCCACGAATCGCAAAAGGAATCTTCTCGTACTGGTCGAGCAACACTTTGTCGAAATTCGCTGCTACCTCTTTGTCGACGATCACCACCGGCGTATCCACCTTGCGCACATCCGCTGCCCAGTTCACGGGGTAATGGCGCAAATACCAACTGAGCGGCCAGGTCGCGTTCCCCGACACTTGCAAACGCGTGTTCCTACCGGTTCCGAGCTTTTGCCCGACCTCTTCGATCTTCTGCATGACCATGTGAATATCGTACGTCGACTGAACGTAGGCCAGAAGTTCAGCCGTGCGCGGCCCGGGAGCTTCGGCTGGGCGCGGCGCACCATAAAAGTAGTTGCTCGCCACCAAGATCCAAACCGTGAGCGCGCCCAAAGAAGAGACCAGAACAATCGGAACGGGCTCGCGAAAAGTCCCGGCCTGAACGCGCTCGCTGTACCACGCTGCTGCGAGCATCGACATCGGCATCAGGATCGGGAACAACAACCAGGGAACCTTTTCTTGCGCCCAGGAGTAAAATCCGACGCAGCCGATCGTATAAATCACCATGAAACGTAAGAAACGGCTCGGGAGCCAACGCTGCATCACCGTGAGGCCAGCAAAAGCGAGCGGAATCAAAATCACAATCCCGGCCTGATGCCAGTCGTAAAAGCACCAGCCAACGAATATCGCGAAGGTTGCCACAGTGGTGTAAAACAAAAACCGCGTGCTCGGCCGTTCCGTAGCCCGCGCGGTCGAAAGCGGTCGCAGCAACAGCAGCAGCGCTGGAACGAAAATCAAAAACTCATACGAAATGAGCTGCGGGAAATAGTACCACCACGGGCCCCCAATCCGTTTAATTTGGTGTTGGCCCCACCAGTACGTGAGTGCCGGGGTCACCGGATTCCAGTTTTCCGGATGGGTAAAAAAAGACGTATAAAAGGTGAGAGACACCACGACAAACAAGACCGCGCTACCGACAATCGGGATCCACTTCTCCACGAGCAGGGATTTGGTTTCCGCCCACACGGACCTCAGTTGCGTGCGCCACTCGGGCGCGTACAACACCTCCCAAACCAGCATGAGCGCGAGGCTCAGCAAGCTTACGGGGATGAGCGCGTACATGTCCTCCTTGTTGCAAAAGGCAATTGCCAGGCCCAAGGACGACAAATACAAGTATCGATCACGCCGCGTTTCGCCGAAACGAAACGCGAAGTAAATCGCCATGATATTGCCTAGGCCCACGTACACATCGTGGCGGAGGAAGCGGGTGAAATACGTGAGCGCAGGCGAAAACGTGAACAACAGCAAGAACAGAAAGGCCGTGGTCGCACCGACAAACCTGCGCAGCGGCCACGTGAAACCGAGAATCCCGAGTCCGAACAGCACGGCGCTCAAGCGAGCCGTAAAGTCGGAATCGCCGAGCAACCACATGACCAGGGCAGAGGAGTAGTACAGCACGGGGCCGTGGTAGACCGGATCGTATTTATAATGCGCAATTCCTTCGTCCACGATCTTCCACGAGAAAAACGCGTGGATCGACTCGTCGTGGTGAAAGGGGCGCTCACCCAGCCAGAGCAAACGATTCACCAGAGCAATTGCGAACACAGCCACCGTCAGGCACTGCCAGCGGGTGTATGTGCCCAGCATGGGCTGGTCCCACCAATGCTCGGAGGAAGTTGGTACTGGCGCCTCGGGGAGCGCACTCGACTGGTTGCGAATCACTGCTCTCTCTGCCATACGACGCCACTCGTGCGGGTTTTGCCCGCGCAAAGCCGAACTCGTGTATATGCCACTGGTGACGTTGTCAACTAACGGTCTGCGCGCGGCATGAAACTGTCCGTCGTTATCCCAGCGTTCAACGAAGCACGACGGATCCTGCCTTCGTTGGAGCGCATCTTCTCCTACTTGGGCTCTCAACCCTATGACTCCGAGGTGGTGGTGGTCGATGACGGGAGTACGGACGCTACGGCTGCTCTTGTTCGGGAACGGTTTCGCGACCGTCCTGCCCTCCGCCTGCTGCGCTACACACCGAATCGCGGCAAAGGATACGCCGTCCGCCAGGGAGCGCTGCAGGCGCGCGGCGATTGGGTGCTGATCTCCGACGCTGATCTCTCGACCCCCATCGAGGAGTTGCCGAAACTTGTGCGGGCGCTGGAGCAAGGTTTCGATGTCGCCATCGGCAGCCGAGCCCTACCGCAATCTGAGGTGCGCAAGCGACAAAATTTGCTCCGCGAGCGTGCGGGCAAGCTTTTCAACTGGTGGGTACGGCATGTCGTGGACTTGCCCTTTCACGACACGCAGTGCGGCTTCAAACTGTTTCAACGCGAGCGCATGGCTGCTGTGTGGCCACACCTCACGGTGGATCGTTTTGCTTTCGATGTAGAGCTGCTGGCGGTAGCGCTCGCCCTCGGGCGCCGCGTCGCCGAAGTACCAGTGGTGTGGATGAACGCACCGGACTCCACAGTGAATTTCTGGAGTGGGCTCGAAGCCTACGTCGAAGTGTGGCGTATCCGCAAACGGGTGCAGGCCGTGCGGGCTCTCGCCGTAGGTGTTCCAGGGGCGACGACTCCGCCAACAGTGCGCTGAATTGCCAGGAGGCAAAGGGTGGCAACGGAGCGACGATGGATTTGGGGCATTGCGCTTGCGGTCGTTCTCCTTGGAGCGGCTTGGTTGCGCTTGTACCAATTGCGCGACGTTCCCGCGGGGCTGTTCTGCGACGAGGCTGCCTTCGGCTACAACGGCTACGCAATTTCGCAAAGCGGGTACGATGAGAATGGAAAGTTCCTGCCGCTACTGGTTTGGTCTTTCGGCGGCTACAAAAACACCGTCTACATTTATTCCACTGCATTAGCGGTCAAGATTTTCGGTCTCGACGAGTTTTCCACTCGCTTGCCCGCAGCTTTTTACGGCGTGCTGTCGATTGCCGTCGTGTACTTAATCGGGAAGGAGCTTTTTAACCCGTGGGTGGGGTTGTTCTCGGCGGTCTTTTTGGCGCTCGCGCCGTGGCACCTCCACATGAGCCGCATTGCCTTCGAAATGACTCCCTTCGCCTTCCTGTTCGGCATGGCCGTGTGGTTGCTCATCTTGTACACCAAGGGCCGGCGCACCTTACCCTGGGCTGCATTTTTCTGTGCCGCTTGCCCGTACAACTACGCGATTTCCACTGTGGTGGTGCCCCTGTTTCTCGTGGGTTTCGCCCTGTTATACGCTCCGACTTTGCTGCGCCGGTGGAAAGAAACGTTGCTGGCGATTGTGGTCGGCATCTTGACAATCGCGCCACTCGTCGCCTTCTACCAGCGCAACCCGCAAGGGGCGATTTACCTGCAACGCACGACGGCCTTCGACTGGAATGCCCCGTGGTTACCGCAGGCGAGGCGCTACTGGGCGCACTACAAGGCTTTTTTCGATCCAGTTTTTCTGTTCCAACGAGGCGATCCCATCACCCGACACGCGGTCCGCGAGTTTGGGGAGCTGCTGCCGATTTACATGCCATTCTTGCTCATCGGCATTGCTGCGGCCTTGCTCAGGCGCGATCGATTCAGCAAACTGCTGCTCTGGTGGCTGGCGGTGTATCCCACCGGCGCAGCGCTGCTCACGGAAATCCCCTCAGCCACGCGTGCCTTCATCGGCGTCCCCGCATTCTGCTTGCTCACTGGCCTGGGCCTTGCCACAGCACTGTGGATAGCGAAGATACTCCGCTGGCAGCCGTTGGTGCGCACCGTCCAGGCGGTAGGGCTCGTGGTCGCGGGGTACTTCTTGGCGCAGCAGTCGTACCGCTACGTCACATTCTACTTCAACGAATATCCAAAGTACTCCGCTCCGACGTACGGCGGATTTCAGTACGGATATCGCGATTCGATCCACTTCATGGAGCCGCTGCGCCCTCAATACCAGCGGCTGATGCTCACGGCTACGGAGGTCAACCAGCCGCAAATCTTCCCCCTCTTCTACAACCGAGTGGATCCGCTCTACTACATCCGCACGCGTGACATTGGCTACTTGATCGCTGACCCGGCCTTTTACTCCGAGTACACGATCGACGGGCCGATTTTGTACCAGCTTCGCGAGTCGGACCTCGCCTACTTCAGCGACTACACGATTTTGAAAGACATCATCGCCCCCGGCGGACAAAAGGAGTTTGTCATTGCCGAAGTCCGTGCCCGCAGGATGTTTTTAACCCAATGGCTCGTCCTAGGCCTGTTTGGCAACAGCGAGGGCGGCGGCATTCGTCGCGACTTCATCGATCCAACCAAAATCTCGAAAGATCGTGTACGCACGGCCTTTGGCGATGCGTATTGGCGGCCAATGTTTCAGCGCAACGTTCGGGTCGACCTCAACATGTTCTATGCCGGCTCTGATCCACTCCATCCAGGCAACCCCGAGTACGTGTGCGCTTACGCACTGACCAACGTGCGTTCCGATCGTGCTCAGCAAGTTTTCTTGGAACTCGCCGGCGGTGGAGATTTGGCGCGTGTTTGGCTCAACGGGAATTTGCTCTCCCCAGTGCCGATCGTGCTCGGTCCCGTCGCCTTGCGCAAATCCATCGACTTACAAGCGGGCGATAACGTGCTCCTCGTGCAAAGCTGCGAGAGCGTGGGGGACTGGTACTTTACCGCGCGCATCACGGACGCCGAGGGCAAGGACGTCCCGGGCATTTCCGCCGTGGCCGAAATCCCCACCGTGACCCTTTCCCCGGCACCACCCCCAGCAGACAAACGAGCGGAAGCCGTGCAATTGATTGAGGGGTTTGGCGAAATCAAGCGGTTCGTGCACACCCAAAATCCGTATCCGGATTACCGCGGGGGAACCGAATCCTGGTGGGCGTATGTGCGGGATTCAGCTGGGGAAGTCGTTTGGACGACTACGCCTGTGCCCGAAAAGAAGCGCACGATCGCCGTGCTAACCGCGTCGTTCTCCGAAGTGCCCTTCGAAGGAGAGTTGTACGTGGATGGTAAATTCGCCCTCACCTTCCGCTTAAGCCCTGAGTTTCAAGACGAGAGCTGGGGGCAAAATGGCTACCGCCTTCGCTTCCTGTATCGAGCGGCCACCGCAGGCCGCAGTGGCGTGCTGTTGGTAGAAGTGCCGGCTGAGGCGATGAGACCGGGCGAACCCCTGGAACTGCGGATCACCCCCACCGGCGGGGATGACGCGGGTTGGTTCATGGTGAAGGGCTACAAGGACACCCTGGCGCACGAGGGCATCACGGCCGAAGAGGCTCTCAGTGTCAGTGCGAGCGGCTGGGAAAAAACGCCACCAGAGAAGCCGTGAGCAAGGTCATGAGGCGGATGCAGCCGCACACTCACGTCTCCAACACATGCAGCAACGTCTCCCCGGCTACGACGTGAGCGTGCCTAGATAGAACCGCGATTGGTGACAAACGCTGACGGTGGAGCGGCGGGTTCACACCGAGTCCCACTCTACGCAGTCCTCGCAGTCACCGAGGCTAGGGGGCCGTTACCGCTTGTTTGTGTCGGGCCGTTTTCCCTCTCAGTGCTCCTTCCTGCAAAGCAGCACCAGGGGTTGAGCCCCGCCCTCTGGCGGCCAACAACAGGCCCAAAGCCAACAATACCGCGCGGTGGGAGACCAACTCCGGCGAGAGTAATTCTTCCGCCTTTACCGGTTGGAACGGAGGCGCAAACGGTGCGGCCAAGGGATTATACTTGCCGAGGGTCCGAAGCCCACCCGTGCAGAAATACAACTCTTCACTGTTCGCACCGACGAGGCGCGCGTGAAGCGATAAGGCCATGACCCATCCCCAGTCACCGATTGTGAGGAGGTAGTTGGCAATGGTTTCTTCGCTTCCATCCCACTTCGCCACCCCATCTCTCCATGGGGCACGAACGACGTGGATAGTCAACGCCAACGAAGCATCGCAGCGGTACTGCTTGCCCACTGACCGGTTGAACCGCTGCCGTGCTTCTTCGACCCGATCAACGTCCAACCAGCCCACCTCCGGGTCGAAGACGCCACCGACGTCAGCAGCAGCTCGGTCGGCCAGTGTTTTCCACCCCTCTTTGCTAATCGGCACCACGCCGAAGCCAGCTCGCTCGAGCTCCTCCACCGCGATTCTGCGCAGGTTCTCGGCACCGGGTTCGAGCTCCTTCACCTCAGGGTCGATGGGCAACACACAAATGGTCCGCACATCGAACCGCTCGGGGGGTATCCGCCACTGGTTCGCCTCGGGCATGTACAACTTTGGCGGGATGGGCCCGCAGGCTACCAAAATGAGCGTGACCGCAGATGGCAACAAGCAAAGGCGCGACTTCCGGACATCGCCCTCCCACGAGAAGGTTATTTCCCTACTCCTTTGTGATACTCCTTTCTCTTCCGGACCCACCCGGAAAGTGAATTTTCCCACGAAACCGGCGAGGTCGTGTCACACCTACTCCGCTCTTGCCGCCCGCGGGCCGACGGATCAACTGCCGAACCCGCTAAACAGGCAGGCCCGAGTCCCTCAGGAAATGGGGCAGCGAGCACACGATTTGAGATCGATCTTGCAACAGCACGTGTGGATCGAGCATGAAGGACCTCGGGGGATGCGCGACGGCAGGAGAAGTCGAATGCACTGTGTGCAAGGGCCTGCCCGGAACCTTCGGTTCTGGGTCGGGGTTCTCCTAGCCTCAACCGCGGGTGGCAGTTGTGCACCGAGTGCCCGCTACAACCCTTACCGAGTGCCCCGCGAGGAGTTCGCGCGGACGGTCCGCACGATTGGTATTATGCCTCCAGGGGTCAACTTGCGCGGATCCAAACGGTCCCGGGGTCGCGCACGACATCGAGATGATGCTTACTCGCCTGTTGCGCCAGCGTGGATACCGAACGGTGGGTAGCGACGTGGTGGGCCCAGTTTGGCGCCGGTATGCAAGTCAGGTTGGCGGCCTTTTCGACCCGATCACGGGCGACGCCTACGAAGCGAAGTGGAGGACCGCGTGCGGCTACGTTTCGCGCGACCTAGCGCACTCCCATGGGATCGACGTTTTGGCCGTGAGCTTCATCTCCGAAAGGCCATTTTACGTGCAATACGAGGGATTCCGCATCCCAAATGTGGCGTACGAGCCCCTTACGTGGTTCGGGCGCCCGGTCGAAGATTTACCCCAACTAATTTTCGTCCTGCGCCTCAACCTACTTTTGATGGAGCCGGACGGGCGTGTACTCTACGAGATCAGCGTGCCCACGCAGTGGCGAACAGTCTACGTTGCCCGCTCTTACTACCGCCGCCCGGACGATGAGTTGCTCAGCACGGGCGTGGTCCAACGAGCGGTGGGTTGGCTTGTCGAGGACTTGCAACCCGTCTTTGCTCCAGAAGTCGCCCCTACGCTTCAACACTGAAGGACGTTCGAGAAATCGCCCGCGAAGCAAAGCATGCGTTTTTGCGCTGCGGAACATGCGCTTTTCGAAGCGGCTCACGATTCGTTCGTAACCCAAGGCACGTTTCCACAACGAGTGCTTGTGCACCCGCAGAGAAACGGGCGCCGAGCTTCGTCACGCCCTTGCACAATCGGGCCTCGCCCCAGCTCGCCTCAGGGCAGTGGGCAAACCTTAGGGTGAGGCCAGCCCGCGCGGAGTCAAACCCCACCTTCCCCAAGCTAAAGGGCCGATGCTCTTCCATCGGTGCCAAAGGCTCACCCGCCATACGCGGACAGAGAGGGCTCTCGAACTGTTCAACTGTGACGATACGGTGCGTGGCAGCTGCTCAACCGCTTCAACACACGGCTGCCCCCCAGTGGTGCACGCAAGTCCCGGCTTGCATGCTATAGAATGCATGCTATAGCATAAAACCGAGCACCACGACCAGAAAGGAGGAAGCGAATCTAAAAATGAGCAGAGCGAAGAACAGCAACAACTCGAACGCGAACGTGGAACCATTCGCATGTCCCTTAACCGGGTTCCGCGGCTGGAGAGCACGCATCTCGTCCTACCGGGGGATCCCGACGCCCGCTGTGGCTGACGGGAGGGTATTCTTTGGAGGGGGCTTTGGTAGCTACGAGTTCTACTGCCTGGACCAGAGCTCCGGGGCGCTGCTCTGGCAGCTCCGGACGAGGGACGACGGACCTACCGCAGCCACCGTCTGCCAGGATCACGTTGCCTTCAACACCGAGAGCTGCACGGTTTACGTAGTCGATGCGAAGACCGGCCGGGTACTCTGGGAACGATGGCTGGGCGACCCACTACTGGCACAACCGGCAATGACCCCCTACGCGCTATACGCAGTGTATCCCTCGCGCGGTGATCACGCCCTCGGCGCCTTTGCCCTCAAGGACGGCGTGCAACTTTGGGAAACCCGCCTTACCCACGACGCCATCTCCGCCGTGGTGTTTGCCGAGGGGTACGTTCACGTTTCCACTTACGACGGAAAGGTTTGGAAAATCGACCCCACTTCGGGCAAGGTGCTGTGGGTGCAGGACCGAAACGCCACCTCAGCACCGTGGGTCGCCGATGGTCAGGTCTACGTCGCCGAAAAGGTCGAGGACGATTCGCACCATCGCAGCAAAACAGGGTGGGCTCCTGAGAGCGGTGCGACATCGTGGTCGGCAGGCCCATTTGAGCCCGACGCGAAGGCTTCACCAGGCGAGCATCACCCGTACGGCGGCGCCGCAACGGGAGCGAGTGCCCGCGACGCCACGCCTCGAGAGCGGACAACTTCGTTGCGAGGGGAAAAAGGAGACCCCAGGTGGGTCTCGGAGTCCAAGCAGGCCGACTACTTGGCAGCAAAGCGCAAGTTGAAAGGCCTAAGGAACTATGAAGAGCAGGATTCCGGTGTGGGATTCTCAGTCCCGCCAGCCAGCGCCAAGTTACATCACGTCGAAAAACTTGTCGGGGAACACCTAGTTTCTCGAGTGCATCGATACCAAGGATCGCGCCCCGTAGTTTGGAACGGCGTGCTCTTTCAAGCAAACGGTGACGAACTGGAAGCAACGGAGGTCGCCTCCGGAAGAACACTCTGGAAGCACAGTGTGCCCCGCCAGTCGCGACTGGAGCGAGCTATAACCCCACCCGCAGTCGCCAACGGACGAGTGTGGGCGGGCACGATCGACGGCCGGATCATCTGCTGGGACGCCCGTTCCGGACAAGTGCATTGGGAAGTAGCCGTGGGCTCCCGAGTCCACTGGCAACCTTCGATTTCAGAAGGCAGGGTTTACGTGGGCCTTGAGGACGGCTCTCTGGTCAGCTTCGCGACAGGTAGTTCGGCCGACGACGGATGGCCCATGTGGGGCGGCGGTCCTGGTCACAACGGCTGACCCGGACCTGCAGCGCCGCTCACCCCGACTCGCTCTCGATGGGTAGAAAAGAGATTCCTCTCCAACTGCCTCTCTGAGGATCAACCAGCGAGCGCCCAAGTCTTCCCTCTACTGCTCCATAAACCCGCCTGGTGAGTTCACGATCGTCCTCCGAGGTAAGAAGCTAAGGCGGAGCGCCCTCCAAACTTCACGGCCCCATCCCTAAGAGGAGCTCCCACAAGGCGGGATGCTCCATTGCCGAGGAAAAGGCCTTGCCACGGGAGCCACCCGGTCGCTTCCCCCAAGTTCGCGACCTGGCGCCGGCCCGCGGAGTCTCGGCCCACCCGCTGATCCGAATGTTTCATGGCTGTACAAGCGTGGATGCCGACCTCTGGGCGCCTGACCGAGGTAAACCAGCGTGGCAGGAAACAATCCGAAATCAAGGGCAATGCCCTTCGCACCCTTCGCCGCCTCTGATAGGACTCGCAAGCAACATGACAGCCGAGGCAAAATCTCTTGGAGTGCTCCTCTTCCCCGAATTCGAGCTCCTCGATGTCTGTGGTCCCTTGGAGATGTTCGGCTCTCTCCCAGGGAAACTGCGGATCCAAACGATCGCAGCCACGATTGACTCGGTTGCCAGCACACAAGGACCGGCGCTGATTGCGGAGACGGATTTTGCTCGGTGTGCGAAGCTTGATTGGCTTCTCGTGCCCGGCGGATGGGGTACGCGCCGAGAGGCGGAGAACCCACCCTTATTGGAATTCCTGGAGCGCCAAGCCACCGCCTGTGAGCTGGTCATGAGCGTCTGCACAGGATCCTTGGTCCTGGCTGCGGCCGGTCTTTTAAACGGGCGGCGCGCGACCACCAATAAACGCGTGTTTCGGTGGGTGGCTGAGGTGCAACCCGCCGTGCATTGGATCCCACAGGCGCGCTGGGTGGAGCACGGGAAGTTCGTCACCTCGTCAGGCGTGGCTGCCGGGATCGATATGGCGCTCGCTGTGATCGCGCGTTACTTCGGCGCAGAAACCGCGGAACAGATTGCCACCGCAACCGAGTACGAATGGCACCGCGATCCTCACTGGGACCCTTTTGCTCGGATGCACGGACTGGTCTGATTCGTCACCACGCACCTGCCCGGAAACCTCGATGCGGGTGATCGGCCGACATCTCGCCGCCAGCGCACCCACTCTTGGCGCTACTGTGCGCCGCGAGTGGGTGCTCGCTTCCGGCATGGGTCCGAGATGAGCCACCGCAGTCGGATGCGTTTACCGGCGCAGACAGTAATCAGGGCCGTGAAGTTCGTCTTGCCACAACGCAATCCCGGTGATGCTTTCCGCCCGGTCTTTTAACATCGCCGCAACTTGACAACCCCTTCATGCCCGGGCGAAACACCTGTCCGAACCGCTCAAGAGGCACCCCTTGGCCGCAAGCGGAAACTGCCTAAGCTGCAGGAGGGACACAATGGGGAAGCGTAAACTGCCTGCGCTCGCGACAGCTTTGCTGCTTCTGGCAGCAGCCGCAGGTCCGACGCAAGCCAACAACGCACCGCGCGCCGAACGCAAGATTCTTTTTGGCATCCAAACCACCCCTCAAGACTTCTCTTACGATGAGTTGGTCACCATTTGGAAAGATGCAGAGGCTCTCGGTTTCGATAGCGCTTGGGTTTTCGATCACTTCATTCCGATCCTCGGCGCCGACGTCGACGGGCCGTGCCTGGAGGGGTGGACGCTGTTGAGTGCCCTCGCGGCGCACACATCGAAGATCCGGGTCGGCGTGTTGGTCACCGGGAACACGTACCGGAACCCAGCCATTCTCGCCAAAATGGCGACCACGGTGGATCACATCAGTCGGGGCCGTTTGTACTTTGGCATTGGCGCAGGGTGGTTCGAACTCGAACACCGCGCCTACGGCATTCCCTTTTACGATGCCAAGGAGCGGGCACAGCGCCTCGAAGAGGCACTACAAGTGATCAAAAAACTATGGACCGAGGACCATCCCTCGTTTGCGGGAAAGTTTTACACACTCGAACGCGCTCCGTTCGCACCCAAAAATGTGCAGAAACCACATCCTCCCATTGTGATCGGCGGCCAGGGCAAGAAATGGATCGTGCCTCTCGTGGGTCGTTACGCCAATGGCTGGAATGCCCCCGTGGGCTTGACGCCCGACGATATTCGCCACCGCAAGCAAATCATCCGGCGAGCATGCGAGCGCGCCGGCCGTCACGATTGCAATATCGAGGTTTCTGCCTTGCTCATTCTGTATTCGATCAGTGACGTACCCCTCGCCGGCCCGGTGCTTCGTCTTGGCGCTCGCATGATTGCCGGCGAGCGCATCCAACGCTCGGTGCTCGCCGGCTCTCCCGACGAGATCGCCAGCAAGATTCAGGGCTACATCGACGCCGGCGTCGATCACATCATCATGAACATCCAGCCCAAATACGATCGGAAACTCCTCGAGCGCTTCGCGGCAGAAGTTATGCCACGGTTTCGCCGAGCTGCTCCCCACTCGAGCGGAGAGTGATTTCAGTTCCTCCAGGCGCAACGTCCTGCCTTGCCATCCCTTTGCCTAAGCGTGGTGCAGGAGACCGTTAACCAGAACGAAGAAACACGTTGCCGCCGAGTGCGGTTGGAGCAATTGGTCTCACCCTGAGGGGCCTTGGCGTGCGCCGCCAGAGGCCATCACAAGCCAAGCAGTAGGTCTATACGCTGCATTCAAGAGGGGTCGGCCATGCAAGACACGTCGTCTGCCTTGCCGCGGCTTTCTCTCGCTGCCGTACTTCCCGCAAACCAAGTGACTGCCGAGCGTGCCGGACGAATTCCGCGCGCAAGTAGTTCCGAGAGCAAGATTTTGACGAGGGACTCCTTCGTGCTTGCCCGGTCTCACCTTCGCGCCGCTACAGCCATGAGCCTTAACATCGCGGTCACAAATCGTTCTTGTCCACCAAGTCGACAACGAACTCAGACGTATCGTTCATTGGCTCCAGATCCGGGCTCACCGGGCCGACCACTGTTGCCGTCAACACGCAACGCGCCGGCGACTTGGGCTTGGCCGTACCCACCATGGTTCCGTCGGCAAGCAGCTCGACAACCGCCTTGGCCACCTTCCCTGGGGCTACCTGTGCATTCGGTTCAGCCCCTGGGGTTTGCGGGTCGAATGCGAGCCCACCGGTGTGATTTCGAGCACCTACTCGTTGGTTGAGCCAGGAGTCACCGACGTTGGCCCGCTTAGGGTGACGGTAGGCACCTGCCCGCCAGAGTGGCACTGGTTGCAACCAGTCGTGCTGGTCGTAAGTCCAGTGATGCGGCTGGAGAAGGAGAAGCCCGCTTCAGGAAGAGCAAGTACAAATAAAACCAGCAGTGCTCGCTGGCAGATGCGCCGGAGAGTCTTCACCGTTCTCCCCCGGTGAGTTAGCTCGCGCCCCTTGCCGACATGAGTCAACAACAAGCCTGCCTGCTCTAGTTCGAGCTGTAGACCCTTCAGGCTGGCCGTTTTGCGTCGAGCGCATCGAAATGCGCAATCAACCCGCCGTTCCGTGTGGGTTGTGGGTCGCACGGTTCGCTGTACCTAGAACCGAACCACCGCAGGGATGGTCGGTCAACCCTCCAGACGCCGGCGCAGGATCAGCCGCAAACTTGCCCACGCGGTGCGCCACACCTTCATCTTACTCGCCCCGCCTTTACGATCGTAACGGAGCACCATGGGCACCTCGCCCATTACAAGATCGAAACGCCGGAGCTTGAGCAAAACGTCGAGCATGCACTGGAACCCGGCTTGGTCAATGAACGCATCGCCGTACCTGTGAAACGCAGCCGTAAGCGCGGTGGCCCTATAGGCGCGGTAGCCACAGGTAAAATCACGCACGCCCATGGGAAATAAGGTTCGCAACAGGAGCGAGGCTATCCGTGTCATCAGCCGCCGCATCGCCGACACGCCGAGCACCCTTGCGCCGGGCTGGAAGCGAGAGGCAATGACAACATCGAATCCTTCCTCGATGAGCTGAAGCATACGCAAGATGAGCCCTGGGGGATGAGTTGCGTCAGCATCCATCGTCACCACTACATCACGCTCCGAGGCGCGTGCCACTGCGGCCTTAAGGCCATCGCGCAACGTCGCACCCAAACCTTGGTTTTTTTCGTGCTGAACCAAAACCAGCGGCATCTCCTCGGCGTACCTGCGTGCAATGTCCGCCGTCGCGTCCGTACTCCCGTCGTCGACAACCACCACCTCGTACGGCACGCTGTGCGGTTCGAGGGCGTCCCGCACTGCTTCCAGCAGAACCGGTAGGTTCGGCTCTTCATTGTACGCCGGCAGTGCAAGGATCACTTTTCGCCGCGTGCGGAGGTGTTGCCGTTCCCCCATCTCTGTCATCGGAAGTTGCACCGCTTACCCCGCGCGAGCGCCGCTTGCAACCGCAGCGTTCCCTTCGCTTTTTTTGTCCGAACCCCGCGGCTAAACAAACTCATCATGCAACGTTGGTTCGTGGCTGTCCTCGCCGCCGTCGGCTGCTTGCTCCTGTGGGTCATGATCCGGCCGCGACCTTCAACGGATCATGGGGTACGGCTCAGTCGCCCCAGCGCTCGCCAGCCCACCTTCCCGATTCGCGGAAGCGGGCTACGCGACACTGGGGAGAGTCCGTCGTTTAACGACTTTGCTGCCCCAGTGCGCGGGCCAACGGGAAGTGCCCCTCGTGCACGGCACGATCTGCTGCGGGCACGCCGCGAGGAGTTGAGCTCGGAGGGTAAAATCGAAGTTCCAGCAGCGGACACATCTTCCCCACCACCCGAGCTTGCCACGCGCCCTAAAGTCGTGCCCGCGGATCGTATTGCGGTGGGGGCCGTTACCGGCGCTCAGGGGGAAGGACTGCTCGCTGAAGCCGCGCTGTCGCTACCGTTCGACGACCCGCAAAAAGGCACCGGGGGGCTCCAGCCCTTGGCAGAAAAAGACGTGCAATTCGATGAATTCGGGGCCGTATTCGGTCCCAACGCGTTGTTCATCGCTCCGCCCCCCGACAGCGTCAACTCCAACGCCGGCAGCGTGGTCTTCTGGCTGCAGCCTGCATGGGCAGGGGATAGCGGCAGCAACAATGCGTACTTCATTTGGCGAATGCCCCACGCCTTCGAAAACCGCGTAACGATCTTCAAAAATGGCCCGTTCCTCCGGTTTTTGATGGCCGATAGCCTCGGCATGGAGACTGACGTCAGCTATGGCGTAGCGCGCTGGCGCGCGGATGAATGGCATCACATTGGTGCCACCTGGGGTGACTACGTGGCCACGTTCTATGTCGACGGACGCCCGGTGGGCAGCAAAGAATACGCACACGACATCATCATCCCACCGGGAACGCCCTGGTACATCGGCTCTGACTATCCGGGCGGCGCACAAGGCGCCAATAGCCGCATCCGTGGATTTCACGTCTTTCCACGCGTGTTGTTACCCGAGGAAATCGTGAGCCTCATGGACGACACGAGGCCGCCCGGGGCGTGACCGGCCCAGTGCACACGCCGATCCTGACCGGCGAGATTCTAGAGCTCCTTGCACTCGCGCCCGGCGATTCCTGCATTGATGCCACGATCAACGGCGGTGGGCACACTGCAGCGATCCTGGCTGCCACGGAGCCCCATGGCCGGGTGTTGGGCATTGATCGAGATCCGGAAATTTTGCAGCACGCGAGACAACGATTTCAAAGCGAGATAGCTGCCGGCAGACTCGTCCTCGTTCACGGCAGTTTTGCGAACCTTGGAGAGATCGCAACCAGCAATGGTTTTACTGGGGTGGCGGCAGTGGTCTTCGACCTCGGAGCTAGCTCCTTCCATTTCGATTTTGCTCAGCGAGGATTCACATTTCGCCGCGACGAACCGCTGGATATGCGGTTCGACCCAACCGATGCCTCACTGCGGACCGCTGCCGACCTCGTCAACAGCCTTGAGGTTCGCCAACTGGCCAGCCTGATCGCACGTTATGGGGAAGAGCGTTACGCCTGGCGGATCGCGCGCAGCATCGAGCGTCGGCGTCCGTTGCGCACGACCAGCGAGCTTTACGCAGCCATCGCGGCCGCCCTACCCGGGCCCGTGCGCTGGCGCTCCGCACGGTCGGCCGCCCGCGTCTTTCAGGCGTTGCGCATTGCAGTCAACGGAGAGCTCCATGCATTGGAAGCTGCCTTACCGCAAGCAGTGTCTTTACTGCGGCCTGGTGGGAAGCTGGTGCTGGTGTGCTTCCACTCCCTCGAAGACCGCATCGTCAAGAACTTTCTTCGCGCACAAGAGCAGCACGGCGCAGTGCGGATCCTGACAAAGAAACCGCTCCGCCCAAGTGACGAAGAGATTAGCGCAAACCCGCGGGCTGCCAGTGCAAAGCTTCGTGCCTGCGAGCGAAGGGGGTAACCCCCTAAAACTAGAAGCGTTGGCACCCGTGCTGCGATGGCTAAGACTCTGAACCTTCCCCTAATGTGACCCTACAGCCTCACTTGCCACAACTTTTAGATGCTCCTCGAAGCGCAAGACCCCCGGGCCACCAGCTACCACGAGCAGCGCGCCATCGAAGGGCACGACCCTTGCCGGTACCCCAACCGGTTCGAGAAGAGCGCGCCAATCCGCTGCGGGCTCGCGAGCCAGCAGGCGGCGACCTTCTCGATCATAAACGAACAGCCACGGCTTCTCCGGGTCGCCGACAACTAGACGCCCTTGGTGATCGAACGCCAGAACCCGCACTGCGCCTGCCGGCACGCTCCAAGGCGGGCGCACTTCGGTGTCCAGCACGAGGTCGTGGGGGCGATTCTCGCGCATGCGGAGCAACAAGATCCGACCGTCGGCTTCGGCGACGGCAAACCTCTCGGTTTGCGGATCGTAGGCAATGCCCGTCGGCTCGACGAAGCGCCCGAGGCCTCCCGTAAAATGGTGGATCCTCGAAAGCACGTTCCCTGCAAGATCAAATTGTACCACCGCAGCGACGGCAGGAACGGCTGCAAACAAGGACTGCCCCTCATCCCACCAAACTGCCTGCGGCCGAATCGGCGACGGTTGAAAGGGCCAGCGGTAAACGACTCGTCCCAGCCGGTCGATCACGAACATTCCTGACTCAGCATGTAGCAACCGATGCCCTGAAGGCCCTGGGACAAAGCCCCGCACTATTGTTCCCCCCGGGAGGTCGAGGGAGTAAGAAGCGCCAAGCCTCCCCCGCTCGTCCAGCTCGAGGAACCAATAACGCCCATCCCGCCACGTCAAGGCAACAAGGCCAGTCAACGGGTCAAGTCCGAGGTCAACAAAATTCCCCTCTTCCTCTCCAATGCGCCGGTCGAGGCGGAAGCCGTCGTAGATCGCCATGCGTGGGGCGCGGGTGAGTGGATCTTCACCAAGCCATGGACTCCACAGTGGCGCCACCCGCCACGTGGTTTCTTCAGCTCCGCGTATCGACATCCGCGGCAAAGACCCGCACGGTCCCCGGCTTTCAAGCTCCACGGGATGAAAGCCAGACGTCAGCGGGATGCTTGCGCCAGGATCGGGCGAACTCGAGAAGTCGCCGAGCTTCCACCGCAGCAATTCAAACGGAGGGAGCGCCTGCAGGCGGTACCAGTCGTCGTCTCTCGCAAACAGCGCAGCGCGCATCGCCACCGTACAAACACCTGCTACGTGGCTCGCCCCCTCGCCCGTGGCAGGAAGCTCCGTTGATTCCGACACCTGCAACAGCTCGAGCCCAGCGCGTTCGGCGGTGAAAACGGTAAGCGAAAAACTCCAGTCGAGCGTGCCAACCCACTGCTCCTTTCCCTGCGGAAACAAGCGTCGCAGCAAGGCAAGTTTTCGTTGTGCATCAGGCACCGCTGCGAGGAAGACAGTCCAGCGTCGTGGTTCGTGATCGTTCGCCCGACGGCTCCGCCTAACCTCGTCGGGAACCATCCAAGTCCACACGGCGTCGTCGAAACCACAAGGCTGCTCGATCACGGTTGACAACCACAACCTCGGAGAGAGCGCTTGTATGCACGGGAGACGCTCGCGCCACAGCGAAGAGTGCACCATCACAACCAATGGCAGCGCCGCAGGATCCATCTCATAGTAAATCGCTTCGCTGGTGCGGAACACATCGCGAGTCGCCCGGCCCAATTTTGCCAAGCTCACCTCAGCCTTGGGGAGGGCCAAGTGCGAAGCCGCGCTCGAAAGCGCGATTGCCGCCAGCGCCGCCAACGCTGGCAGTCGCCACGACCACGTGACGAAAGAGGAGCCACAGCCGCGGATCCAAAACATCACCTGCTGCCACCCGTAGCCAGCCAGTGCGTACAGCGCCGGAAAGGCCGCGGCCATGCGCCGGTCTGCGGGGTCCGTGCTCAGCAACGCCGGCAGACAGCCAGAAACAAACCACGCCACGAGCACCGCTGAGCCGCCACGACGCAACTGCCCCAGAGCCGTTCCGAGTCCGAGAATGCCCACGCCAACGATGCCAACGTTGATTACCGTGGGTGGGTACGGCCACGTTTGGCGCTCATACCACTGAGAGAAGCCGCTGCTCACCGTCCACTGCGCCGCAACCACAGCTGCATTGTTCGCCACGCGAGTTGCGACCGCAATCAACCTCTCCCCCAGGCTAGCTGCCCCGGCGCCGGTTAATTCACCGTGCAGTGCGGGATGAATAAACCGCCACTCCCCTTGGCTGACCAAATGCAGCAAGGACAAGCTGGACCACCACAAGCCCACACCAGCCGTGAGCACGAACAGCGCGCCCAAATAGCGAAGCCGTCTCGGACGGTTGAAAATCAACTGATGAAGGACCACCGCTGGTGGGACGAGCACGAGCGTCACAGCCGCCAAATAAAACAAGCGCGTCGCCCCCATCCATAAGGCCACGACGACTGCGCGCTGCCAGCACGGCTCTGTCACCAACCAAGCCGCTAATCGAGCGGTCACCACACCAGCGAAGCAAACAGCAATGAAGTACGTGTTTTCGCTGCGCGACCACCAAAGTTGCTCCGCACCGCATAGCGCCAGCAAGGTCCCGCACCAGGCGGCATCGCGCCCAACGTAGTTACGCAGCAGCCAAAACAAGTTCCACACCAAGGCGACTCCTAGAACCACACCGCTAGCGCGGAGAGAAAATACCGAGTCACCCCAAGCCACAAACGCAGCCCACTGTGCGAACAAGTGCGCGCAGCCGATCGAGGCGGTCGTAACCGCACTCACCAAGTAATTCTTCAAGCTGTACCAACTCGAGCCCGCAAGCATGGACAAACCCATTTCGCCCTCGAACCGCCTGGGGAGTTCGTCCAGTGCCCACAAGCGTAAAAAGACAGCCACGATTAAGAGCCAAAGCGCCAACACAAAGTCGGTAGAACGAATCGGTTCCGGCGAAACTTCCGGAAACCGTTGCAACCACCACCCAACGAGGACGGCTGCCCCCAATGCGCAAAGATACACGACTTTTCCGAGACGCAGTTCGTTCCCCAAAATCGCCCATTGGGCGCCGATCGTGGCGAGCGCAGCCGCGATCCACACCAATCCAACCAGACCGCGCCGCCAACTCCAAAACAGCGAAAGGATGCCCACCAAAGCGCCGAGGACGGCACTGACCAAGAACAACCGCCGAGGCTCCTGCAGCACAGCGCTGGTCAAAGCGTTGCCCCATTCGGCGCACGCTTCGAATAGCGGGGAAAGTTCACCCCAGACGCGGCGTGGGCCGAATTCGGCGTTTCGCTCGCGCCAGATGGCGAGAAACACGAAGGCACATGCAACTGCAGCAACCGCGCCCCAAGCTCGTTCCACCGGAGAGCGCTCCGCGCGAGTCATTGACTCACCTCACTGCTTCGCCCACGCCCACCGCTAGAGCCACTCTCCGTAAGCTTTCAGATCCGCACGGTTGCGCAAAGCCCTTCAGTCACTCCCCTCCTTGCACTTCAGCCGCGCAGCAGCACGTCGCAAAGCAAGCGGAGTCCGCGAACGAGGCCCTCTATGCCAGGCACTCCGTGTACGAGTTTACGAGACCAGCGTAATAGTTTGCGCTCGAGAAGGAAGCGGTCCCAGCGCGGGGGCCTCGAAGTCGGCGCCACACCCGTCCCTCGAGCACGCTCGACCGCAGCAAACAATGCCGGCCGAGCAAAACCCCAGGTTTCCAAGTCGCGATCATCGATCCCTTCGAGCACGCCCCGAACGAAAGCAAATTTCCGTGAGTCGCCCGCCAATTCATGGGCCCACTTGTCGACAGAATCCACGATCGGCCGACTCTGGCGTTGCACCGTAAGCGGATCCCCCAAACCGCGGAACGCAAACTCATGCCGCCCGTACTCGATCATGCTGGGTTCGTAAGGAACGGCGAGGAAGCCGCACAGGCGACGCATTTCTTCCTCCGGTTGCTGGACCAGAATTTCGTAGCGTACCACCTCCATCGGCACAGCGCGCTCGCGCAAAAACCGGGCGATGGCCGGAACGTAGCGATCCAAGATCGGGTTGAAGCGTTGCGCGGCAACATAATCGCCGTCGAAGAATGAATTTGCGTAGGACGCGAAAATCGCGGCTGGGTGCCGCAGGAGTACGATGTAACGAGCCCGTGGATAGAGCCGGGCAATGAAAGGCAGGACCAGAGCATTGGCAGGGGTCTTATCAAGAAAATACCGCTTGCCAGCGCCGCGCGCCGCGAGCATCCGCCCGTAAAGCACGTCGGTGTATGCTCTACAGGCATCTACGTAATCCGCTTCGCCGCGCGGTAAATCGGCAACGAACTCGCGAATCGCTTGAGCCGCCTGCAGATGATCAAACGGCGCTGCATCGACGGTGTCGAAGTAGCCGAGGTGCGCAAGCGGGGGCAGGATGTGTGGCTCGGGCCGGCTATAAATCTGTGAATGAGCTGCCAGCATGCGCATGAGCAGCGTCGAGCCTGAACGGGGCGGGCTCAACACAAAAATCAAACGCTCTTCCATCGGTTCAGAGCTTGCGGACGGTTCACGGAGAACAACCTGCTCGGCCACACTCATTCTGCCGCTGCCTTCGCAGACTGACGCTCATTCCTTGGCCGGCTCAACGCTTGCACCTCGGAGCCACTGCTGTCGTCCGTGAAGAACACGATGAACTGCCAGCCGAGCTCCCGGTCCTTGCGACGCAAACGTACGCCCATGTCGCCTTCGCCAGCCGCGGGAACGGCCCGCATGAAAATGCGGTGGACGCCAGGCTCCAACATCAACCGGGCCGCACTCATCTCCCCACCCAGTAAAAAGCCCTCGATTGGCACCGAGCGATCCAAGGCAAACGGCCGATCGTCTATTCGTCCGTCTACCGTCGCATTGCGGGCTTCGACGGCAATTTCCTGCCGACCCTCTCCTAGCAGTGCGAACTCCCCCTCCCATTCCACCACACAACCGGGATTGTCCGCGCGCCCCCAACGAGAGCACTCTGCCGGGAGTAATGCCCAACTGATTGCTGGTTCTGCACGCTCGAGGAAAGGCTCCTGCGCACCGGGGCGGAAATAGCGCACCCGCAGGCTCGTTGAGAACGATTTCGGGTGGGGGTTTCGCCCGATCATACAAGCGACCTGTTCTAAATGAGGATAGCCTTCGGGATGGCGAATCCACTCGCAGGCGGCCTGCGGGAACACTTGGCGGAGGATGTCCGCAACTTCATGTTGCTCGAACGGTTTTTGGATGAGAATGTGCAGGGAGCGTCCGCTCCACGGCCCGGGGGCACCGACAAGCACTGGATAGATATCCGTTACCACGTCGCCCGGAATCCGATCTCCGCGCCACCACGCGTAATCGTTGGGGATGAACAAATTTCGCATGTCGGAAAGCAGCAACGCGTAAGCATCGTTCGGCAATGAATGCAGGTAAGTGATCGCTGTCGTGTAGTAGTTCCGATACACAGCACGCATCACTGGACTGTGAATGATTTTGCCGAAGTACACTTCCCAGTTCAAAATCGCTGCCGCGACGGCTGCCGTTAGGCTACCAGCAGTCCACACCGCTTTCGGCCAATGCTGCCCAACCTCAGTCGCCAGTTCGTAAAAGCGATCCGCCCACAAGGCAACCAAGATAAAGGTCAAGGGCACGACAATTTGCAGGCGAGCTACCACCAGGGTTTGAGTGAGCATCGCACCAGCGAGCAAAAGAAACAGAAAAGCAAAGACGAAGAATCCTCGAAACACTCGCCGGGGGTGTAGCAAACAAAAGAACAGTGCTGTCGTGAACAATACCCCGGAGATCGGATCCAGCATAGGCTCGCCAGGTAGGTTGTAGGCCTGCTCGGTATCGCCCCAATGGTGGAAAATCCGTGCGGTCTCGACCAGGCGCTGCCAGCGAAGCCACAGCCAGGTTGGCCAATCGGAAACGTAGTACTGCTTGTTCGCGTAAGACCGGTAAAACGCCTCCAAGAAATACGCTGGGTTGGACCGCAATTGATTCACCAAGGCCACGACCGGACCCGCGAAAAACAGCAGGAAGAGCCCAACTCCCACCCAATACACCCGCCACCGCCCCGTCGCCTCCGAGCCTTGTCTCCTCCGTAAGAACAAAAACAAACCGTATCCACCGAGAAAACAAAGGACGACGAGCGGGATCCCCCGATAGCCCGCGTAGGCATAGAGCGAGTACCCACACCAGAAACCAATCCACGGATAAAGGCGGAGACCACCGGTTCTTGCCTGACGGACGCACAGCCACCACACCACCACGCTGAGCAACGTGGTGGGAAAAATGTTGTGTGCCAAGCGGGCGTAATGGAGGTGCCAGTGCGACACCGACAGCAAAAACATTCCCAAAAGTGCAGCGGGCGGCCGGACAACCTCCCGCAGCAGCACATACGTTGCCAACAAAGTCAGGCAGCTCACAATCACAAAGGGGATCCGAAGAGAGAGTATCGAGATTCCAAACCAGTGAAAAAATGGCACCGGCATCCAGCGGTCGATCATGAACTCCCAGGGCCTCACCCCCTCGCTCATGATCGTCCATGCGCCTTGGCCAGACTGGGGCTCCTCGATGGCAACAAATCCATCGGTAGGAGGAAAATAGTCGATGCGGTAGAACCGCAAATAAGTACCAAACGCAAGCACCGCGAGGACGGCAAAGAGTTCGAGTGCGGTCACCCGTGGTCGCGCTTCAGACAACCGCCATTGGCGATCGAGCATCCCCAGACCTACGCTGCTCACGGCCACGGCGGCAACCATCGTCGGGGCGGCCCAATCGAAGTTCGTACGCCAAGCGCTAACGAGCGCCCAGGTAGCCAGACCGAACAGCCCCATCCCGAAAACAAGACTCATCCAGCCGAGCACTCGTAACGCTGCGGTGGGCCTTGGTCTCTGTGACTGGGTGGACGCGGGGCAGTCAAAGAGTGGGCGGTCACCCGTGAAGAGAGCCGCGGCCAAACATCCGAACACCAACAGCACAGTGCCCGTGACCGTGTTCGGAGCGTCGGCTAGAAGGAACCTGCCCCACAACGCAAGGAGCAGCGCGAGGAACGCACCGACAAAACGCACCGGTGCGGAGAGAATAAGGTTGCGTCCGGCTGCACCCACCATGACATCGTACATACGCGAACGATGCCTGGTGGACAACGGGCGCTCCGCCCCTCGTCGATGTGGGTCAGACGGAGCGTTGTCGGGAGAGCGTCAGATTGAAAAAAAGGGCCGGGCTTGTGGCCCGACCCTCAGGTTCCGGTTGAGGTGAATCAGTTAGTTGGTGATGCCACCGGCGGCTGAGTCATAACTCCAGGTCTTGCCGGTGCCCAAGCTGTGCGTCGACGTACCCGTGAAGCTTTGCGTTGCCGCAGTCATCGTCAGGGACACGCCATTGGACAACTTAAACCCAGGAAGAGACGTGTTGCAGGCGGCATCGGAGCAGGACACGTACACCTGGTTCTGCGCGTAGTTCGCTTCTTCAGCGGTTGCCGCATTGCGGAGATCAGATTGAGCACGGGAGTCGAATCCCCGTTGCCGATAGGCCGCAAACTGCGGAATGGCGATCGCCGCCAAGATCCCGATGATCGCTACCACCACGAGCAGCTCGATCAATGTGAAACCCTTGCTGTTACGGATTGCTTTCATCTTTGCCAATCTCCTTTGTCCCTTGGTTGTATTCGAGTAATCCAACAAGTCCACCCAAGAAGCTTGCATGCTTGGCGATAAACGTAGGCAGCCAAGAAACCAGGCTGCCGATCCGGCCCCGCTAAGGAGGTTGATCGATCCTTGGCACCCACTCACTCCGAAGTTGACCCATAAACATGACCGCTCCTCTTCCTGCAAACGGTTACTGGCGGTAGGCTGAAGCACGAAGGGTGCCACCCGAGAGCCTACGTGGAGCCGCCAGGCGATTCCAGGTTAGCAGGCGGAACTGACCGTCAGATTGCTAACGGCCCCGCCTCGTTTCTGGCGTCAAATCTGCCGTCAAACGGTAACAGCCGAAATTGCTGAAGACTGGGGGATTCCTAACGCACCGTCAACGCGTAACCGCCTGGACACCCACCACAAGGGCGCAGCGCGCATTGCGACCAACGGATGAGGGCAAAATGCGCATCATCCCTTGAACCCGCGGTGCGCCTGACAGCAATTGCACCAGCGGGACCTCCCCGCGAATTAGACTCCAAGGTCTTCCGAACGAATTCACTTTGCGCCCAGAGGAACTGCTCAAAGCATCAGCTCAGTGTCCAAAAAGCGCGAGGGGCGAGTCCCCGACTCGCCCCTCGCGATGCGCAGAGCCGACAGAACGGTTTCGGGTTAGTTTGTGATGCCGCCCGCCGCCGAGTCGTAGCTCCAGGTTTTACCCGTGCCCAAGCTGTGCGTGGAAGTACCGGTGAAGCTCTGGGTAGCGGCCGTCATAGTAATGGATACGCCGTTGGACTTCTTGAATCCCGGCAAGGAGGTATTGCACGCTGCGTCGGAACACGAAACGTAGGTTTGCGTTTGCGCGTAGTTTGCCTCCTCAGCCGTCGCCGCATTACGGAGATCGGACTGAGCGCGGGAGTCGAATCCCCGTTGCCGATAGGCCGCGAATTGCGGAATCGCGATGGCTGCCAAGATACCAATGATGGCCACCACTACGAGCAGCTCGATCAACGTGAAACCCTTGCTGTTACGAATTGCCTTCATTTTTCTCTCCCCTTCTCGAGTTATTCAACCTTTTAAAACTTTTGCTTCTTTAACTTCTTGCCGTTCGCTTCCTTGGGCCGCCCGATCAGAGCTCGGTAGCCCCTGTCGTCTCACTACGGTGGTGCATGCGCCCTCTGCATCGCTCGTAACCTCTTTTCTCTTCTGCCGTTCCTTCCTTCGCGTTCGCCATCGGCGACGGGCCGCGTACAGTGCAGGGCATGTGCCAAGAGCTCGCTCCCACGAGGTGAAAAAAGATTTTCGCGAGAAAGAAAGGTTAGGACGGAGCAGGCCGCTAAAACGCGTACAAAAAAATTGACGACACCGCTATCCGAGCGATTTCAGTGACGCGCGGTGACATTTAATGTCACCGCCAGCCTGAAACGTGGCTTGCGCAAGCGCAAAGACCGTGCGCAGTAGTCCTGCGACAACTAACACACATTGCACACACACCGCCCCTCGGTCCGGAGCCTCGCCACCCGAACCATCTGACCACATCAGACGATGCGGTCAGATCGTGGGGGTCACGATCGTCGACACTCACAGATTCAGTCACACCATTAAATCACAAACATCGGATCACGGACACTCAGCAATTGGAGCGGTCTGCCCACCCCACCGTCAGATCATGTACGCCCACCGATTCGATCGGTCCACCCAACCCCACCGAACAGGGGATCAACCGGCATCCCTTACATCCCGGTAAGAATTCCCTATGGGCTGGCGATCCCCCAGACTACTCAGGGACTAGCCACGGACTATCCAAGGACACCCACAAACCCAAGAAGGGGGCGAAGAAGGTGGACATCCATGTCTTTGCCCGGGGGGCGAGGCCTTGGATGGGGTGGATGACGCAGCTCCCTCAGATACTTATGGCCTGGCCCACGGCATCTCCCCAACCTGCGCTCCGCCACGCCGCAATCCCCGACCCGCCGGGGTTCGATGGGTGTCCATCGTTCGCGTCATGGGTGTCCATCGTTCGCGTCCATCGTTCGCGCCATCGTTCGCGATGGTTCACGCGCGGAAGCACAGATTTGGTATCGTTCCGACCCGGCAAGATCCTCAATCCGAACAAGGGGAACCAAACGATACCTGGTACCGGGCACTTCGTGACAAGATTTGCCGGGCTCGCCGGATACGCCCGGCAACTCGGGCACCCAAACGTGGCGCTCGCACTTCGCCAGGCCGGCAGCTCCCCACCTTGGTGCCGGCTGACTTTGACGATCTTGCAATCGTTCGCGGCGTACGCCGACCCGCGGGCCCTCAGCGCCCCAACGCGAAGCGCAACATTCGGGTGGCTACTGGACCCTCCACGGGACGTCGCATGTGAGGTCCACGGGCCGTCTGAAATGTGGGTGTTTACGGAGGGTCTCCACGAACGGTCTCGACCTCAGCCGGGCTCCACGGACTTGCGGTGATGACCTTGACCGGACGTTGGGGGATTTCCTCGATGCAGGGGTGAATGAGTGCGGCCACTGCCCCTAGGCAAAGGCGCGGCGAAACTGGGTGTCCAGGTTTCTGCTTCCAGGTTTCTGCTTTTATAAAAAGGTGGGTGTCCACGGTGAGTGGACACGGTGGGTGACAATGGATGCAGTGGCTCACTCTTCAGGGGCTCTCCCAGTTTCTCCCTCTAAGTTCAGTCTTGCCTGAATCGTCGCGGTTTCCCGGGGGTTCTCCACGTGCGGTACGCTGGGTCACCCTCGAGGCCCGTACGAGGGGAGGCTCGTCGGTCGCGGTAAAAAGTGGGTGGCCATGGGTGAAGTCAGTACAAAGTGGATATCCATGGGTGAAGAGATCGAACAGACTCAAGCGAGAATTGTTTCCGCGGCGGCCGGGTAATTGTGCTTGAAGATGTGCCTCAGCGTTTGGGCCTGCGTTTTCGCGGAGGCACTCCTGGCGGGCTCAGCTCGCTTCTGCTTAATCGCACTGACCGCGGGGTGAAGTCAGTAGGCGTGGCGTCCTTTTGGGCCTTCTAGTCAAGGGTCAGTCGTACCCCACCTAGATTGTGGACTCCTATACTGCGGGGGGCGCGTGTTCAGCTTGCCGCCGATCTTCCCTTTGCACCGGTAGATTCGGGCGCATTCGCATTGTGCAAGTACTTATTGACGAACTCAACCAACTGCCGGTTAGTGAACGGTTTCGCCAAGTATCCTTCGCACCCCGCATCGCCCGCAGAGTGGGCAAGAAATTCCCACACATGCGCTGTCACCGCTACACATGGAATTCCCTTCGTTGTTTCGTCTCGCTTAATTTGCTGGATAACCTCGACTCCCGTCATCTTCGGCATCGCCAGATCGGTCAAAACGAGGTCCGGTTGGTGCTGCTTCACTTTTCGTAAGGCGTCTTCCCCACCGTAGGCGGGAATCACCAAATGCCCAGCCGCTCGCAGGGTATGCATCATGATCCGCAGGATGTCCGGATCATCTTCGACCACCAAGATCTTCGCCATACGCAACGCCTGACACTATCACGAAACTTTCGCATGCGCAGCGAAAAATTCCGCGCTCGATCCGGCCGGGACACTCCGGAATTCTGTTCAAGTTCCGTAAGGAAGCCCGCGCTCCAAGATCTGCACGACTCGCTGGGAGAACACCCCTGCACTCGGAGCGAGCTCCCCGGTGCGCACGGAGGAAACGAATGCCTCCACGGCAAGTGCTAGCGGTTCTTCCGTTCCCCCAGCAATCGATTCCACGCACGCGAACCGCTCAATCGGAATTACGTTCCCCTGTACTTTTTGGCCGTCGCTGATCCGGAACTCATAAAACTCTAGCTTCCGCTTCCCGAACCGCCCCTCGAACACCAACATGCCGCTACTGCCAACCACTGTTGCGGTCGCGATCTTTTGCGGTGCCATCCAACTGAGGTAGACATGAGCCGAGATCCCGCCTTCGAGGCGCAAGGTGCCAACGGCAACATCCGCGAGGTTCGGCTGAAGGTAACGAAAGGACTCCACGCGCACGTCCTCCACAGCTGCGTCGAGCCAATAACATAGAATCGAAAGGTCGTGCGGGGCCGAGTTCCACCACACATCGGAATCGCGGCGAATCCGTCCTTGACCCAAACGCTCGAACGACAGGTGGTACACCCTCCCCAAACGCCCGCCGCGAATCCACTCTCGGGCTGTTTGTACCAGAGGGTCGTAAAGAAACGTTTCGTCGACGAACAATTGGCAACGCTTATTAGACGCCAGCTCAACAAGCTCAGCCGCCTCATCAGCGCGCAAGGACAAGGGCTTCTCCACCCAACAGTGCTTCCCGTGGGACAACGCAATTCGGGCGAGTTCGTAATGTGTCGAAGGCGGGGTCGCGATCGCCACCGCATCGGGGTGGTGAGCGCGAATCAACTCCTGTAGGTCCGAGGCCACGGGTGCACCCTCGGCAAGAGCTTCCGCCGCTTGCCGATCCAGATCCGCGATCCCACACACCTCCGTGTCACTCCGCTCCCGGAACAGACGGAGTAAGTTTTTGCCCCAATAGCCCGCACCTACAATACCTACGCGCAACCTCTCCACCTTAACGCTCTCCCGCACATTGCCGCTGCCCACAGAACAACGAACCCTCGCCCAAGCGGCTGAATTCCCGCCGCACGCGAAAGACGCCATACCGTTGCGCCCGATTGAAGCGGCGCAAGTTCCAGGCAACGGCGTACGACAGCAGGGCGAAGGTCGTTGTTACCAGCGCTGGCAGCCACTTCTGCTGCAACGCCAAAGCGAGTGTGCCGACGATGGCCACGAGCGCCAGCGTAAACCACACGGGCTCGAACCACGTTGGTTTCGAAAGAAGAAAGGGCATGGCAAGTAAATCCCGCAAAACGATCAGAGTCCGGTTGAAACCATAATGCGAGGCCCCGTGCTGTCGCCGACGATCGCGCACGGGCACTTCAGTAACTTCGTCTGCCCCGACCCCGAGAATTGCGGGGAGAAACCGGTTGAATCCCCTCGGCAACTGCACTCGTTTCGCTACCTCCGCGCGGTAGATTTTGAGCCCGCACCCATTGTCGTGCAGCGGCACTCTTGTCACCCGCGCGATCATCCAATTCGCGACCCTCGAAGGCAGCACGCGGAGCCAAAAGCCTTCTTCACGTTTTTGACGCCAGCCGGAAACTGCCGCGAACCCCTGCCGAAAAACCCTCCACAGAAGCGGGATGTCCGCGGGGTCATTTTGCCCATCGCCGTCCAGCGTGACAATGACACTGCCCCGCGCCGCTTGAAAGCCGGCAGTCAAGGCGGCCGCTTCACCGAAATTGCCGTCGAGATCCAAGATGCGCAGGCGCGCGACATCCTTCAGAGCTGCGATGAGTTCCCCCAGCGTTCCATCGCTGCTACCATCGTTGACGAACAGGATTTCGTACTCCTCGCCCAGCTCGCGCACAATCGTATCGATCTCTCGAACCAGCGGGCCCGCGTTCCCTTCCTCATTGTACACGGGCACAACCACCGAAATTCGCGGGGATCCTTGTCGGGCTTTGGTCATCGCAGAAAGAATTTTCGAACAGCCGTGGCAACGTGCTCGACTTCCGGGTCAGACAAATCGGGAAAAACGGGAATGGAAAGCAGTTCTGCAGCGTAAGTCTCAGCACGCGGGAAATTGTAGTTTCCAAAGTAACAGGCCTCCCATGCCGGTTGTCGATGCAAGGGCACAGGGTAGTGCACGCCAGTGTCCACGCCCGCGGCTTTGAGGTGGCGCTGAAGTTCGTCCCGTTGTGCGGTCTGCACAACAAACTGATGGTACACGCTCACACCCTCCTCCGGCTCTGCGGGCACTATCAGCGGCAGATCGCGAAACTGATCGCGATAAAACGACGCGATGGCTCGCCGACGCGCGTTGCGCTGTTCTAGATAGCGGAGTTTCACCCGCAGTACGGCTGCCTGCAGTTCATCCAAGCGGCTATTGAATCCGTATAACTGATGCTCGTTCTTACGCGCCTGGCCGTGCGCCTGCAGTAACCGTACCTTTGCGGCCAGGGCACTATCATCGGTGGTTAAAAATCCCGCGTCCCCGTATGCTCCGAGGTTTTTCACCACTCCAGCACTGAAGCAGCCAGCTAGGCCGAAGCTTCCCACATGACGACCCCGCCACCGCGCCCCATGAGCGTGGGAGCAATCTTCAATCAAAAACAAGCGCCGCTGCCGGCACAACGCGACAAGCGGCTCCAGCCGCAAGGGGAAACCGTATAGATGCACAGCGATTACCGCCTTCGTCCGCGGCGTAATCGCCTGCGCAACCTGCTCAACGTCGGGGCCAAAGTCGTCGCCGGCAGCGTCCACAAGCACCGGGGTTGCCCCATTGTGGTGGACCGCCTCGAGTGCAGCAACGAAAGCATTGGCATGCAGGATCACCTCGTCGCCTGGACCGATGCCGAGCGCCCGCACAGTGAGCAGCAGCGCATCAGTGCCAGAGGCTACACCGATCGCGTGTGTGGTCCCGACAAACCGGGCAATCTCTTCCTCAAAGGCGGAGACGTTTTCTCCCTTTAGAAGATGCATCCGCTGCAGCACACGCTCCCATTCTGCCGCGAGCTCGCTGCGAATGCTCTCGTACTCGCGCTTGAGATCCAGTAGCGGGACGTGAATCGAGCCACCCATGGAACCAACCTCCACACTTTCGAACGGGCAACGTGCTCAAAAAGACCGGCGTCGCAGCAGCACCAATTTTGGCGGGAGGGTCTGTCTTCCGCTCAGGTCGAGTTGCACTTCTTCATACTGCCCACGTAACTCGCTTGCGGGACTCATCCACGCCCCTCGCTCTACCAACAAAAACGCCGGACCACAGGGTATGGCCTCAGAGCCCAGCGCGGGTATGTGCCGGTAAGAATAGTAGACAGCCTGGTAGTCAAACGTCTCCCAAAAGTAAACCGCTTCACCGTTCGTGGCGTGGCGCACAGCCTCCATGAATGGGCGGAGCGTCACCTGCTGCGCGTACGCCGGCAATACCCAGACGCGGCCTAATACGATCACGGCGTAAGTGGCCACAAACACTGGAATCAAAGCGCGCTGCCAGGTCGAATGTTTCAACGCATGTCCGGCCCACAGCCAAAATGCTGCGCAGGCACCGCCGGCCAAAAGCCCGGGTCCGCTGAAGAGTTCCCGCGCAACCCCGAGTGCGAGCAGCAGTTCCTTCGATGTCGTTCGGCCACCCACCTCACCCACGAACCGGAATGCCAGTCCGGCGACCACGATACCGCACAGTGCGAGCACAAGGAGAAACGCGACGGCATAAGCAGCGTACGACCACGCAAGACGCCACAGGCGGTAGCGGTCAACTTCCTGATTCGCGATCTCGTGCCACCACCAACCACACAGTAAGGCAACAGCAGGGTAAGCGGCCAGCAAGTATACGCCGCGCTTGCTAGCCGCGAACTCGTAAAAAAAGAAGACGACTGCGCACCATAGCAACAACCCGACAACCGGATGGTTGCGCCTCAAGACCCTGCGGCGGTCCCACAACGAGATCGCAAGAATCGGCCACAAGAGGGACCAAGGTAACGAGCCAAGAAACCACTGCACTGGCAGATAGAGTACGCCATGGCGGTGGCCACCACCCCAGTCCGGATCATCAAGGAAGGTGAACACATTTTCGGCCAGGATTTGCTTGTTGAAAAACGCCCACCCTCCTTCCCACAATGCCGCCACGTACCACGCGCCGGCAATCGTTACCGCAAAAGCGAGCCCGCGCACGTAACGAAGCTCGCGCAACGCTCGCCAATCACACACCTGTTCCCAACGCCGCTCCCGCCAAGCCGTCGAGTCCCAAGTAAGCGCGAGCAACAACACTCCAAACGCTACTGGCAAGGCAATACCCACCGGGCCCTTAGCCAACACTGCCCACGCGATCCCAGCATACAGGGGGAGTAACCAAAGCCAGTGCCGGTGCTGCCAAAAGAACAGCATTGCAAGGAAAGCGCCTTCCAAACCGAGCGTGAGCACCATATCCACTCGAGCATTCGAGGCCGCACGAGCCCACTCAAAGGACGTCGCCAACACTAAGGCAGAGACGACGCCAGTAGGGACCGACCACCACACGCTACCAGCAAGCAGCACACCGTAGAGGCCAAGCAGCGACGCAAGCGCCGAGGGCATACGCACAGTTCCCTCATCCACCCGGCCTGCAGCTCTGCTGGCCAACGCGCCGAGCCAATGAAACATCGGCGGCTTTGAGGGAATTTCTTCTCCGTTGCGCCGGGGCAAGATCCAACCGCCGCCGTGCGTCATTTCCCACACTACGAGCGCCTCGCGTGGCTCCCCCTTGGTGTAAAATGGGGCTGCACCAAGTCGCCACCAACTGAGTGGCCACCACAACACCGTGATTAGCAACAGCGCCAGGGCCACTTCGAGCCCGCGCCTAAGGATGCCCTCCCGGTCCCCATCTTGCTGCCCACCGGTTTGCGGCAGAGAGGATGCTCCATCTCCACCACTGGTCTCTAACTCGCCCGCGTTCATCAAAAGTTCACCACCACAACCTTTTTGCCCCAATGAGCCAATGGACGCGGCGACGGCTCGAGATGGCCAGCGAGATCAGCCAGCGCGCTTCTGTTGAGTACGAGAAACATTCGGCCACCCCTGTTCCACTCTCGGACCAAACGGTCGTCGTCCTCCCAGAAATAACCCGTGTGGTCACCCTGTCGTCTGCCGAAATCGAGCTCGCCCCAAGAACGGACCACCACCACCCTCCGGCCCGTATAGTAAGGGATCCCCTGGGTGTAATGACGATAAAGCACTATGCGGTCTCCGGGTTTCCACTGTTGCCGAATCGCTTGCGCTAAGGGGGTGTAGTGCTCGGCCACGCCTCGGTTCCTAAAAGTTGCAACTTCCACCGACAAAAGCAGGCCAGCCAGGCCAGCCACCGCGATCCACGGCCTCTGTCGAGTGCAAGATTCGAGCCTCGATAAGAGAACACCACCAACCACCAGTACCGCGGCTCCCACCAACAGGGCAGGGGGCAACCGTTCAGCGCGATGGTGCGTCGACAACACGGGAGCCAAACGAGCGGCTGCAAGCAAACCCAACCCTAACACAATGGCACTGGCCCCAGCGGCCTTCAAGAGTGACGCCCCAAGTCCGTCGATCTGCTTCACTATGCTGTGCGCAAACAACATGGCCAGCGGTGGCAAAGCTGGCAAAATGTAAGTTCCGAGTTTCGACCCGGACAACGAAAAGAACACAAACACAACTGCGAACCAGCAGAGCAAATACAAGTGTTCCGCTCGCCAAATTCGGCTTGTGCCACCCGCTACGGTTTTTACCCTTCGCCACGCGTACAAGCCGATCAGCCACCACGGGAAGGCCCCCAGGAGCACCACCGGGATGTAAAACCACGGGGGCTGCCGATGTTCCCAAGGTTGCGCGTAACGCAACACGTGCTGTTCGAAGAAGAAGAAACGCGCAAATTCCGGATTGTTCCATGTGACCAAGACAAACCAGGGAAGCGTGATAGCGCTGAACAGTGCCAGTCCCGGTAGCCAAAACAATCTGACCCAAGGTGCAAACTCCCGCGCCACCAACGCATATGTTCCGATGGTGCCGAACACGAGTACGGCCGCAACCGGGCCCTTCGCCAGCACCGCAAGTGCAAGGGCAATCCAGAAACACGCAACAAGAGCCCGCTCTCGGCCGCCTTCGTCTCTCGAATGAATCACCCATGCGCAGACCAAGCAGGCCGTGCACAGCGCAGCGAGCGGCATATCGGGGCTCGCGACCTGGCTGATCCCGAAATAAAGGGGCATGCTTGCCAAAATCGCTGCCGCAACCACACCCACCCGAAAGCCGAACATCCGCCACGCCAGGTAGGCAGTGCACATCACGCCAAGCAGGCCAAACACAGCCGACCAAAACCGCACCGCCCAGTCCTGCTGCCCGAAGATCGCCAAGTTCAACGCGATCAGCCAATAAACCAACGGCGGCTTCTCGAAGTATTTCACGAAATTCAGCGTCGGCGTAATCCAATCGCCGCGCACAAGCATTTCTCGAGCGACTTCCGCATATCGAGGTTCGTCGGGCTCGATGAGCGGGCTTGCGTTCAATGTGCACAGGAAGGCGACAGCGATCGCCACGAACGCCGCGATCGCAACCACGACTTGCCCGGCGGTTAGGTGCTCTCGCTCTACGGGGTCGTCCAGCACGGGCGCAACTTCAACCAAGGCGTTCTCCTTGTATCGCGACTGTGCCGGACCGCCCCGGGACGTGCCCCATGCGCAACTCACACCTCGAAGCTGTATTCCGGTACGCAGCGGCCAATTCGTCCAATCGGGTCACAGCCACACCTTCCGCAAGCACGCCGTGCAACCACTGCTCCAGAAAGTTCAAGTAGCCTCGCCCTTCCATCTCAGCGTGTGCCGTGTACACATTGAAGTCGTCGTCGAGCTGGCGCAGGTACCAGCGGCACAGGTGTTCCGTGTCGGTACTCACCGCTCCCCAGGTTTCGTCTAGCGTAGGTAACGTTGTTGGAATTTCCAGAGTGGGCAACATTTGCCCGTTCAGCACGATGTAATACGGCACACTGCCGCGAGTGTCGCTGCGATACAGGAGGCCGCGGGCCTCTTCGCACCGCAAACTTTCCTCAGTGCACTGCCATCCCGGCGCGCCGAAGGCGCGTGGCTCCGCACCTGTGGCATCACCGATCGTTTGCCAGGCCCAACGCAATTCGTCGGCAATGTCGGCGCGTGTTAACGACGCCAGGCAATCTTGCCAGCGAACGTGATCGTAGCCGTGCGCGGCCAGTTCATGGCCAGCGGCGACAATCTCGCGCAGTAGCCCAGCACAGCGGCGCCCAATGTGAGGTGACGGCAACAAAGTACCGTAAAGCAACGTGCGCCAACCGTACGTCGAGATTGCCCGGGTGCGCCACATCTTGTCCAAAAAGCCGGGGCGAAACAGCCGCCGAATCGCACGACCGGAGCGGTCCGGACCGACTGCAACAAAGAAGCTAACGCGAACGTTCAGCCGGTCAAACAAACGAAGCAGATTGGGAACGCCGTTGCGCATTCCCGCATACGTGCAAACGTCAACCTTGAGGCCCAGCCGCATAAGCGTGCACGACCCCAGCCTGGGCCGCTTGTTGCCTAAACCAGTCAATGGTCCGCTGTAAGCCAACGCGCAGAGACGTATTCGCGCACAGACCTAAAACGGTTCGCATCTTTGACACATCAGGAACCCGTCGGGGGATGTCCTCGTAAGAGGACCCGTACACGTCCTCGGAGGAAACAAAGCGAATCGGGGAGCGCGTTCCAGTCAGCTCAATAATCAGTTGGGCTAGCTCGAGTATCGTGGTTTCGACGTTTGTGCCAATATTAAACACCTCGCCGTCGGTTCCGGGGTAAACCCCCGCAGCGACCGTGGCACGGACACAGTCGTCAACGTAGGTAAAGCAACGCGTTTGCCGTCCGTTGCCGATTACCGTGATTGGTTCGCCCCGTAAGGCCTGGCCTAGAAAAACCGTTACGACACGGCCGCTATCGAGCTGATCGAGGCGCGGCCCGTACACGTTGAAGTAACGCAGCACGGTAACGGGCAGCCCCAGGCGGTGATACGCAAAGCAGAAGTGCTCGCCCACGGCTTTGGAGGTGGCGTAGCACCACCGATCCACTCGTGTGGAACCGAGCACACGATCGTCATCTTCGCTCCAGGGCACTTTTGGGTTTCGCCCATACACCTCGGAAGTCGATCCGAACACTACCTTTCGCTGACGTTTACAGGCCGCTTTCAGCACGTTCTGGGTGCCATTGATGTTCACGTCGAGCACCTCCTGTGGTGCGGCGACGTAATGGTCGACCCCAACAACGGCGGCTAAATGGTAAACCAAATCGCACTCTGCAATCAGCCGATCCAACACATCTTCATCGAGCACGCTACCGCGAATGAAACTAAAGCAAGGATGCCGCAGTAGATGCCGTACCTTGTCCGGAGGACCCGAATCAAACGCCAGCACGGTGTCGCCTCGGCGCAAAAATTCTTCCGCCAGGTGCGATCCGACAAACCCCGCTCCACCTGTGATCAGAACCCTCATTGCATTCGTTCTCCTCGGCTGACGCCGTGTCTGCGCGCCCACTCCGCTCCCGGGCACGGTTCTTCCCTGTCCGATTGGACCTCCTCGAGCACCACCACACCGCGCCCACATTGCACGACCAGCTCGGGATCGGTTTCCAACACTGTTCCCGGCAGGCCAGATTCCGCAGGCGCGGGCACAGCGGATGCCCGCCACACGAGCAGCTTCTTTCCGCGCCAAAAGGCAAATGCCCCGGGGTACGGCTTCGTCACAGCCCTGACCAAATTGAAAACCTGCCGCGCCGTAAGAGCCCAGTTGATCCGTCCGTCCTCCGGGCGACGTCCGCCAAAGTACGTGGCCTGACTGTGATCTTGCGGAATCCGCGGCGCGTTACCGCTGCACAAAAGTGGGTACACGTCTCTCAACAGCAACGGAGCGGCTTCCGCAAGTTTGCGATAGAGTGAAAGTGCGTCGTCGGAGTCGTCGATGGGAATCACTCGTTGAGCAACGATGTCGCCCGCATCTGGCTTCTGGGTCATGTAATGGAGGGTTAAGCCGGTCTCTTTCTCGTCGTGGATGAGCACCCAGTTGACTGGGCAGCGGCCACGATAACGAGGCAACAACGAACCGTGCAAGTTCAGCGCGCCGTGAGTCGGAAGTTCGAGCAAGCGCCGGCCCAGCAACCGGCGGTAATAAAAGGAGAATATGAAGTTCGGCCGAACTGCTTCAACACGATTCACCCATTCAGGTGCGTTAACGTTCTGCGGCGCAAAAACAGAAAGGTGTCGGTTCCTCGCCAGAGCCGCGACCGAGCGGAACCACACATTTTCTTCCGGGTCGTCCTCGTGAGTGATCACAAGTGGCACATCGGCGCCGAGACGCAAAAGCTCTTCCAAGCACACATATCCGAGTTCGTGGTAGGCAAAAACGACGCAGCGCATAACGGGTCACGGTTGACCGAATTCGTGCACCGCACGAATGACGTAAGGTGGATTGCGTCTCGCGCAGTGCGGAGTACGGCGCAACGTCGTTCCAACCAACCCTGCGCAGACAAGACCAATCCCGACGCACAACCCGACAACACCCAGAAGAAACTGTGGAGAGGGGGACGGTGCGCTATGAGGGCCCCGCGTCGCCGAGGAAAGCCCAACGAGCGTGGCCCCGGTAATCGCACTGACGAGCCCAATCGGCCCAAGCCAGCGGGGTAGGAGTACCGGCATCGTAGCCAACAGAGCCCGGCCGAGACGGAGTAACCCCAGCACCGAGTACCGAGAACGTCCGCGGAAACGCGCTGCGTGGCGGACCGGGATCTCGATCGCCCGTTTAGCGACAGCATTCGCGAGCACCGGGATGAAGGTCCAATTACCACTCCGGAGGATCACTTCTCGCACCACTTCCCGCCGGTACGCGCGCAGCATACATCCGAGGTCTTGCATCGATGCGCCGGTGAGCAGGGCGACGAAGGAGTTGATCACCCGTGAGAGGAAAATGCGCGCCTGGGAGTCACGCCTCCCCACACGGCGGCCCCCAACGACATCGGCGCCTTGGCCCACGGCGTCAAGCAAACGTGGGATTTCCTCGGGCGGGTTTTGCAGGTCAGCATCGAGAGTGACCACAACATCCCCGCGGCACACGAAAAAACCAGCCAAGATTGCTGCATGCTGCCCGCAGTTGCGCGCTAGCTCCACCACGCGCACGTGCGGATCCTTAGCGGCGCATTCCAGGAGAAAGGACAACGAACCGTCGTTGCTGCCATCATCGATGTAGCAAATTTCGTAGGTCCGCCCGAGTTTGGCCAGCACACGGGTCAAGCGCAGATGCAAGGGCGGTAGGTTGGGCCTTTCATTGAAAATCGGCACAACCACGGAAAGGTCCAGTACTGACCGGTCATTGGCGTTTGCGCCCTCTGACTCCTGCCCTTCCTGGGAGCAAGCGCGTACATCGACAGCCGGTGGGCGAGCTTCCGAATGCGCGAGTAGCGCATCGGTTGCGCCCGTCGCGAGGTTACGAGCAGGAAGGTCACGAGGCGGCAGACGCTCTGCCTCATCAGCACATTTCACAGCCTCACCTCTCCGAGCAGAGGCGCACTCAGGCGGTACAACGCGGGCAGCACAACGAGAGTGAGCAGGCAGGCACTCACAGTACCCCCAACAATCACGACCGCCACCGGCCTTTGTACCTCGCTCCCAATGGAATGACTCAGGGCAGCCGGGACCAGACCAAGTGCGGCTAGGCATGCAGTCATGAGAACGGGACGTAGCCGTTCCATGCAGCCCGAAACGATGGCCATCTCGAGGGGGGTACCTTCGCGCCTTTTCTCCTCCACGCGAGAGAGCACCAAAACTCCATTTAACGACGCTTGCCCGATCAAAGCAATAAAGCCCACTGCCGCGGAAACCGACAACGGCATTCCGGCGACCCAAAGTGCCAGCACTCCCCCAACAAGAGCGAATGGAGTGTTCAACAGAACCAACATGGCCGGACCAAAGCGTTGGAAGGATTGAAACAGGAGGATCAATGTAACGACGAGTGCGACCGGAACGACCGTCAACAACCGCGCCATCGCACGCTCTTTGCTTTCGAACTCACCTCCCCACTCTGCCGTCACCCCAGGTGGCAATTTCACCGCGGCCGCAACCCGCTGCTGCGCCTCTGCAACAAAGCTTCCCAGGTCGCGGCCGCCAACGTTCATGCGAATCCCGATGTAGCGCCGCCCGTTTTCGCGGGTGATTGCTGCACGACCGCGGCCCACCGTTACCGTGGCGAGCATTTCCAAAGGAACTGTCGCTCCCCCTTGCACTGGTACTTGCAGGTTGCGGATCTTTTCAATGTGCGCCCTGGCTGAGGGCGGGTAGCGCAACACGATGTCGAACCGGGCCTCACCGTCCCAGTACACCCCGACTTGTTGCCCACCAAGGGCGGCTTGCAGCACGTGCTGAAAATCCTCCATGTCCAGACCGTATCGACCTAGGGCATCGCGGTCCGGTTCCACTTTGATTTGCGGGATCTCGCTACTCAGCACCAGTCCTAAGTCCGCGATTCCGGGCACCCCGGCGAGCACACCCTTCACCTGCTCCGCCAACTGTTGCAATTCAACCAAATCTTCCCCGAACAGCTTGAGGGCCACTTGTCCCTTTTGCCCAGAGATCGACTCGTTCACGTTATCTCGGATCGGCTGAGAGAAGTTCACCTCGACGCCCGGGACCTCGACGAGTCGGCCTCGGATGTCCTCGATCAGGTCGCTCAGGTTGCGCACATGAGCGCGCCACTGTTCGGGAGGCTTAAGCAGCAAGAATACCTCCAAATTGTTCGCCAGCTTCGGGTCTGTCCCATCTTCGGGCCTCCCAAGCTGAGTGAGGACTTCCTTTACCTCGGGGTGGTCGCGCAACAAGGCGGTAATTTGAGGCACCATTCGCCGTCCCTCGGTCAGACTCGTGTCCGGTGGCAGGGTAAACGTCAAGTACAATGAACCCTCGTTGAGTTCGGGCAAAAACTCGGAGCCCATGCGGGCGAGCAAGTAGACGGAACACCCGAGCGCCAAAACCACCACGGCAAGAAGTGCCCGGGGCCACGTCAAGGCGAAGTTCAGCGCTGGCTGGTAGGCTCTTTCCGCCCAGCGTAGTAAAGGGGACTCACGATGGACAGGCAAATGTCGGTAAGCGAACGTCGCCAAAACCGGCACCAGGGTAATCGAGAACAGCAGGGCGCCAAGCAGAGCCGCCACCACCGTATTTGACATTGGAGCAAAAATTCTTCCCTCCACGCGCTCCAGCAAGAAAATTGGAAGGTATGCTGCAATGATGATGAGCAACGCAAACACCGTGGGCCGCACAACCGCAGTGACGCCGGCGCGAACCCGTTGGCTTAACGCCTGTGCGTACGGCGCTGATTGATTGTGCGCGCTTCCGTACAAGTGCAGCAGAATACTCTCGATGATCACCACGGCACCATCCACGATGATTCCGAAGTCTATCGCCCCCATGCTGAGCAAGTTGGCGCTCATTCCGCGAACGTGCAGGTAAATGAATGCACTAAGGAGCGAGAGCGGGATGACTGAAGCCGCGATCGCTGCGGCGCGGATGTCCAAAAGGAACGCGAAAAGAACGATCGTCACTAAGGTCGCCCCCTCGAGGAGGTTGTGCCCTACGGTACGTAGCGTGGTGTTGACCAAATCCGTGCGATCGTAAAACGGGATGAGAGATACACCGGTCGGAAGCCCCCCACCGTTGAGTTCTGCAACCGCCTGACGGACCCGTTGCAGCACGACGGATGGATTTTCGCCCCGCCGCATGAGGACGATGCCCTGTACCACGTCGTAGTCGTTACCTCGACTCACCACCCCCTGTCGCGGCGTCCATCCATCTTGCACTGCAGCCACATCTCCTACGCGCACAGGCGTGCCATCGCGGCTTGCGACATGGACCGCGGCGATGTCCTGCAAGCTGCGGAACATGCCCTCACTCCGGATGACAAACTGCTCCGAGCCATGCTCCAACACGCCACCACTCGCATTCACGCTACTCTTGCGTAGGGCACTCTCGAGTTGCTCTAAGGTGAGGTCATAACCTGCAAGCCTGGCGGGGATGGGCTGAACGTGAACCTCGCGAACCAAGCCGCCATAAGAAACCACGTCGGCCACGCCCGGCACGCGAAGCAATCGCGGGCGAACCACCCAGTCCTGAATGGTGCGCAGACGCATCGGGTCGCCACCCGCCCCTACGAGCGTGTAGCGGTAAACTTCTCCGATCGGAGTGGCGAGCGCCCCGAGTTCCGGGACCACTCCTTCGGGCAGCTCTGCACCTCTTAAGCGCTCGAGGGTTTGAGCCCGCGCAAACAAGACATCGAAGCCGTCATCGAACGTCAAGGTGACGTACGAGAGCCCGAACAACGAGATGCTTCTCAACCGTATGAGCCCCGGTGTCCCATTGAGGGCACGTTCGATCGGGAGACTAATCTGCCTTTCCACCTCTTCGGCAGGTTGTCCAGGGAACAAGGTAATGACGTTGACCTGTGTGTCCGTGGGATCGGGGAACGCCTCGATGGTTAGAGCACGAAATGCCCGCCAACCGAACAAGATGACTACCCCAGTGAAGAACAAAACAGCGCTGCGGTTCCGGAGAGACAAGTCAACAATGCGGTCGAACATGGGCTTTGTTGGACGTGTTAGGGAACAAGGTCGATGGCGTTTGCGAGCAAATTTGCTCCGCGAGCCACGTAGCTCTCCCCGGGCTGCAAGCCGGATAGGATTTCGATCGAGTGTTCGCTTTGACGGCCGGTAGTCACATCACGCCGTTGAAACGTCGGTGGGTTCTCACTCGCCACGACAAACACGGAGACCCGTTGATCGTCGGTAACGACAGCCGTTGCAGGCACCACGACCACTGTGCCTTCCCCGGGGTCGAAGACCACCTGTACGAATGCGTTCGGTCGCAGCAGGTGGTCCGGATTTGGCACTCGGATTCGCACGTTGACCATGCGTCGCTGTGGGTCTACAACTTCGCTCACGTATTCAATTTCTCCTGTCCAGACCCGGCCCGGCTGCGCCGCGCTGCGAATCCTCGCCTGTCCCCCGGCGCGCAGCCATGTCGCGCGCTGCTCGGGAACGTCGGCCGTAACCACGACCTCGCTGAGGTCAGCGATGACAAGCAATGGTTGTGTCCGATCCGCGCCGACTTCTTCACCCACGAGCACGTTCCGCTCAACGACCACACCGTCCCGAGGCGCCAGCAGCCAATACGACCCATCGGCCGACACCTGTATCGGGCGACTGCGCAATTTGAGCTCCGCGGCCTGTCGGGACAACCGCACCTCCTCCAACTTGAGCTGAGCTGCAAGCAGGTCTTTCTCGGCAGCAGCGCGCAACTGCACTAAAGCACCCAACCGTTCCACCGTCTTCGCGCGCACCGCCTCACTAGCTTGCAAGACCTCGATTTCGTGCAACAGGTCGACGAGGGCAGCAGACCTAAGTGAGATCAAGCGATCCCCAGGGTTCACCCGTTGCCCTAAGCGAACGGCGACGCTGTCGACTCGCCCCTCGAGAGGTGCCACGATAGGTTCCGCCCGTGATTCGGCAACGGCCACCCGTCCTGCAACGGGTTCGGGATCGAGCACTCGCTGCAATTTGGCCTGTTCAATGGTCAGGTAACCTAAGGTTGCTGCCGCACGCTCGACCTCAACCTTGGTGCCGTCCACGCGGATTGGTGACTTCGGGGCTTCTTGCAGGTCCCGTTCACAGCCGAGCAGCGCCACGACCACGGCTGCCGAAACAACCACCCCGACGAACGTCAACCTCAGCGGCAAGGAGAATCGATCAAAGCGACGCAGTGCTACGCTGCCACAAGGCGCGTCCTTTGCTCTTCTCAAATCCTCACTCCACCTCATAGGTTCTCATTTTTCGGTTGAGACCGTGGGAAATTGGCCAGACAGTTTCCGAATTGTCAGAGCGGCGGAGAAGGCATCGCCGTCGAGCTCCACGCGCTCCCGCAGTAAATCCTGGTAATTTCGGCGCGCGACCAGCACTTCGATTGCCGATATCCCACCGGCACGCTGGGCTTCGACCAGTGTGTCCCGCATGGCACTCGCTTTCGTCACTGCGCGATCCAGTTGCTCCATGCGACGAAGCGCCAAACCGAGTTGTTCCGTCGCCCCCTTTAGGCGATCGGGAAGGCTCTCCGTCAGAACGCGGAGGAGTTCGCGGGCTCTCGCCTCAACAGCACGGGCCGCAATGAGGTCAGCCTGGCCGCGATCAAACAACGGAATCGGCATTTCAAAGCCGACCACTAGACTGTTGCGTTGATTTCCAGCGACGGTGAACTGGTCGTACGTGTACCCAGCACGCAGCGTGACATCGGGCACAGCGCGGCGCTCCGCGAGCACGGCGTCTTGCTCGGCCGCGGCGATGGCAGCCCGCAGCGCCTTGAGATCGGGGCGTAGCTCTAACGCCAAGTCGACGGAAGGCTGGACCCCCGCAACACCCTGGTACGATCGAACAAGAAAGCTCTTCGCTGCCTCGTCGTCAGCGAATTGCGGGCACGGCATTGCAAGCAGCGCGCTGCACTCGGATTGTGCCTGGAGCAGAGCTGCTTGAGCACTTTCCCGCAGTGCCCGCAGTCGGGCTTGCTCCACTTCCGCGACATCCACATCCAACGCAGGGATTTCCCCACGGTCAGCACGTGCCCGATCCAGTTGTAGAAGTTCCTCGGAGTCGCGAATCTGTTGGTCCAGCACCGCGCTCCGTCGTTGCTCGGTGGCGATCCGTCCAATCGTGTCCAGGAGAGCGAAGAAGCGATCGCCCAACACGGCTTCTGCCTCGGCGCGTAACCGTTCAACGTCGAACGCTCGGGCGGCGATACGAGGGCCACGCTTCCCCAATTCGAAAAGCTGTGCAAAGACAACGGAGTAATTAGGAATTTGATTGAGGCGGTCCGGCAATCCAGGCGGATTGGTCCGGCCAACGGGAATGGTATTCCAACTTCCGTCGATTGACGGGTTTGGGTACGTCCGTGCCCGCAGATGCGCGCTTTCTGCTTGGCGAAGAGCTGTGCGGGCATCGAGCACCTCTGCCGCACGCGCCCACAAGAGAGCTGCCAGCGCTTGCTCGTCTTGGTACGAGAGTAGGGCTGCTTCCTCGCCGAATACGGGAAGGGCAACCGCAACGAGCATCGCAGCCCAGGTCAGAGTCCCAAGTTTCAAGCGCACGTATTGATCCCCGTGAGTCACGAACGCGTTCTAGACGCGCCAACACGCGCGCGATTCAATCCGTTAGGGCCGACCGTTGTTCGGCTATCGTCTTTCGACCGCAACCGAACACGTGATGCCATTCACCCGTGAGCTTTCGCTTCTAGCCACCGCTCTGCATCAATTGCAGCCATGCAACCTGTTCCGGCAGCAGTCACTGCCTGACGATAGGTCGGATCTTGCACATCCCCGCAAGCGAAAACGCCCGGCACACTGGTGGCGGTGGAGCGCCCGCGCGTGATGATGTAGCCGGCTGGATCCATCTCAAGCTGCCCTTGAAACAGTTGCGTATTCGGTTGGTGCCCAATGGCGATGAACACGCCCTCGCAGGCGAAGTCGCTTAGCTCGCCGGTTTTGACGTTGCGCAGCCGTACCCCTGTAACCGCCTTGCCATCGGGACTTCCGTAAATTTCGTCGACCACCGAATCCCAGATGAACTGGATTTTCGGATTTCGACGGGCGCGTTCCTGCATGATTTTCGATGCCCGGAGTTCATTTCGGCGATGGACGACGGTGACTCGCGAAGCGAACTTCGTCAGAAAGATCGCCTCTTCCATGGCGGTATCCCCACCTCCAACGACAATGACTTCTTTGCCCTTAAAGAAGAATCCGTCGCACGTAGCACACGCTGATACTCCGTGACCCATCAGGCGCTTTTCAGACTCAAGGCCCAACAATTTCGCAGATGCTCCGGTGGCAATAATCAGAGCGTCACAAGTGAACGCCTCACTGTGGGTGCGGACCTCGAACGGCGATTGCGAAAGCTTCACTTCGGTGACATCGCCGTAAACGTACTGTGTCCCGAAGCGTTCAGCCTGTTTGCGAAACCGTTCCATCAACTCAGGGCCTAAAAGTCCCTCAGGAAAGCCTGGGTAATTTTCGACCTCTGTCGTGATGGTCAACTGCCCACCGGGCTGCGAACCTTCAATCACAACGGGAGCGAGATTCGCGCGGGCGGCGTACAATGCCGCTGTCAGCCCCGCTGGCCCCGAGCCGAGAATAATGATTTTGTGGTGTGTCATGAGGTCTCGAACTCTACTGACTCAGTCAAGCCCCCGCAAGGATTCCGGTCAGTTCTCGCACTTAGATGCGCAGGGGAGAGCACGCATGGTGGACGTAGGTGCGAAGCCGAAGACACGACGGGAGGCTGTTGCGCGCACACTCATCCGCATGCAACCGTCGACGCTGGAACGAATTGTCAAGGGACGGATCGAGAAGGGAGAAGTGTTCTCGATTGCCCGGTTAGCGGGGATCATGGCAGCGAAGCGGACAAGCGATCTTATTCCGCTTTGCCATCCTTTGCCGATCGAGGCGGTCGAGCTCGAGCTGGAGCCCGTCGCTCCGGGCGAGTTAGAGATTCGCTCCCGAGTAAGGGTGGAGGGAAAAACGGGCGTGGAAATGGAGGCGCTGGTGGCCGCAAGTATCGCAGCCCTTACGGTCTACGATATGTGTAAGGCAGTAGACCGTGAGATGGAAATTGCAGAGCTTCACTTAGTCGAGAAAAAGGGGGGTCGGAGTGGTACGTTTCGTCGGCAGCGAGCAAAGCGAAGCGATCGGTAAGGCACATGAGTTTCCCTGTCCGCACTATCCTCAATGCGTAGGGTGCCGCCTGATTGGGCAGCCGTACGGGGCACAACTCGAGTGGAAGCAGCAAAAGTTACGCGCGTTGGTTGCCACCCAGTGGCCGAACGGGGGTCCTGCGATCGGCAACATCGTCGGGTCACCACAAGCGTTCGGCTACCGCAATCAAGCGAAGCTGGTGCTTCGTCGCTCCGTTCGACGAGGGTTGCTGGTTGGCTTATTTCGTCCCGGCACCCATGTCGTTGTGGATATTCGTGCTTGCCCGGTTCACCATCCGTTAATCACTACCACGCTTGCCCGGGTTCCTGCCTTGTTAGAGGCGAGCGAGTTGCCAACTTACGACGAGCGGACGCATGAAGGCTCGCTCCGCTACTTAGTCCTTCGCGTCAGCCGTTGGACGAAAAGCGTTCAAGTCATCCTCGTCACGGCCACAAAGTTAGACCAACGCCTGAGGACACTGCTCCGTGCTATCGCTCGCCTCCCGCGAGTTCGCAGCGTGGTGCACAATTACAATCCATCGGCCGGCAACGTCATCTTCGGAGAGCTCTTTACGCCTGTAACCCGAGAGGACACTTTGGCGGAGCGCATTGGGGCCTTCAAACTCAAAACTCGTGCGGGTGCGTTTCTGCAGGCGAATATCCCGGTGGCTCGCCGGATTTACGAATACGTAACTCAGGTAGTTCAAACGTCAGCGGAAGAGCTTGTTGCGGACCTTTACTGTGGAGCGGGCGCGCTCACTTTTCATCTCGCGCCAACGGCAAAACTTGTGTTTGGTATTGAGGAATCGCCGATTGCGAGCGCGGATGCGCGGAGCAACGTGCGGTGGAACGGTTTTCACAATGTGCGCATCCTCACTGCCACCGCTAACGAGGGTGCACGTATTCTGGGGGAGCGATTCGGTCGCGTTAGCGTTGTGACACTGAATCCTCCGCGCAAGGGCGTGGACGAGGAGGCGCGCTTGGGGATCATTAAGCTTGCTCCGCGGCGCATCGTGTACGTCTCGTGTAACCCAGAAAGCTTGCTCCGCGATTTAGCGTGGTTCGAGCGAAACGGATATCGAACCACCGTCATCCAACCCTTCGATATGTTCCCGCAAACGGACCACCTCGAGTGCGTGGCTGCGTTAGACTCCGTGGACCATAGCCCCTGTTAGCAACCGGGGCGAATAGCCCAGCCGGCCTAGGCGAGAAAAGCGCTGGGACCGCCCTTTCCCCAAGCCGCCCGAGTTTCAACCCCCGGCGGCGTAAAAGGCAGCGCCGTTTCCAGCTCACGTTCAGGGTCGGCCAGCAACGCCAGCGAGACAGAGCGAGACAAGGGAAGTTGCGTGATCCCTCACATGCGGTGTTCCACACTTGATTCCGGAGGGGCTTGGACTCGGTTGCCGGCCGCCGTATCGAGCGAATGGCATCCTCACTTGATCCCGAGGGCGCTCGGGCTGGGGACGTTTCAAGGGCATTCGATGATTGTCGTTGGAGCTTGACCCCGAGCGCGCTTAGACGCGGCGAGTCAAACATGCCGGAGGGCCCGGCGCGATACCTTGTTCCTATGCACGCTTGGGCTCGGGGCCAGCCCTCTTGTCGAGCGAACGGCGCCCTCCCCTGATCCCGCAGGCGCTCGAACTTGCTCAGGTCCACGTCTGGGGTTCTCGCTCGGCCACGGAGAGACTCGCGCAATGGGGCAGCAGATTTCGCTCCTCTTCACCCCATGCATCCACCACACGGCCCCGTGCACCTGCCCATTCCAGCCATCCGTGCAACCAAAAGTGGGGTCCAATCCTGGATGGAGTCCCATCTGGGATCCCATCGTGGGATCCCATCGTGGACACCCAAGATCCCATCGTGGACATCCAACAAATCCCTTCCTAGGAATCCCATGCTGGAGAAATCCCATGCTGGAGAAATCCCATCCTGGACACCCACCGAAGGAGGCACTCCTCCCAAATCCCATCCTGGACACCCAGGAAAAGCCGCTCGAGGAACCGGTCGAGGGCATCCAGTAGATGGGGGCCAAGTCTGGAGGTCAATGCTGGAGTGCAATGCTCCAGCGACGCCGATCGGGGGGGCAATCTTGGAAGGGAGGTCAATTCTGGAGGTCAATTCTGGACATCCAGGAAAAGCAATTTTGGAGGAGGCAATCCTAGGCAATCCTGGACATCCAAGAAACATCCGTGAAATGGGCCAGGATCCCCAGCCCGTTTCGCCAGTGGAGCATCAGTCTATAGACACCCACGAATAGCTCAGGAGCCCCGACTAGCTCCGCCGGCTCGGGGCTGAATCGACTATCCGCTCAGGGTGGTCCCTGACGAACCGGTCGCGGACACCCTAGACAACCTACCGATACCCAAGATGAAAACGCCAGCCCGCGGGGCAATCCCGGACCGCTGTTCATGCGCCGATGGCGGTCCGGGACGCGGATCTTGGAGCCGGGCACCGCATACCCACAGGGCAGAGACTTTGCCCTTGCGCTCCCCTGATAAGTCAAACCGGCCCCAAAAAATCGACTAACTGCCCGAGCCAGGAGCATGACCTGGTAGGTGGCCTCGCTCTTCTTGGTGACAGGTCACGACCGGCTCAGCGAGCATGGAGAGACGAGGGAGGAGCGACAAGGGAGGAAAAAGCAGGGAGGAATAATCAGGGCACAACCTCCGAGTTTCTCGGGCTCCTCGCGGCGCGGACTGCGGTACCATGCTCGAGTTGCAACCCACAGGATCCTGCGAGAGCGCGGGCAGACTTCGGACCCTGTCGGAAGCCGAGCTCCAGCCTCCGGATCCTAGGATTGGGGCAGCCAGATCTAACGTCGTCGCGGTTTTATACGCGAGTCTGCTCTCGTCCCTCAGTAGGGCCAACACCCTCACGGAGGCGCTTTGGCTTCAGGTTCGCACCTCGAAAATGCGGGTTTTCCGAGCCAATCCAAGAAACGGGGGAATCCGGCAATCGCCTCCAAAAGGGGTGCTGATCCTGGGTGTGAGTCAAAGAAGGGGGCATCCAGGTTTTGCGTCACTTCGCAAGAATTCCAGCCTGCCGAGTCAAACAGAGCAGACACAAAGAGCAAGCGTGCCGCCGTCGCCCGCTATTGGCCCCGCCGAAAATGTCGGTGTCCACCATCCACCCGTCCACGATTCGTCCCGCCCTCCACCAGGCATCCCCCCCATGCTCCCGGTCTGCACGACAGAGCCGGCCTTCTGCCGGGCCTGAGCATGCAACGGAAGCACGGAGGTCTTTTTCAGCCGCAGCTAGCTACCCCGAAAAGTGGGTGTCCGGGATCCGTCGCGGAAACGTCCGGGATCCGTCCCGGAAACGTGGGTGTTTACGATCCGTCTCCACGATCCGTCCCGTCCTATTGACCCCCAATTGACCCCGCCCAGCAGGTGGGTGTCCATGATCCCTGGTGGGTATCCATGATCCCCTACTCGTGGCCCACTCCTCGTTGGACAGTGGGTGCCCAGGATCCATCCCCATGCGGAAACGTGGGTGTCCATGATCCATGTCATGATCATCCATAACCATAACCTACGCTTGCCGAAGCGGCGGGTGTCCACCGACCGACCTCCACGACCGATGGCCATGACCCGGCCCCCATGATCCTTCTAATTCGTACGCGATTCGTCCTGGATTCTGCGACTGTTGGACATCTGTCAGAGGTGCACGAGGCTCGAACTGAGTTTCCCCCTCGCGCGCCTGCTGGTGGACGCACAGCCGTCCGCCAGGCGATGGCGTGTCTGACGCCGCTCTACTCTATCAATGCGATGGATACATGCCGGGGGCGGGACTCGAACCCGCACGGGGATAACCCCAAGGGATTTTAAGTCCCTTGTGTCTGCCGCTTCCACCACCCCGGCCCTTCCGCGCCTCGAAATCAAACTATCCCGTAAACTAATTGGTCAGGCAGGTTCCGTCTCAAAGTAAATGTTCCGGACCTCGCTGTACTGCTCGAGCGCGTGCATGCCCAACTCCCTGCCCAAGCCGGATTGCTTCATCCCTCCGAAGGGAGCTTGTAAGTGTACGCTACTGGAGGAATTCACAGAAAGCACTCCGGTACGCAGCGCCCGTGCCACGCGCAAACCGCGCTTCAAATCGTTGGTCCATAAGGAACCAGAGAGGCCGTATATGGTGTTGTTCGCCAGCTCGATGGCCTCTTGCTCCGTATCGAAGGTCATCACGACCGCCACGGGACCAAAAATTTCCTCTTCAACCACCCGCATTCCCGGGCGCCCGCCGTCCAGTACCGTGGGCCGCAGGAAGAACCCCGGGCGTGCCAATCGCTCCCCCCCGCAGATCTTCCGAGCCCCCTCTCGCCGGCCAATCTCGATGTAGCTCTCTGAAATCTCTCGTTGTCGCTCCGAAATCAGTGGGCCCATCTGAGTGTCCTGTTGCAAAGGATCGCCAACAACCCAGCTCTGGGTAACGGCGGCGAACGCCTCCAAAAACCGCGCGTGGGCTGAGCGTTCAATCAAGATACGAGAGCGTGCACAACAGTCTTGACCCGCATTTGCGAACACCGAGGCCGCCGCTTCGTGAGCCACCACTTCAATATCCACGTCGGCAAAAATAACATTCGGGGACTTTCCACCGAGCTCGAGACCCACCCGTTTAATCTGCTGCGCAGCGGTGGCCATAATCGCGCGCCCGGTTGCGGTCTCACCCGTGAACCCAATTTTTGCCACGTCGGGATGTGCCACGAGTTGATGGCCGATTTCAGCCCCCTTGCCGGGCACCACGTTCACAACCCCGGGAGGTATGCCTGCTTCGAGGGCAAGCTCTCCAAGGCGCAGGGCCGTGAGAGGCGTCAAACTCGCGGGCTTCAACACCACTGTGTTCCCGCACGCAAGCGCGGGAGCCAGCTTCCACGTCGCAATGACCATCGGGAAGTTCCACGGGACAATCAGGCCCACGACCCCAAGTGGAACACGAAGTGTCAGGTCAAGCCCACCTTTCTTTACGGAAATCGTATTTCCGAAGAACTTGTCGGCCGCCCCCGCGTAGTACCGAATCGTTTCTACAACATGACTTGCTTCCCAACGAGCATCGGCAATCGGTTTACCGACGTTCCTGGCCTCGATCACGGCCAATTCTTCCGCATGAGCCCGCACAATATCGGCAAACCGGTAAAGGATTTCTCCTCGGGCAACTGGAGTCAGTCCAGACCACGCGGGTAACGCCTTCTTTGCCTCTGCCACTGCGGCATCCAGATCATGACTGGAAGCCGCGGCCACTTCGGCAAGCGGCTGCCCGGTCGCCGGCTCGATGACAGTAATCACACCCGCTCCATCGAGGCGCCGATCCCCAATTATTAGCTTTTCCATGATCGCTTCTTACTCCGGAGTCACGTACGCAGCAGTAATGCCGCCGTCCACCAAAAACGTTGTGCCGGTGATGTAAGAGGACTCGTCGGACGCAAGAAACACCACCGCGCGTGCGATTTCGTCGGCCTCCGCGAGCCGGCCCATGGGAATGTGAACTAACCGCCGGGCACGACGCGCGGGATCCGAAAGCAGTGACTGAAGTAAGGGCGTGTTCACTGGGCCGGGGCACAGCGCATTCGCACGAATGCCTCGACGGGCGTACTCCACCGCTATCTCACGGGTAAGTGCCAACACGGCGCCTTTTGACGCTGTGTAGGCGCTCTGCGAGGTGGCCGCGCCCATCAGTGCTACGAAAGACGCGGTGTTGATCACGGAACCACCCCCGGCACGTAGGATGGCAGGTATTCCATACTTGCAGCCGAAAAACACCCCTTTCACATTGACGGCAAGCACGCGATCCAACACCGCCTCGCTGGTTTCAGTGACCGAACCGTCTTCGTCCGGGAAGATGCCTGCATTGTTGAACAACACGTGCAGCGCGCCGAATCTCTCCTCCGCAAAGCGGATCATCGCCGCACAATCGCCCTCACGGGAAACATCCGCTGAAAACCATGCAACCCCCGCGCCGCTTTTGTCCAAGTCGGTAGCCAGCTTTTGAAGGGCCGCTGCGTTGAAATCCACAAGCACCAAACGAGCGCCTTCTTCGCAAAAGCGCCGCGCGGTCGCCTCACCGATACCCCCGGCTGCTCCCGTTAACAAAGCGACCTTACCGGCAAGTCTACCACTCATTGCGCCTCCTTGCGTGCACTGAAGCTGCATCGATGAATGCCGCAAACAGCCGATCGTGTTTGGATCCACTTGGCTCCATTTCTGGATGCCACTGTACGCCAAAGCACCATGGATGTCCCCGATGTTCTACTGCTTCGATGAGGCCATCTTCAGCCCAACCGACCGGCCGAAGGTCAAGAGCCAAGCGGTCAATTCCCTGATGGTGCCATGAAAGGACATCGATCTCCACACAACCTAAAATCTGGGCCAAGCGACTCTGAGGATCCACACGGACGTGATGTCGGCAGGTTTGGCGGGGTGGAATGCGGTGCGCCACAGCTTCTCCAAACACCTCGGGGAGATGCTCATGCAGCGAGCCCCCAAGGACTACATTCAACACCTGAAGACCGCGGCAGATACACAGAATCGGGATGTCTTGTCGCTGCAGCGCAGCCCGCAGCAGCTCGAATTCAAAACGATCGCGCTCCTCGCTGACGGAGTAAATGGTCTCGTGGTGGTCACCGCCATAAGCCTCCGGCGACACATCCCCACCACCCGAAAAAACCAACCCATCCACACGATCGAGCAACCTCACCGGTTGCGCCATAGCCGGAGGCAGAATGACCGGGTCTCCACCCGCGGCAACAACGCGATCCACGTAACCTACAGGTAGACTGAAGCAAGGAAGCTCCGAATCGTCACGCGCGTAAGAGGTAATTCCGACGACCGGCGCTGGCATGCCTACGCCCGCTCCAGATAGCGCTGTCGCTCCCAAGAAGTAACAACCTCCTCGAACTTCCGCTGCTCCGTTCGCGCAAAGTGAATCAAATGTTCCACAACGTCTTCACCGAAGGCTTGGTAAAACAGCGGAGAATCTTCGAATGCAGCAATTGCTTCGGGCAAGCTGCGCGGAACGGAAGGCAGCGTCGTGGCTGCGTATGCGTCGCCACGAAACATCGGCGGCGGTTCAATTTTGTTTTCGATCCCGTCGAGTCCGGCAGCTAGCGTCGCAGCGAAGGCCAGGTAAGGATTAGCGTCGGCGCCCGGGATGCGGCATTCCACTCGTAGCGAGCTGCCGTGCCCGACCACGCGGAAACCAGCCGTGCGATTGTCGTACGACCAAGCGATTGCAGTGGGAGCAAAAGATCCAGAGCGAAAGCGCTTATAAGAGTTCACGTAAGGAGCGAACAAGAGCGTACACGCCGGCGCGTGGTGAATCAGCCCCCCGAGCCACCATCGGAAGACCTCAGAGAGGTGGCTGAGGTCTCCATCCACGGGTGCTTCACCTGCAAAGAGCGCTTCGCTGCCATCGATGGACCACAAACTCGAATGCAAATGCATGGAGCTTCCCGCGTGCCGCTCATCGAATTTCGCCATGAAGGTAATCGCCAGATTTTGTTGGATGGCCACTTCCTTTGCGAGTTGTTTGTAGATCGCGTGGCGATCGGCCATTTCCAAAAAGTCAGCGTAGCGGATATTGATTTCGTGTTGCCCCGGACCCCATTCGCCCTTAGAGAATTCTACCGGAATCCCCGAGGCCTCCAGATGGCGCCGAATCGCACCAATCAGGCCTTCGACCTTGAAACCCTGCAGCGTGTGGTAGTCTTCGATGTACCAGCCAAAGGTTTCCAGTTGCTCAAAGTTTTTCTGCTTTGCCGATTCGTAGGTCTCCCGCAAAACAAAGAATTCCAATTCTGACGCACCCATTGGGCAGAAACCTTTTGCTGCTGCTCGTTCGACCTGACGCCGCAAAATGGTGCGAGGCGCAACGGACACTGGTTCGCTGGTTTCCTCGTTCAGCACATCGCAGAGCACAATGGCCGTGCGGTCGATCCACGATGCACGCCGCAACGTGCTAAGGTCAGGCAGGCAACGAACGTCGCCATAACCCTTTTCCCATGACGCAAAGCGGTAGCCGGGGACCGGGTCCATCTCCATGTCGCACGCGAGCAAATAGTCGCAAGCATGCATCCCATGATGAGCCACTTCCTCACAAAAGAACCGTCCTGAGATCCGTTTCCCCACCAACCGGCCGTAGAAGTCGGGAAACACAGTCAGAACAGTGTCGATCTCGCCCTTGCGGACCGCCTCATCGAGCTCAGGCTCCGACAGTCTTCCGTTCGTGGCGTGGCTGGACATGCACGCCCGTCTAGCACGAGGAAAAAAAAAGGGGAGCCACTTACGCGAAGCGCTGAAACGCAGCGGCGCGGAGGTTCTACGGGTCCACACTCCCGCCCACGGAACAGCCTATTGATTATGTGAGACCGCAAACTCGCGGGGTGACCTCCCGAAGGGTCGTTTCTAACCGGATTCTCAAACTCTCCTAGGCTCTCACAAGAATTCGGAAATTGAAATCCTGCACACCTACTGAAATTCTAAAATCCCGTATAAAATCCTGGACACCCACGAATTCGCAGATGAACTCCTGGGCACCCTCGAATTCGCATGAATTGCCATGAATTCCCGTGAGCACTTGGATGAATTCCTGGGTGAACTGCGGGATGCATTACAGTAGGATGAATTGCAGGACACCCACCGATGAATTGCTAGAGAATTGGTGAAAAAATTGCTGGGCACCCACCAAGTTGGTCGCATTTCTGGCCAGCGATCGAATTCTTGACCCAACTTGGGCAGACTCGTTCTGGACACACTTCTTCGAGCCGCACTTCCCTACCACCCGCACTTCCTCGCCACCCAAGGATTCGTAGCGCCCGACAATGTTGCGCGTGGTCTCAAGGCTTCCCCACAAGACCTAGTCAGCGGGGGGCGCCGGAAACCGACAACGAGTTCTTGCCGATTGCGAAGGTCCCGCTTGTGGATCCCGTTCGTGGACACCCACGATACTTGCCTGCACTTGCCGAGCTTGTTTTGGCTACCCAGTTCACCCCCCTCCAAGCCAACCCTGGCCATCCGGGTGCCGGTTCCTCCGGATGCTGTCGGCAGCGCCCACTCTGAAGCAGATAGAATCCTGGATGAAGCAGATAGAATCCTGGACACCCAAGAATTCGTAGGAGCAAACTCCTGGAGACCCACGAATTCGTGAATTCGTGGATGAACTGCTGGACGCCCGCGAAATTGATCGCATTTCTCGACACCGATCAAATTCCTTGAACAATTCCCGAAGACCTATCCTGCCCTCCCTTTCTGGAGACGCACTTCATGGAGATCCACCCTTCTTCGACATCCATGAATTCGTAAAGCCCGACGATGTTGGCCAAGGCCTCCGGGGCTCCCTGCAGGACCTAATCAGCCGGAGGTCCGGCTCGTGGACACCCACGATACTCGCCTGCATTTGCCGCGTTTGTTTTGGGAACCCAGTTCACCCTCCAAGCCGAGCCTGCCCACCCGAGAGGCGGTCCCCCCGGAAGGTGCCGACTGGGCCCTCTTTGAAGCGACGCGTGAATCAACAGTGAGCGAGTTTCTGGACATCCACCGAGTTTCTGAACATCCACGGTACTGGACTAGCCTTGCCAACTTTGTTCTGGGCCCCGACTTCCCGCCCTCCATGGCAACCTGCCAGGGCACTCTGTCCAAATGAGGAAGGTTCCGGAAGGTTCGTGGAGGAAGGCTCGTGGACACCCACCGCTTCTTGTAAGCCGTTGCCAAGCCTTCGTAACGCCGCGGCTCCCTCAGGCCCCCTCGGAGCGAACCGGATCCCGGCTCATTCGGCGACTCGAGTGGGGAGGAAGCTTAGGGGAGGGCACCGTCCATCGAAGCTTCGCTTTATACGCTTGATGGAGATCCAACCGGGATCCCTTGCCAGGTGGCCAGATACTGCCTGCGCCGACACCCGGAATGTGCCAACCCGTAACCAGCCGCGATACCGAAACTGGATTTTGTCGCCTTCCTCTCCGAGTCCGGCCCACAGGCGAGGCTCGAACCGCGGCTTCGGGTCTTTAAAGTGCAACGCAAGGAGCGGGACTTTCGGAAGGTCAATTCGGCGAGAGCGGAATACCACGCAAGTGCACCGGACATAGACGAATCCGATGGTCCCTTCGTCGCGAGGCAGAGATACACTGTAAGACGAGTCACGAGACGCAGACGACCCGGGTCTCCCGTCCCCGTGAGCGTCTCACAACTTCTGAAAGGCGCATTTTCGCTTGTTGCACCTGCTGTGGGAGCCAACCCCTGTTTCCCCACAAGTTGTGTGTGGCCCCTGGCATTTCCAAAACGTTGTGGGTGTCCGCTGGCATTTCCTTTCCTCCACTGGCATTTCCTAGCGTTGGCGTTTCTCCACTGGCGTTTCACCCAGAACGAGTGCCAGCCCAAATTAGTGGGTCTCCACAAAACCCGCCCCTTGCGTTTCTCCACTCGCGTTTCACCCGAGCGAGGCCCGGTCAAAAAGAGTGCGTGTCCAAGATCCGCGGGGTGTCCGAAATCCGGTGCCCAAAATCCGTTGCGGGTTTCACTCGCGGTCCTCGGGTTTCACCCGGAGCGAGAGCCGACAAAAAGAGTGGGTGTCCAAGATCTGCGAAAAGAGTGGGTGTCCAAGATCTGCGTCCAAGATCTGCGCACGGAGCGAGAGCCGGTCAAAAAGAGTGGGTGTCCAAGATTCGTCCCAAGATTCGATCTCCAAGATTCGATGTCCAAGATTCGATCCAGGATCCGTTACGATCAAAATCGGATTACAAAGCGCGCAGCCCGAGATCCGCTTGGTCCGGAATCCACTTAGCGGCCGGGCTCTTCGAGGATTGGCACGCTGAACACGATTCGTTGAATAGGGAGCTACCGCACAAGTGCTCCGGACATCTCCCCAACAAAATGAAATTATACCGAGCTCTTGGGAGCTTTCCTGAACTCCCGCTGGGCCTAGCGTTGCGCCTGAGCCTTCTGTGGTGTGTCCAGGCAATGGCGAAAAATCACTTGCCAAATCTGTGGTATCCCCTCACCCGTGATAGCTGAGGAAACAACTAATTCGACGCCTACCTGGCCTAGCTCAACAGCGAGCTCACGAGCCCTTCTGACTCTCTCGCCTTGTCCCAGTTTATCCGCCTTCGTTGCCACGACGAGGCAGCTAATCCCCAGGGCGCGCAGGCGGCTGATCATTTGCCACTCTTCTGCCTCCAACCCGCGGCGGATATCCGTAATGAGCAACGCTGCTCGCAACTGGTGCCGAGTTTCCAAGTACAGTTGTAGGAGCTCAGACCACTGCGCCCGCATTGCTGGAGGCACCTTCGCAAAGCCATAACCCGGCAAGTCGGCGAAAATCAGCGAATCATCAACAAGAAAAAAGTTGATTTGTTGGGTTCGACCCGGCGTCTTGCTGACACGCGCAATACCGCGGCGGCCTCCAAGCAAACGGTTCAGCAAGGAAGATTTTCCCGCGTTGGAGCGGCCGACAAAGGCCACCTCAGGATAAGCAAACCTGGGAAACTGTGAAGGCGAAGCCGCGCCCACAAGGAAGCGTGCCTGATGCAGTCGCTTCATGGTCGCGCACGCGTCAACCTGAGCTTGGCCCTGGCGTTGCTCTCAAAAGTCGCTCAATCCCGCGCACGGTGTTCACAAAAGTCTCCCTCCCGGCACTGTCCAAAACGGCGCGAGGAAACGGCACCGGAACTTTCTCACGCGCTGTTGTACTGTAAATTAACCGCGTCTTTTTACCGTCAGGCGACGGTTCCAACCGGTACTCTCCTTCGATCTCTTGAGCCTGCGATCGCAGCGTTCGAAAAGTCACCCGATGCTCTTCGGGATGCAAGGTGAACTCCATTTCGTACCGCAATAAGGGCAGACTCAGTGCTTGGATCCCGAGCTCTACCCGTTTGACATTTCCTAGATCTTCGATCAGCCGCGAGATTTTGAAGTTGGGCACCGTCGCCTCAAGGCGTTCTACCTGCCAGACGACAGCCTGGACTTCCTCTACGGGAGCTGGCAGCAAAGCGACAAAGCGGCTGCGAGTCGTCCCATCGTCGTGCTCGATCTTCTCCTCGACAATCTCCTGGAAGGTTCCTTCCCAACGACGGGCCTCGCGCCGCATTTGGAGCTGGTACAAGCCGAAAGCCAAAGCGGCGGTAGCCAACACCGCTATGCCTGTAACCAAAAGCTTCCGGCTCAAGTTCTCCCCGTCCTCCTTCGACGCAACGGTTTTTGCTCTTCGGTCGGGCTGAAGTACAAAGGCTCCTCGCCACGAAGCATGGCCGGCGTTACCACGTAGTTCCCCCCGAGGGCTGGTTGCCAAACCTTCTTCGCTGTACCAACGTCACCAAGCGTCACGACGTACGCGAGCGATCCCGTAATGCCTCCGACCCCCGCCCAAGCGATCTTTGCCGGCACATAAAACAGGTTACACACGACAGCGAGGGTACCCCAGCCCAAATCACTCAAAAAATCATCGTCTGCGTATGCTGGCCAAGACAGCAGGGTAACGCCAAGCAGCACCACTGCAAATTTCTTCTGCAGCACCATGGCCACCTCCTCACTTGTCAGTTTTTCGCGAGTCTGCCACAGATCTACTCAGTGCGCACTACCAGTTCTGCGGGAACGTGCGCGAGGAAGTGTGCGAACGCCTCCTCAACGTAAGTTTGATCCTTCGACTCGAAAGTCACCCTGACGCGATAATCGGGATCGTTCCATTTCGGGTAAGAGCCCAGGAGAAGCTCAGGGAAAGCTGCCAGGGTAGCGTTTAGATAGGGAACCAACTCGGTTTCCGCCGCGCGAAGATAAATTACCCGCAAGTGGAAGGGGGCGGACCGGAATCGGGATCGAATTGCCAGGAACTTGGCACGAAAGAGTTCCGGAATCCCAGGTAGGATGAAGACATTGCGAACAACCACTGCCGGGAAGACGAGGTCTTCACCAAACAAGAGTTCAGCACCCTCTGGTACTTCGGCCAACTTCAGTCGAGCATCCCCAATTTCGCCGCCGCTGATGTTTTTTAGTCGGCTTTCCAGCAACGGATGCCGAATCACCTTCACACCGAAAGCCTGGGCTACACCCGAAATGGTGACATCGTCATGGGTCGGGCCCACACCCCCGGAAGTGAACACCCAGTGAAATTTCCTCGAGTAGTCGGAGACCGCCTCCGAAATGGCGCCAACCTCGTCTGGGATTACGAGGATCCGCTCGAGACTTACGCCTAAAGCACGAAGCTCCTGTGCAAGGAAGCCTGAGTTTGTATCAACTACCTTGCCAGATAAAATCTCATTCCCAACTACGACAACTGCCGCTGTACTGTCGCTCACAGGCCGACACCGTAGCTCCCCGCAGCAAAGACCCAGAGAGGGAAATTCTTGTTAAATCGAAATCGCATCTTTCCGAAATTCGCTCGTGCCGATCTTGATGTTCACTAGGGCGGGCTTGCCTGCAGCCAATGCACGTTCGATCGCTGGGCGGATTTCCTCTGGACGCTCGCAGTATTCACCGTGACCACCAAGAGCCTCGACTACGCGGTCGTAACGCGTGTAATCAAGGCCGGTCGCTACCGCCCGCTCGCGCCCGTAGAGCTGAATCTGGCCTCTCCGAATTTGCTGCCAGGCCGCGTCGTTTCCAACGATCCCAACCACCGGAATTTTTTGGCGGATCATCGCTTCAAATTCCATTGCGTGCAGGCCGAATGAGCCATCTCCGTAGATAATCACGACAGGGTGATCGGGCTTCGCCAACTTTGCAGCCATTGCGTAGCCTGGCCCAACGCCAAGTGTTCCCAGTGGGCCAGGATCGAGCCAATGGCCTTGCTCGTAAATACGCAGGATAGAAGCTGCTGTGGCGACGAAATCTCCCCCGTCGCCGATTGCGATCACATCGCGCCCTACGGCATCCGCGATCTCTTTACACGCACGGAGCGGATTGATTGGGACGGCGTCCGATTCCAACTCCGGACGCATCCGCTCCCACTTCTCGTGTTCTCGCCTCCGAAGCTCATCAACCCAAGGCTTGACCAGCGCCCTGTCGAAGCGCTCGCTCTCCGCTAGATGAGTGAGCTGCTCCATCACGAGGCCGGTATCCCCGACGATTCCCACCTCAATGGGCCGGTTCCTGCCGATTTCAGCACCGTCGAGATCCACTTGGATCACCTTGGCTGCGGGATTAAAGTGCGTTTCCCTTCCATATCCCAAACGGAAGTCCAGGGGCGTCCCAAAGATCAAAACTACGTCCGCTTGCCGTAACGCCTCCTTCCGCGTTTGTGAGAAAAAGTATGGGTGATCCGGCGGAAGCGACCCACGTCCCAGCCCGTTGACATAAACCGGGATTCCAAATGTCTCCACGAATTTTGGGTAGGCCTCTCGCCTCTTTGACCATCGCAGTTGTGACCCAACCAGAATCACTGGTCGCTGTGCAGAGCGCAATAACTCAAAGGCACGCTCGACATACCGCGGGTCTCCCGCAATACCGGCTTCAGTACGATACTTCGTAGGGAAGACAATGCGCTCCTCGTCGTAAGTTTGAAACAGTTGGTCGATCGGCATCTCTAAAAACACCGGCCCCGGGAGCCCTGAGGTTGCAATGCGAAAGGCCATTGCCACATATTCCGCCAACCGCCGACCCTCGGGCACCGAAACCGACCACTTCGTGATGGGCCGCATGAGTTCAACGTGGTTCATGTCCTGCAAAGAGCCCATATCGGCAAATGGCCTCGGGCCTTGTCCACCGATGAGAACCATGGGGATGTTTGCGCGATGGGCGCTCGCAACACCTGTAACTGCGTCGGTCACGCCGGGCCCAGCAGTAACTACAGCAACGCCCGGACGCCCCGTCACGCGCGCCCACCCGTCTGCAGCATGCGCAGCGGTTTGCTCGTGGCGCACGTCGATCACGCGGATCCCCTCGTCGACACAACCGTCATAAATGGGCATGACGTGGCCACCGCAGAGCGTGAAGATATAAGGGACATTTTCAGCCTTTAGAGCGCGCGCGACCACGCGCCCTCCGTGAATTTCAGCCATAAGCGTAAGGTCCTCTGGACCGACCGTTATAATGAGGGGCTAGGAGAGCCGCAACCGAGGCGAGTTCCAAGGGGCTCGTCTTCGGTCGGAGTAAGCCAATGGCGCCACTGCAGGCGCCGATCGCCCCCACGGAACATAAGCGAACCTTCCCCCGCCCGGCGGATCAACCTCAAAGGCGCAACGGCCAAGAGCTTCGGAAACGCTAACGAGCGTCTGGCTTTCACGGCCTAGGCTAAATCGAGCATTACCCGCTAGGGCACGCCCTGGGAAAACCTCGGGAGAAATAGTGGGCAATAACTGCGGAAAAATTCGTAAAAAACCATGGAAAAAAACCATGGACACCCATAAAAATCCATGGACATCCATTGAAAAAATCCATGGACATCCATTGGAAGACCCGGAAGATCCGTGGAAGGAAAAATCCATGGACACCCTGGAAGATCCCTGGAGGGAAGATCCGTGCACACCCATTAAATCTGAAGATCCCTGGACAAGCCCGCGGACGCCTAAGAATCCGCAAGGCAAATGGACCGCGCACGTAGCCAGCGGGGAGGCCCGCTATGGACAAAGGTTGTGGACACAGGTTGTGGACACCCACGATGGACAGGTTGTGGACGGTGGGCTGTGGGTGGGCTGTGGGTGGGATGCGGAGTTGGGCTGTGGACACTCCAAAATAGATGGCCCTGGCCACTGATGAGCCCACTACTCTCCCTCCCCTTCAGGCAAAGCCACATTGGCGGCAGGGCCCGACCGTTGAATTAACTACATTCGTCGAGGCACGCAGAGTTACGACACTCGATACTGATCGGCGTTCGCTTTGTGTGACACGTGTCCATTGGCACGGGACAATCCTCGGCATACATGTCGAGCACCAATACCTTTGCCCCCCGACTCGTGCAGGTATTTCTTCGATGTTTCAACATGTTGTGTGCTGAGGACGGCTCTGGAACACCGGATCGACAACTGCACGATCCACAAAGCAAACCCCCTCAAGCTGACTGCGCCTCTGCTGCTCACCTGCCCCCCCTTCTAGGCCGGCCCCGCCTGGCGGGCGAATATGTGGCTGTCCACAATGCCGTCATCTCGGGTTTTCCGATAGCTTTAGGAAATATTTGGCCGGTAAAGGAATTGTGAAACCATGGCCCAACCACGACACCCTCCCCTTCACGGTTTCCGAATTTTGGAATGGGGTGGATGGGATGCCGCGATCGCCGGTCGGATTCTTGCTGGCCTCGGAGCGGACGTCTGTATGGTTGAACCGCCCGAGGGTCACCCTCTGCGGCGTGGAGCCCCGAAGGTGATGGGCGGGACACTGGAGGAGTCGAGCAGCCTACATTTTTTCTTCGCCGCCTGCGGGAAAACCAGCGCGGTGCTGCCACCGCAACGGAGCGAATTTTCCAACTGGCTCGCAGTCACTCTGAATTCGGTTGATGCCGTCATAACTTCCCGCAGCACGCACTTTCAGGCTGCCGATGAGCGCGTGCTCGCGGAACTACTTTCTGCCAGTGACTGCCGCGTTTGGATTCGCATCGATCCTTACGCCGACGAAACGTATTCTGAACACACCACGGCCCCGAACTCCGCAGCGGAGCTTGTGTCTTCGTTTAACTTCCTCGTGCGTAACATCGTCAGCATCTGGGCAGCGGCGAGTTGTGTTGTAGGACTCGTGAACGCATCAATAACAGACTATCGGGAAAGCTTGCACTCGAGCAGCATCCTTGCGGAGCTATTCAGCCTCTTCGAACGTAAGGGCCAGCGGTCAGAGAGCTACTGGGACCGGGGTTTCAAGATCCTACCCACCCAAGACGGATGGATTGCCACGACAATCCTGGGAAACTGGTCAGCCCTTGGGCACGCGATTCGGGAGGCCGGGGGCCCGCATTGGCTATCCGCGCATGAGTTGGAGGACGTCAGCGTTCGTTACGATCGCGCTGAGGAGATTTTCAACGCCTTGCGTGCGTGGTGTCGCCACTGGAAATCCAACGCTCTCACGGTCTGGGCACAGCTAAGAAGAATTCCGTTCGCATCTCTACGCCACCCAACCCAAGCTTGTGCCGACCCGCTCCTCCGCCAACGGCGGTTTTTCTTCGAGGGCCCGAGTGTAGGACCAACAGCGCGCCTTTGGCATCCTCGAGTTCCGCTAGTTCTTCGGGGTTGCACTCTCCCAAACCTGACTTGTCTCCCTAACAGCCCGTCACGGAAAAAGCCTCTGTGGGATACACGCTCCGCCTGGCGGAATCGCTGCGCAAACAACACCATGATCTCACCACTTCGAGGTATAAAGGTGCTCGACTTTACTCATGCGGTGGCAGGGCCCTTGGCCACCCAACTCCTGCGGCGCTACGGCGCCGACGTAACGAAAATCAACTCCCCATCGAGGACGCGCGTTTCTCATCCAAGCAAGAGGACATTCGAGGTGCTCCACAAAGGCAAACATGACGTCACGGTGAATGCCGAAACAGACGTAGGACGGGCTCAGATCGTGGAGTTCATACGGAATGCCGACATAGTCGTCGACAATTTCAGTGTTCGAGTGATGGACAATTGGGGGCTCAATTATGCATCACTGCGAACGATCAACTCGAACGTCATTCAAACACGAATGTCGGGATTCGGTCTAACTGGTCGCTATCGCCACTGGGTAGCATATGCACCTACCCTGCACGCTTGGGCTGGCCTCAGCTGGCTCTGCGGACGCCCCAAAAACGGGGAGTGGGAGGAGCATTTGCCAATCCCTTACTCCGACATCGTCACCGGGCTCTTCAGTTTTCTGGGCACCGCGGCGGCCATTTTGCATCGAGAGCGATGCGGCCGCGGCACGCTGGTTGATGTGAGCGGCTATGAGTGCTTGCTATTTTCACTCGGCCCTGTCGTCCTGTGGGCGGCTAATCAGCACCTCTGGTCCGACGATTACGAACTTTCGCAGCTTAAAAGCTGGCCTTAACTGCTCCCGCAATCTGATGCTCTGACCAGCATGGCGGCACCAAAAGGTGCGATTTGGCACCTCGCGTTTGGCAGCGCCCTATGTGCTGACCGCGTCGTAGTTCCCGAACGCTGGCAAATACTATGCATCCTCACGAGTAGGCATCGTGGACACGCAACGTGACCCGTACCGTAGACACCCGCGACGTGTACCGTGTGTAACGCGGGCATTCACACAATGTATCGTGGGCAGCCACCGTCAATGTGCCGTCGACAGCCACCATTAGCGAGGCTAAGTGTCCCGTAGCCGTCCTTAGCCGTGTTGGACGCTCATCAATCAATCTGACAAGAAGGGCAGATATCGTTTCGGAGCTCAGGGCCTGCGAGACGCGGAGCCCTAAAGACGGCTGTGCCTAAGAGGGACCGGTTGTAGCCTTTGGTCAGCAGGTTTTATCTATCTTACCTTGTTCCGCCCTGCGGCTCCACACTCCTCTCCGCCAACCTGCCGACAATGGAATTTTCGGGTGGAACGGGTGGGTCAGCGGCGGCCCATGGCGGGAATGGAACCCCGTGTTGTTGATCCAATACTCGATCCGCGAATCGCGTCGCGTGTCCACAAATCAGCCCGTCCACTAATCAGCCGCAAGTCACCCTCTTGAGCTACGTCTCCACAGGTTGTCCGGTGGGCGCCTACGGGTTCGTACCTGTATCGGCTCCAGAGGTGGTGGATCTGGATGAGGCATCTCAGCTTTTATGGGTGTCCATTCAACGATTTGTCCATTCAACGATTTGGTCGGGACAATCTTTCCGTGCTGCCCCACAATGTTTCCGTGCTCCCCAGTTTCGCTGCGCGGCTCCTTATTCTTCTCCAACAGCCTGCCGACAATGGAATCCTCGGGTGGAACGGGGGTGGGTCTGTGGCGGCCCATGGCGGGAATGGAACCCACCGTTGTTGATCCAGTACTCGATCCGCGAGTCGCGTTGCGTGTCCACAAACCAGCCGTGTCCACAAACCAGCCGGAACTCACCCTTATGAGCTACGTCTGCACAGGTCATACGGGCGTGTTTACGGGTTAGCACCTGTATCACCCTCAGAGCCGGCGGTCGTTGCAAATGAGGGATCTGAGCCAATGGTGGGTAACCATTCAACATCTCGTGGGTGTCTGTTCGACGTTACCGGTTCGACGTTCGGTGGGTGTCCGTTCGACCGTCCGTTCGACCGGTTTGGTGGGTGTCCGTTCAACCGAAACATGTTAGACAAAAGGCCGGCGCCAGCCCCCCACAAAAGCCCGGAGCGAGCAAGGCGCGCCGGTCACAGCTGACACCGTCGCCTAGGTAACCCCTTCGAACGCAGCGCAGCACAACGTGTCCGCTAGGCAGGCTCCTTACGCGCTTGCGAACCCAAGACCGCCCTAAACTTTATAATCTGGCGGCGAGGTAATTTACGCGACGCGTCGCTTTAGGACAGCCTCACCGTCTAGGCCGCTCGGCGATACAGTAGCCGAGCGGCAGCAGCCCCCCTCGACCGCTTTCGTCCCCATCGAGCACAGGCAACCCTCAGACGGTCAACATGCCCGACCATCCCGAAGAAACGCAAGCTGTAGGTACGAACAGCCTGAACAAATGCTCCGGGATCTAGGCCTACAGACTCGACTGTATTCGCGGCCGCTCCTGAAAGGCGCTCCGCTTTAGAGACCTTCAATGCATGGGCGGTCGCCCGAAGAAGCTCGAGGTAATTCGTAAAATCAACGGGAATTACACCTAGCAATTCCCGTTTCGTGTCGCTCGGACCGATCGCACTTAGGTGCCCAGCCTCACTTTGGAACTTGGCCAACCAGGTCGATTGCGGCCGATTTCTCAACCGCTCCCCTATCGAGCTGAAACGCGAGTCTCGCAACTTGCCGACAATGCCAGCCCTCACTTCGTTTAGGTCCACGTAACACATGCAGGTCACTACAGCTCCTTCATCGAGTAGCGCCTGGCTCTTAAACCGGCCCTCCCAGAACCGCCCTGTGCACCCGTCCTCCCGATTCGCTCGGCGAGCAATCGATTCGTTCAGGCACCGCATGAACCAACTCAGATCAGCCAAGCGCTCTCTCCAACGATCCACAAATCGCTGGCGCATGTTTACGGGAATTTGCAACAACCGATCGCTGCTGCGCTTAAACAGTTGCCCCCAGCGGGCTACTACTTCATGGTCTGACCACTCGCGAGCGCGCGCAGGCTCAAGCGCAATGACAAGGTGATAGTGGTTGCTCATAACAGCGTAGGCAAAGACTTTCACCGCGAAGATGCCCGCCAGTGTCCTGATGCGCTCGACCAACCATTCTTTGCGGTGATCGAAATTCTTTCCAGTGTGGAAATCTCGGCCGCAGAGGTGGGCACGGCGTACGCACCGACTGATGACGTGGTAGTACGGTGTGACTGTGACGTCTACCAATTGGCGCCGAGCTACTGGCATCTCAGACCCCGAACCGTGCCAAATTTACTGCAATCTGTGAATATCACTTAGTACATTAATTGTAAAGTAGGCGCCGACATGAAGCGCACAAAGTCAACCGGCGCATTCGCGTCGATCATCTCAATCCACCCATCGCACCCTAGGAAGCGGAAAGGCGACAGCATTCCTTAGCCAAACCCGCTTCTCCTGACATCCGCATACACACCGGCGCGGCTCAACGAGGCGACGTAAAAGCGATTGCTTGCCTATCAGTGAAGCTCGGGTATCTTTCGAAGCCACAACGCCGCCGGGACAACTCCGCTGGCAACCCTTCGATATTCAGCGACACGTACAACCCTTCAGCCCGCGACATCGTGTCCCCTTCTACGCCTCAACCGGGCCTTTGGTCAACGCAAGCCAGCGATCGCGCCAATTACCTAAGTACTCACTAAATAGAGGATCCGTCGGTGACCCCAATCGCGCGTCCCTGAATTCCGGACACCCACCGAAGCCCTGAATTCCGGACACCCACCGAAAGACAGCGACGGGATACCCACTTGCCGTCCACTGCGCCGCCCGTCCAACCCAGCGTCAACAAAAATTCCGCCCCGGCATCGCGGGCCGGGTCACGTAGGCGTTGCAGCATCGATAAAAACCGCAACGCCAACCAACTCGATGTCCCCGTAAGGCGCACATCGCCGAACAACCTCCATCGAGCCCAGCCATTGAAAGCGCTGCCGCACACGCATCCGTGGCGCTACATTGCGCCACGCCTGACAATGTGCCACAGAATCCTTTCGCACGAACTTCGACGCTGGCAGACGTTGCAAGCACGGCATGCCAACGATTTCGGGTCAAGCTTTCCAGCGTCGTCGATCGCGCTCTTCTAATAAGAGGTAGTAAGAGGAGCGAGGCCCGCCCCAGCAGCGAGAATGGCCGAACGCACCAGGAAACGAATCTCCCTAGAGCCGCCGGGAATGTCCGCTTGGTGCAGCGTGAGCCCCCCGGGAACGCTCTGGTCTGGGCGACCTTCGTGAAGCCAGAATGTGGGCAAGACGACCCACCCCGGGCTCGTCACGACTATAGTCGGTAACGCCTCCTGCCGACGGTGGCTGCTCGGTATTCGAGAAAATCGCGGCCGATTTGGTGCTGCCCTCGCGCAAACTCCATGCTTTCTGCTGACTCCGCTCGCCAGGGTACTGCAGCCTTCGGACACTAACCTTGGCCGAAGCTCGCCGTATTTCGCAGATCGAGGCTAATGGATGTCCATTGGGCGTACTCACTGAGCGTACTGGTGGGTGTCCAATGAGCGTACTCTAGTGGGTGTCCACTGAGCGTACTGAGCGTATCCAGTGAGCGGAAGATCGGCGGATGTCCACTGAACCCGCACGCTATTCCCTGATTTCTCGTGGGTGTCCCGAGGACCTCTCCGGGAGACCTCTCTCAGGGGGACTGTCAGGGGACCCTCCACGTCAGTGTCCGTGGGGGGTGTCCTCTGCGAGGGTGTCCATGGAAGCTATCCATGGAGACCAGCGTGGCTGTCTCTGGAGGCCGTCTCTGGAGGCCCAGTCCATGGAGGCCATGTCCATGGAGGCCTTGAGGCCCTCCAAGGAGGCTTGGATACTTCGAGGCTCTCCATGAAGGTGCGCTCCATGAAGGTGCGTGGGTGTCCAGGTAGGCCTCTCCAGGCAGGCCGTGAAGGTGTGTTGGTGTCCAAGCAGGCCTCTTCCAAGCAGGCCTATGTCCAGGCAGGCGCTCTCCACGCAGGCTCGTGGCCGCTGCTGTCCATACAGGCTGCTGGGTGTCGCCCATGGCTCCGACGCGAGCAAGGCGTCGGCTCCGGATGTGGATGTCCGCTCCGGATCCTCCGGATCTTCTGGCCCCCCGATTCAGTGCGGGCACGTTCCGGACTCCCTCGCGGGGGTTACTCTCGGGAGCTATTTTTGTATAATCGCGACGGGATGGGGAACGAGCCGAGCTAGCAATCGGCCTGACTCGCTGCTCATTGAACCAGCCATTGGGAGGAGCTTCTTATTGTGCTTTGCAGCCCAGTGTGGAATGAAAGCCATTGAGACAACGCAGAAAGGAACCCCGTCGATGCCGCGCGAATTTAAAACCATTCTTTGCCCGACGGACTTCTCAGAGGATTCCTACCTCGCGCTCGAATACGCCCGGCAATTCGCGGAGCTGTGGCATGGGAGAATCTTGCTCACCCACGTCATCCATGTCCCCACCGAGTCGCTATTCGACGAACACGGCCGTTGGCAAAGCTCCGACCAAATCGAACGAAGAGCCAAAGACCTTCTCATTAAGGTCCGGGAAGAACGGCTAGCCGGTTTTTCGAACGTGGAACCTTTGGTTGTGTGGGGCAACCCTGTGGAGGAACTCATCAAGTTGTGTACGGAGCGAAACGTTGATTTGCTTGTGATTTGCACGCACGGGCGGACCGGACTACGCCACCTGCTCCTTGGCAGCGTCGCAGAAAACTTAATTCGGCTCGCACCCTGCCCGGTTTTCGTCGTCCGTCGGGGAACAAAGTAATTTTAAGCGCGCTGGACAACGGACCTATTTGGTCTCCTACACCACTGGAGCACGAAGTCCTCGAGAAGAAACCGTGCGTCAACCCGAAGTGTTTTGAGTTGCATGTCCAGTCTCTGCAGGTCAAGTAACGCGGCACACAAATCTCTTGAGCTCCAGGCCAACGCGTCTTGAAATCTCTTGAATAAAACGAACGGGTGAGGCTTCCCGAAGACAGCCATTTGGTCAGAAGAAATTCGGGGCAACAATGCCTTACAAAAGGTTCTGTAGTCCGACAGGGAGCGCCGCAGAGCTACCGCTGAAGCGCTGCCCTCGCCTTCACCGCTCCCCATCGCACTCCAACGAGGTGGCCTGCTCTCCGCCCCAGCCGACCGCCTAGAGTTCCCATCCTTCGCTCCGAAACCTGCTCTACCCGAATTCACCGCTGAACGCTGGTTATTGTTCACCAGAAGGTCACCTTCAACGTATTCGCGAACCGTGAGGAGGTTCCGCAATTCTCGAGCCACCAGGTACACAAGGCGGAGCGGCTGTTCACCCTGCCCCAACAAGTCCCGCAGCGTGCGAAGGGAGACCGCCAGATCCCTCTTACTCAATGCCGCCGTGAAGTCGAAGACCCAACTCTCCGCTAGGTCCGTAGTCGCTCGGTACACATCGTCTGCGCGGACCTCCGCCCGCTCTCCAACCCACAAACAGAGCTTTTCCACCTCGGTCACGAGTTGTTGAACATCCACCCCTGCCCTCTGTACAAGTATTTCCAATGCCTGTGGCTCCAAAGCCTTCCCATTACTCGCGACTATCTCTCTGATGAGAGAGGTCGCAGCACCCCGACTGAGAGCCTGGCTCCGCTCACGTTCCACGGCAAGCACGACGCCAAACCCATCCTGGCAAATTTTCCGCCAAAGGTGTCGCCGCTGGTCTACATTCTCTTCCGTCAGCAACAGGACGACCTTCGGAGCCAAAGTCGTAAGCAAATTGGCAAGCTGATCTTCTCCTGAGTCGTTGCCCGAGCCGCTAGTCTGCCTCTCTGTCACCGCAAAGCGGAAGATCGTCTCCAAAAGCCCCCATTCACTGTCGTCCACCGGTCGGCCAAGTGTTCGTGTCTGTTCCTCTACGGTGGCTGCCGCTTGCCTCAAAGACTCCAACTCCTCCGAGGCCCACCCAGCCGCAGTCAGCAGCGCCATCAAGTGACTCGCCGCCTGGTTTCGACGTCCCGCAGCCCACTCCTCCAGGATTCGATCGACACCTTTGGTTTTTGTCTGCGTACTGGCAAGCACCCCAGTACTGCTCAGCCAAAGAATCTTCGGCCCAGGCCCAAAACCTGGGGTTCTCGCACTATTCGCCACCCGCCCCCAGTCCACGTGCTCGCCCTCGTACCGCTCCACATTCCAGCTTCGGTCGGATGCAGGCACCAGCAATTCGATCAGAGCGCGAGCCGCCCGATCGACTAAATACCTGTCTCCTACAAAAGCATAGATCGGCCGGATCTTACCAGCCCGAATCTCCTCCAGTACGGGCTTCAACAAAGAGAGGTCCACATCGGACCGATCTCGCCGCGTGAAAATCGAGGCATCTGATTTCATCGGGTGGTCACCCCTCTGGCTTTGAACCCTGACTACACAGGCGACACGCCAGATCAACCGCTACGCCAGGGGCGTCGACGTGGTAGATCCCCTTTATTTCACGCCAAGCGCCTAAAGCAACGACCGGTCTACCCAGAACTCGTGCCAAATGAATCTCGGACGCCGTTCCAGCCTCACCCGCCAAAGCAATAACCGCTTTCCCCGATGCCACCACCAACAGGTTCCTTGCATGTCCGAGTCCCGTCCCAATCACTACATCCAGCCAGGGATTGCCGCCTTCCAGTTCAGTGTGCGGCAGGATGCCGACTACGAGGCCGCCCGCCAATTTCGCCCCCCTACTCGCTGCAGCCATGACGCCCCCCAGCCCACCCGTGACGACGACAACCCCTCGCCGAGCCAATTCTGCCCCCACTGCCTCTGCCTGCTTCGCAATCTCAGCGCCACACGTTCCTCCGCCGATCACCGAAATTTGCAACCTCATCCTGAACTCCGCTTTACTCTCATTCAGCTCAAAGAAGCCTGGTACTCATCACTGCGGGTTTCAACACCGTCCAGACTAGCCGGAGTCCCAAGCCGCAATATGCATTCACGAGCTTTCGTAGACGGCGGTAACTGGGCTCAACCCTAAGACACGCACCTCCATTATTCCTCCGCACCAATCTGCCCTAGAGACTGGGCATCTACGCTCCCCTCCCTGCTTATATAAAAGCATCGATCCGCATCCGTGGGTAACACCGGCTTCTCTCCCGGCTTTTTCGTCCCGCTCCATTGGGACCTCCAACCACCCGCTCAGAGGCGTCCAAATCCGGCTCACCATCCTGGCTGCCTGCCCGATCTACGCACCCTCCATCCGTGCGCCAGTGTCAGTGTGATTGGTCTACGCGGAGTACCATAGGGATGGAGCTCCACGCACGAGCTCTTTCACCCCTCGCAAGTTTGATGTGTGGGTGTCCAGTTCAGTGAGTAAATGGCTGTCCACGTTCCTGTGAGTGAGGGGCCCTATACCATACAAATGGCTGTCGACGTTTCTTTGTTTGGTCCACGTTTCTTTGGGGCCCTCTGGTCCGCGATACGTCGCTGTCCACTTCCGGAGCTGCCCACCTCCGGAGGGTCGTTGCCCCCCCAGATTTAGACGTTCCTGTGCGGGTACCCGCCCCACGTTCAGGCGACCGCCACGGACCCGGTCGAGGCGAACGTTCTTGTGTGCGTCCAGGGCCCTCTCCAGGTCCCCTCGCTCGCGTCGGTGTCCATGGATGGGCGTGGGTGTCCATGGATGGATGTCCATCCCCCGGTGGTCGCTTTTCGATGCCTGGGTGTCCGCGAGTCGATTTCTCTTTTGCGTGGGTGTCCATGAGGTGCTTTTAGGTGGGTCTCCACGAGGTGGTTTGCCGGGAGTGGGGTCCCGGGTGCCCTCGCGTGAGTGCCCGCGTGTGCGGGCGCCTCACGCGGGTGTCGATGCGTCGGTGTCCTCCAGTCGTGGATGTGCTCCATTCGCTCCATGCCGGGATAGGATCCATTCATGGGTGTCCACGAGTTGCCCGAGTTGCCTCCATGAGTTGCCTTTCGTTGGTGGGTGTCCACGGGTTGCGTCCACGGGTTGCACCTCGGTGGATGTCCACCAATTGCGGGCGCATGTATTCGCGCCTCCGAGCGGTCCTCTGGATGCCCGCGTGTCGCCGCGCATACCACCGCCTTCGAGCCAAGGGCCCGCGGGGTTCGCATGGGCGGGCGTTCCAGAGCCGGTGGGTTATATTCTCTGACACGCGGATGTCCACAAATGGGTGCCGAGTTTGGTCCTCCTGAGTTCCATCGGTGGGTGTCCGCGAATTGCCTCGCGAATTGCCTCCGCGAATTGCCTCCCGTACGTGGGTGTCCACGAATTGCCTGTCCACGAATTGCCCCTACGTAGCTGGGCGCCCGCGAATTCCTCCGCGAATTCCATACGTGGGTGTCCACGAGTTATCCACGAGTTACTATAGGTGGGTGTCCACGAATTACTCCCACCATAGGTGGGTGTCCACGAATTGCGCGAATTGCGTCCACGAATTGCGGGTTGGTCGGCAGCTTGTCCGGATTTCCGGCTCGGGGTGCACTCTTGGTGCCGGGCACCTTGGCCTGCGCCTGGATAGGTAGGCGTCACCGTTCTGATCGCGAGGCGGTTCACTCTAGGTGCCGGAAGCCTCGCTCTGCGTCGGACTAGTGTGCACGGCAGCACCTCCGGGGGACAGGCAAACGAGCTCCCGCTTGCTTTTGAGCGGGGAGCCGCAAGGCGGCACGCATTACGGTATTCGGGAACCACAACGTCTAGGTTTTCTACGACGAGAACCGAGGGCGGACGTGCCTCCGTGCGCTTGCGGCCCAACGGCAGCTCGGGTATCAGTAAACTTCGTCGCGAATTTTTGAAGTAGTCGTTCCAGGAGTGTTGAGCCATGGCCGAGAAGGCAAACCAGGAAAGCGCAATCGGTACGATCATTGGCTGGGGTAGCCTCGGAATTTTTGCCCTATGGTTCGCTTACCAAGTTGCTTCTCCGTTGCTTATTGGAGAACAATGGGCGGAAAAGCAGAACGATGCAATCGAGCTCGTGAAGAACAGTAAGCCTCTGGGCAATGACACGCTCTACGACATGATCCGTGCTTACTCGCTCAAGGCGAAGGAGAACGATTTCTTCGTCGGAGAGTTTAGCTGGAGCGCCATCCAGAAAGACGGTCCGGAGTACGAAGTAACCCTGCTTTGGACCGAGGGTGACCAAAAGAAAGTGGCCCTCTGGCGCGTCAACTTGGAAAATAAGGAGGTGCGACCCCAGGGGGACGCAGCTAGCCTCCCGCAGCGCCTTGCTGCAGGCCCTCCAAAGAAGCCAGCCGGAAGCTGATCCGCGCTGGGCGCGACAGACCGCGTTTGATAATCGGTTTCCCCTAGCCGATTTTGTTTCAGGCTAACCCGCGTCCCGCGGATCCCCTCCCGCAAGGGCCCTACCACCCTCATTCGCGCCCACTGCACCAAGATGTCGCCTAGCCACCTCCTAATGCTGCGAATCTAAGTGCTCCGTGGGCTCATCCGGTGACCGCGCCAGCCAGACGGCACCTGCGCAGCACAAGTACGTTACACACCAACCGACTACTGCGCCAGCTCGCGGCTGGCGTCTCTGCACCGCGCCCTCCCGATCGACCAAAGCGTCCTCAAGCGCTCTTATTCTCTCGCGCCTGAGCCACCCACGGGACCTTTTTCGAGCGGTGCCTGGCACTTCCCCCAGCAACCACAGCTTTTGCCTGCGATTCAACCAACGCCTCAGGGCACATTTTCAGGAAGCTCCTCGCGGCAAGCGCTAACACGACACCATCATCGAAAAATCCAGCTACGCTGCGTGTGTCCCACAGCAGATCCCGCGGCGCCCCTGCGTAGAGCAGAGCTGCCGCAACCAGAACCTTTCCCAAAGTCGGGCTAGCCGGATGCCTGAGTAAACGCACATAGACTGCGAGTCCGCGCCCGAAACTCCTCCAAGCAGCTCGCACCCCGTTCTCCTTCAAGCGCCCCCACACGCTGCGATCCCACGCACCCACCAACAGCACCCAGCCAAACCCAAACACCATGGCCGGCAACCACGCCACCCACACCCGCAGCGAGTAGCCCACGACCTTGCGAAATCGCCGTAGGGCCTGTCGGAGATCCTTCCGAAACTGCTTCAAGCGCGGCGATACTTCCCCTTCTCCAACCTCCACTGTCACCACCGCCTTGCCTCCAACCCCAATGGGCAACGGCCCCTCCCCATCAGCTCGCGTGGGGTTGATCAGCCCCCCTCCCAGAGCCAACACGACGCAGAGCAGCAGCGGCAGAGAAAACCTCTGCGAGCGGATCGAGCCCGGTTCCCCAAGCGCAGCGATCCTTTTCTCACCGTCGAGGCCGACCATGTGCTAGGAGCCGCTCTAGCTTTTGTCGCACAACTTCCGCATCCGTAATGGGCTTGGCAATGTAGTCGTCGCAACCCACCGCCAACGCGCGCTGCTCGTCACCCGCCATCGCCTGAGCAGTCAAGGCGATGATGGGAATCCTCTGGCCCACCTCGCTAGACCGCAGCCTGCGCGTTGCTTCCCATCCATCCAGCACTGGCATTTTGAGGTCCATAAAGATCAAATCCGGCGGGTTCTCCGCAACCAATTTCAAAGCCTCCTCGCCATTGCCCGCCTCGATGATTTCAAAGTCCCCAAACCTCTTGAGCCGATAGACCAGAATCCGCCGGTTATCGACGTTGTCTTCGACCACCAAGATTCGTTTCCTGCTCATAGCACTCAATTTACAAACCTCGCGGCCCCTCGCCAACAAGAAAAAAGGCCGCCGCCAAGGTTGGCGACGGCCCTTCCACTAATTTACGGACTCAGCGGTGCTCAATACGCAACCGTGTCAGCCTGCGACTTGTCCCCACGCAGGTGCACGTTGAAGGCGGCCGACCGTACCGTATTGTTGTTGGGATTCCGGTGAAACTCCTCCACGACGGCGAGGATCCCGTTCCCTGGATTGCCGTCGCCGGACAGCACCGGACGGATGACGGTCTGTCCGGCCAGCGTACCTTGCACGCCAACGTTGAAAACTGAGAAGGCTTCCTGACCGGGCCGCCGGTCAAGCCGCGAGAGTTGCACCTCCCGGAAGCAACGGAACCGAGCGCTCGCCGACATCCTCTGCTCGAACTCGTTGAACACAACAAACTGCAGCGTGTGCACCGCCGGGTTATCGTCAACTTCCAAGCGTTCGCTGCACGGGACCAACGTTATGTCACTCGTGACTTCCCGCGTTGTGCTCAAATCTGCGTTGTCAAAGAAATGGTCCACCACCAACTGCGAGGGGCAGCCGGCATACTCCGGGTTTCTTCCGCCAAGGACCACGTTTGTATCGTTCTGCGTACTACCGTCGGATGCAACGGCCTGGACTCCCACAGCGTTGTAGGTCTGCACGTCTACTGATGCGTTGTTCACACGGTAGATCGACGCGTTCCCGACTAGGTCATTCCGGTTCACTGGCACGTTAGGATCCTGGCCCGTACCCACAACCTGGATACACTTCAGTTCACCCAGGAACACCCCGGGATCGAGCGGTGGGACCCGGCCAATATCTTGGTTCTGACAAAATCCACCCGAGCAGTCGGCGTCGCCACTACATGGCAGGCCTGGCGACGACCCATTCACACATAAGCCGGTTGTCACCACGCCCTCACTCGCACGCCACCCGACGGGCTGGTTTGCTGTGAGGTTGAGGTCGAAATTCACCGCCTGGCAGGTAGACAGGGTACAGATACCCCCGGCCGCGCAATCCTGGTTCGTCTCGCAGGCGCCTTCCCCATCCCGTCCCCGGCCAATGGTGCAGCGTGGCGTACCATCCACGTAAAAGCAGTGCACGGTTGTCGGCATGGAACTCGTGTTCGTGATCCGAACGACCGTGTCCATCGGCACGCCATTCATCGCGCCACTGGTATCGACCACGACCTTCGGGAATACGAGGTATCCCGCAGCCTCCTCCGTAGATACCTTTTGCCCGACCGCCACGTTGCTCCACCCCAGTAAGATTGAGCAGCCCAGCAACGCGAGACCCTTCGTCCACCGTGTGGTTACCATGAGCACCTCTGTTCCTTTTAACCACGACATGACTCACCCTCCGTTACGGCAAGCGGATGATCCCCACCGCTCCGCCGCCGGTGTGCAGGTTGCTTGCCGCCGTACCTACTCTCCCAGCCTGATCGGCATGCGCCGATTCCGCCACTGCCACTGCGCCAGCACCGGAGACCACCAGCCGCGCCTGCGCGAAAATTGTATTAATTGCTCCCCCTGAAAGGAGCGTGGAGCGGAATTGGCCCGTGGTCTGCGGCGTGTTGCCCAAGTCGATACTCGACCAGCACTGATACGGGAATACGCCACTGAATGGCGACTCGAACTCGTCGTAAACAACGAAAGACACGATCCCATTGCTACGCACACCAGCTTGCAGGTCCACGTTACACGAGAGCAACGTCAGGTTTGTCGAAATGAACGAGTTCAGCGAGGCGTTGCCCAGATCTTCGATGACCGGATCCAATGATCCTCGAGGGCTGAAATTCAATGTGAGCTGATTCGGACATCGCTCGTACTCGCTATCGTCCAGGTTAAGCGGGTTGTTTACAGATAAGCCCCGCGCCGCCAGGGCGAACGCGTTGTACTTGGCCACGTCGCCATTGGAATCATCCAAAATCGTCACTTCACCTTTCAGCCGGTTCTGCGCAAGCGGGTCGCCGTTGGCATCCACTTCCACGCACACCAAGGAACCCCGGAAGCCCGGCGGCACCGGGGGAATCAAGCCTGCGTCGAACCCGGCCCCGGGCGCACCGAAAGCGTCACTGGGATCAACCCGTCTTCCTTGGGAGACCCGCCATTGCGTTGGCTGTTGCCGCGTGAGCACCAACTCGAAATCTGTCGCGCCGCAGTAACCGCTGCCGTCCGGCGCGGACAGGTAAAAGCAGTGCACCCAGTTAATGCTGTTGCCCGTGTTCGTAATCTGTACGATGGTGTCCCGCGACGCACTCCGCACTACTTTCGGGAACATCAAGATCGACCCTGGCCGATCCGTCCCCGAGCGTGTTTGCTGTGCAGGTGCCGCGGCAGCGGCTCCGAGGATGCACAGAGTGCCGATCCCCAAAAGCCAGCTCCTTTTTAGCGCGCTCATGACTGTCCTCCTTGCGGTTTCATCCCGCATCGCCACAAAACTTTGCACCCAGCGCTCCGTACCGAGCCCTTTACGGGAGAATGATCAGGTCCTGCCGGCCGTTGCCCTGCTGGTGCAGGTCGTAAGCTGCGCTACTCGGAAAGAGCAGATCACCATTGAGCTGCGCCCTCGCAACTCCGAGCAGACCCGAACCGAGCGGCGCCACGCCACCGACACCCCGGATTCTCGTTTGACCAGCGATGCTTCCGGCCACACCAGCACTGAAGATTGAACGGGCAGGATTGCGCGTGTCGATGCGGGAGAGCGCCGAGTCGAACAAACAGTCAACGGTGCGACTAGTCGAAAAGCGCTGCTCGAACTCGTTAAACACCAAGAACTGCGCCACCGCTCGTCCAGGCGTTTGAGTGCTGAAATCGTTTGAACATGGGATCAACGTCAGCCCCGTTTCGTAAGACACCCCTCCCGTTGGCGTGCTGAGCGGATCCACAGCCCCGTCAAACAAGTGGGAGAGAACGAGCACACCGGGACAAGCCTCGTAATTCCCGCGATCGCCAAGCACCAGATTTCCATCCGACACCGCGCTGCCCCTCGCCTCGAGGCCAATGGCATTGTAACGAGCTGGATCCACTCCACTCTCCCCGCGCTGCACGATCGTCGCGTCACCATAAAGCTTGTCCCGCGTCGCCGTTTGGTCGGGAGCGCTCTGGCTACCCCCCGTGAATTGGATGCAAATCAGCGCTCCAATGAACGGGTCCTCCGGTGCCGGAGGGATGGCGCTGCCCAGGTTACTTTGCCCTGTGTTACAGCCGACGTTATTGGGACACTGCGCATCCGTGTAGCACTGCAAGCTTACGAATGGCGCATTGCAACGAAACGGCCCCTCCAGCGGGAATTGCCCACGGGTCAGTCCGTCGCTTGCGTACCAAGCCAACGGCTGCTCTTGAGTCAGAACCACGTCAAAGTCCGTTTCGCTCCAGCTCGGGATGCACTCCGCGGCTTCACAGTCCCGGCTATCACGGCAGGCTGATCCATCGTTGGAGCAATGCCCGGTCGCATTGATGTAAAAGCAGTGCGCCTGCTTGATTCCCACCGTATTGGTACTGCTCAGCATCAGCTTGGTATCGGTCGGCGCACCCAACAGGGTCCCCGAACTATCCACCACTATTTTCGGCCACACAATGATCGAGGCCGGCCGGTTGGTTGTACTTCGGGCGCTCGCAGTTGTCGCTAGTACCCCCAAGGTCAGCCCGGCACACAACGCCCACCGAGCCATTCCGCTTACCATACTCGCCATCGCTCGACTCCTTTCGTACCTCGTTCCCGCTCGCTGTTGCTCTTGACCAAACCCCGTCATTGGAGCAGACCTCCCTCAACTGGCGGCCTAGCCTATCGCACCTAGGGGAGGGTCACGATGTCACCAAACCCACTACGGCTGCCCTCGTGGCGTAAGTTAAACGCCGCCGTGCCCAGGTTGCCGCCGAGGTCGTAAAATTCCTCCGCCACCCCCAAGACGCCCGACGCAGGAAGGCACCCCAACACCGTGCCGCCCGGCCCGCTCGCGAGGCCTACACCACATTCTGAATCGGAGCTACAGGCGTTGCCACGGTTGGTTCCCGAGTAGCACACGTTAACGGGACGCGGAGCAACCCGGATTTTCCACAAGTCCTGGTTGCCGTTAACGAAGATTCCACCGCCGGCGACCGGCAAGTCAGCAAGGCGCCGATTCAGGAAGCAGTCAAATGAGAAGGCTTCGATGCTTAGGGACTGCTCAAACTCGTTGTATCCCACAAAACGCAGCCGAACGGGCGCAGGAAGATCCTCTTCGAGCAATTCACTGCACGGGACAAGCGTAAGCTCCGTGCTGATCGTGGCCCTGCTAAACGTGTCCGTCACTCCTTCCGCGTTCGCAGTGAAAACCAAACTGGCTGGACAATAGTTCAGCTCGCCGCCGCCGGACCCGTTGAAGTTAAGGCGCAGCTCACGATCGTCGTTCAACCCCTGATTCATGTCTGCGTTGGCAGCTACGACCAAAGCGTTGTACTCACTGATCTGCCGACTAGCGAGCGTTTCGATTGTCGCTGCACCTTTAAGCGCATTCCCTGGAAAGGGATTTCCATTAGAGTCCATCTGATAGCACTTAAGTTCACCGACGAAGCTTGTCCCTACTGGCGGAACGAAGCTCGCGTTGTTTTGACCAATCAGCATACCCGGGCACACCAACTGCCCAGAACTGTCCAGTGTGCACTGGCACGGTTGCCCAGGTCGGCAGGGGGCCGATGGAATCGTGGTCAAACGACCCGTCGACACTCGCCACTGCACCGGTTGTTGGGCCGTCAACGCGATCTCAAAATTCGTCGCGTTACAGTTCCGGATGCAAGTTTCGCCAGTTGGGCAATCAGCATCGATTTCACACGACCGCTCTGTCGTGTTGCTGCACGAACCGGAGGCATTGATGTAAAAGCAATGCACCAGCACGACGGAATTAGATCGATTGCTCATCTGAATCAGGGTATCCCGCGAACCGTCCGAGATTACCTTTGGATAAATGATCAACGTGCCCGACTCATCCGACGTCACATCTGCCCGTGCACCTGGCGCCGTCACCAGCCCCGCCAGCAGCACGCCCAGGCCCATCAGCCAAGGACTCCGCTTCACCAATCGCATCGTACGCCTCCTTTCGGTCACTCCAGCGTATGGCAAACGCCAGGATCACTTCGTCGACCCCGGCACAAACGCATGCGATGTATGCCCCAAAGGCGGGAACGAGTCAAGCTGAAATTGAAAATTTGTTGGTTTATCGCTGGCGGGCAACTCTATGGCTGCCTTCGCACTACGATCTCGACGACGGGTCCGGGGCGCCCGGCCGTGTCGGCGACGCGCGCCGTGAGCACCGTATCGCCACTGGGGAAGGCAATGTTCGCGCTCACGATCGCACAGAACTGACGGCCCCCGCTTGGCAGGTTGGCAGTGATCGTACCATCCAGGCCGTCCGGCCCCAGAGTGCATGGCTCGCTCGGCAAGTGCGCATTAAAGCGGCAAGCAAAGTCGACCAGCGCGTCCGCCTTATCCACGCCGAAATCGGGCACGAGGAAACCAGGAACTCCGCCACCTCCTTGGGCTACGGGCTGTGTGTCGCAAATGGTGGGAGAGCCATTGCCCAAGCTCCTGCTGCTCAACACCTGCAGGCTAGGGTATACACCCGCACCGGGGGTCGGAGAGGGAACGAAGGTGCCGACAGTGCCCCCGCCACTACCAGGCTTCGCTTCGAGAACGAGATAGAATCCTGAGCCACGCCCTACCACGAACACACGGCGGCCGAAGCTATCGTACACCGGAGTCGGCGTTGGGCTGCCGTTGCAGAGGCACCCCGGTTCACTGCACCAGTAACAGCCGTTCGCTCGCACCACGCCGAAAAACGTGATCACCGGACCCACCTCAATGCTGGTCGGGGTGGGGGTCGCAGTGATTGTTGGCGTGGGCGTGATTGTCCGCGTGAGCGTAATGGTCGGGGTCGCAGAGGGCAGGGGCGTGTTTGTCGGGGTGCGCGTCGATGTGATTGTCGGTGTGGTGGTTCCCGTGGATGTAGGGGAACGGGTCGCCGTCGGCGTGCGCGTGGGCGATGGGGTGCGAGTGTCGGTGGGCGTTGCACTCAGGGTCGGCGTACGCGTCGCCGTGTGTGTTGGGGTACCCGTGCGCGTGGAGGTCACGGGAGCCGTGGAAGTGGGCGTGCGGGAACTTGTCGGAGTGAGCGAGGTGGTCGGCGTGCGGGAGAACGTAGCTGTCCAGGTATTTGTGGGTGTCCACGAATTCGTGGCGGTTGCAGTCGCGGTGGAGGTCCAGGTGGGGCTTCTCGTCGGGGTGTCACTGCGAGTTGGGGTGACCGAAACCGTTGCCGTCGGCGTGCGGGAAAACGTGGGTGTCCACGAATTTGTGGGCGTAAAGGCCATGGGCAGGGTCGGCGTGGGTGTGGCTGTTGTCGTCTCGGTACCGCTCGGAGTGAGCGAGGCGACCGTTGTGGGAGTCCGCGAAGACGTTGGGCTGGTCGTGGCGCTCTCGGTCCCGCTGGGAGCGAGGGATGCAGTCGGGGTCGCTGAGGGGGAAAACGTGGGTGTCCAAGAGTTGGTGGGGGTCGATGGGGCCGTCCGGGTAGGGCTCATCGTCAAGGGGTTTGCGGTGGCCGAAGGCACTGCGGTTTGCGTGCTCGTCCCGGTAGGCGAGCGCGACGCTGTGTGCGCCGGAGTGGCTGACGCCAGCGGCGAGGTAGCACTCGGAGAAGCCGTGGACGACGCGGTTACCGATTGCGTGGCCGTGGCTTGCGGCGTGAAGGGAGGGGTTGGGGATACAGTTGGGCTTGCCGAGGCGGAGGGTGTGGGGGAAGCGGTTTCGCTGCTCGTCCTGCTTGGCGTCCGACTCGCGGTGGGCGAGGAAGTCGGAACCTCCGTGTCGGTGGGTGTTGCCGCTGGCACATTTGTGGGCGACGCGGTGAACGAAGGACTTTCCGTTGGCGACTCCGTAGCTACACGCGTGCGCGTCCACGTCGGGCTCGCCGTCGAGGTGCGGCTTGGGGTGGGTGGTGGGGTCCAGGTAGGGCTTGGTGTCACCGTGCTCGAAAAGGTGGCAGTCGGCGTTCGCGTGGCAGTCGGGGTACGCGAGGGCGACCACGTCGGCGACACCGTGACGCTCGACGAGGGTGACACTGTCGGCGTCACCGTCGGTAAGCTTGTGACCGTCGGGCTTCCTGAGGGAGTTTCCGTTGGGGGCAGAGCAGTGGTTGTCGGACTGGCTGGCTCCGGCGAGCGCGTCGGCGACCGGGTTGCGCTCATGGTTCCGGTTGCGCTCATAGTTCCTGTTGGCTGTGGAGACAGGCTTGCAGAGGGCGATGGAGTCGCGGTTGCCGCGGCCGTCGGGCTTGCGGTTGTGCTCGGCGAGATTGTGGAAGTCGGCGTGCCGCTCTCGGTCGCAACTGGAGTCGGGGTTGAAGTCCGCGACGCGCTGGGGAGTGGTGCTGTAGGGGACTCGCTCGGCACCGGGGTGGGGCTCGGCGTTCCCGTGCGGGTTTCCGTCGGAGTTCCTTGTTGCGGAGTTGGCGACAGTGCCGTCGTCCCCGTGGGCAATGTGGTAGAAGTCGGCGAGCGCGACGGTGAGGGCGTGAAACCTCCCGTGGCGCTGGGCAGCGGACTCGCTGTTGGTGTGGGTGTGGGAGTGGTCGTGGGCGTCGGAGTCGTGCTGGGCTGGGGCCCGATCGCCGGCACGAGCAGCGCCGCCAACGCCACGAGATCGGCAGCGCCCACGCGCCCATCGAGGTTGACGTCGGCGGCAACGCAATCGCTGTCGCCGAATACAACCGTCGCCAAAGGTGCGACTTGCACATCCGGACGCCCGTCGCAGTCCACATCGAGGTCGGCGGCGGCCGACACGGCTCGCGCAATCCCCAACACGCACAGTGCCGCAATTGTCGCTCTGATCCGCAACCCGCAATGACCCCGCTTTCCTTAAGACGCACCATTGATGCCTGTGTGTTCCAACGTTTGCAATGCAGCTTTCCATCGAAGCTTGTGCGTGCGGAGCGACCCGAGTTGACTCGTCTCCGCGCGTGGGTTCTCATGTGCTGCATGCGCACGGTGCAAACCGTACTCGGTCCCGTTCCTGTCGATCAGCTCGGCGTGACGCTGATGCACGAACACCTTCTCATTGGCTGGCCTGGCTGGGAACATGACGCGGCGGCCCCGCAACCGTCGCTCTCGGAGCTCGCCAAACTGTGCACCGAGCGGATGCTCGAAATCAAAGCGCACGGGGTGACCACGTTAGTGGACCCTTGTCCGATGGACCTGGGGCGCGATGTGGAGCTCATGGCGCGAGTGTCTCAAGACAGCGGGGTGCACATCGTGTGTGCGACCGGTCTCTACAAGGAAGACCAAGGCTCCCCGTCCTACTTCAAATTTCGCGCTCGCTTTGCCGATGCGACGCAAGAGATTCGCGATGCATACGTGCGCGAACTCACCGAAGGAATTGGCTCCACGGGCATCAAGCCTGGGATCATCAAGGCGGCCACTGGCGCCCTCCAAGTGACTCCTTATGAAGAGATGACCTTGCGCGCTGCCGCGCAGGCTTCCTGCGCTACCGGCGTTCCCATCACGACCCATACCGATGAAGGCACGATGGGGCGCGAGCAGCTCGACATCTTCGCAGCCGAGGGCGTGGATTTACGGCACGTGATCATCGGCCACAGTTGCGGCACCGCCGATCTCCGGTATCACGTCGACTTGCTCGATCGCGGGTGCTTGATCGGCTTCGATCGCTTTGGGCTTGAAATTGTGCAGCCGGATCGGCTGCGGCTTGCCGCGCTCATCGGACTGCTCGGCATCGGGTTTGCGAAGCAAATTGTTTTGTCGCACGACTCCGTGTGGTGCTGGCGCGGGCGGCCCCTACCCTTACCGGAAACTGTTCTCCCCCATTGGCGGCCCACCTATCTATTCACCGACATCCTTCCTCGGCTCCGTGATGCCGGGGTCAGTCAAGACAAGATCGATACAATGCTCGTGCAAAATCCCCGGCGTTTCTTCTCGTAGCCCGCGTGTGCGAACCGACCCCGGGAGCCGAGGACGTCAACGGATCAATGCTGGCGGAGCCCGAAGGCATACACCTCGCGGCGCGTGATCCCGTACTCCTGTGCGACCTTTCTTGCTGCATCGCGCAGAGAAACGCCACGCGCCAGCAAATCCGCAAGCGCGGTTTGCCAATCCTGCGGCGCCGCTGGTGCACAAGCTGCGCGCCTCGCCCCTTCCGCGACGATCGTCACTTCGCCGCGCACTTCATGGCGGCGCTCGCCGATTTTCTGCAGCAGCTCAGCGGGCGTCCCGCGCAAAAACTCTTCGAATCGTTTCGTCAGCTCGCGGGCGATCACGACGGTGCGCCCACCCCAGACGTTCGCCATGTCTTCGAGGGTCGAGCCGAGCCGGCGCGCGGTTTCGAACAACACCAAGGTTCGCGGTTCGTTTGCCAATTCCTGCAACCGCGCTCGCCGTGAGCTCGCGCGGGCTGGCAGAAATCCCTCGAACACGAAGCGTTGCGCTGGCAGCCCGGCAGCGGACAACGCGGCGATCACGGCAGACGGTCCCGGCACCGGCACCACACGCACGCCCGCCGCCCAAGCGAAGCGCACGAGATGGAAGCCTGGGTCGCTGAGCCCTGGAGTCCCGGCATCAGAGACCAGCGCCCCACTTTCTCCCCCCGCCAAGCGCTCGACCAAACGAGGTGCTTTCTCCCGCTCCACCCAGTCGTGATACGCTATGAGTGGCGTGCGAATGCCGTAGTGGGAGAACAATTTCCGCGTGTGGCGCGTATCCTCGGCAGCAACCCAGTCGACCTCCTTGAGAACACGTAAAGCTCGCAACGTGATATCTTCGAGGTTGCCGAGAGGAGTCGCAACCACGTAGAGGCTGCCGGGCGGCATGGCGAGCGCTGCTCCCCTTCTTGGGGTTACACACCCCAGTCGCGGGCGTAGCGAAAGTCGCGGTCAATCGTGCGTTGCGACACCTTCGCGATGATCGGGAGCCGCCTTTTAAACTGGGAGTTGCGCACCATCTCGCTGACGCGACGAACGAAGGCTTCCGGAAAACCAACCGCAACGAGTTCCGCTCGCGAATAACGCAAATCCACCATGCAGTAGAGCAGGCGATCGACTTCGCGATAGCCAAAGCCTAATTCCCCTTCGTCCGTCTGCCCTGCCCACAAGTCCGCCGTCGGCTGCTTGCGGACAATCTCGAGGGGCACGCCAACATGCTCCGCCAAAGCCCACACCTGGCTTTTGTACAAATCTCCGAGGGGGTTGAGGGCAGACGCCATGTCGCCATGCAGGGTGCCGTAGCCCAGCAAGAGTTCGGTTTTGTTGCTCGTACCCAGCACGAGTGCATGCCAGCGAGCCGAGTGGTCATAGAGGATGGTCATGCGCTCCCGCGCCATCTTATTTCCGCGGCGTACACGGTCCGCCTCGGGGAAGCGCGCAAAGTAGGCGTCGATTTGCGGCGTGATGTCGACTTCGAGCGACTCCACCCCCGCGCGGGCAATCACGAGATCAGCATGCGCGCGGCTTTCCGGGCTGGAGGTGCGGTAAGGCATCTTGATGGCCAACACATTGTGGGGCCCAAGAGCTTCTGCAGCGAGCATGCAGCTCAGGGCGGAGTCCACCCCGCCGGACACGCCCACCACAACCCGTTCTACCCCAACCTTACGGACCTCATTGGCGATAAACGCGGTGAGGATCCGCCGAAGCAAAGGCGGGTTCACAGGAATCGCGGGGCAAGCGAGCGAGGGCGCGGGCGTCCCGGGAACTGATTCCGCCGGCTCGCCGTTATTCGTCGGAACCTTCTTCATCGCTGCAGCTCCTGTCTTCTGCCTCACGACCGTCATCGTCGGACAAACGGAGCGCGCCACCGCAGCGGCGGATGCGCTCGAGCTCGCGGATCGTGAGGTCGAGGTTCTCGTCGCGCAACAACGGCGCGGCAATCCGCTGGCGGCGCGGCTCCTTCAACGAGATCTCCGCCACGATAAAATCCTCTTCGTAGTATTTTGCCTTTGCCAAGCGCTGGCCGAGCGGCGACACAATCTCCGAACCTCCCCAGAAGCCAACTCCGTCTTCGAAGCCGACACGATTGGCGTACACCACAAACACACCGAACGTTTGCGCATACATGCTGTTCAGGAGCTCCCAGTAAGCGGCGTTGTCGTCGTGGTCGCGACCTTCAGAGATGCCGCGCAGCGGACTGCTCGAAGGGCAGACGATGGCCAGCGCCCCGTCGAGCGCCGCGATGTAGGCCGTGGAGGGATGCCACAAGTCCTCACAAATTAAAATTGCCGTGCGCCCCAACGCGGAAGAGAAACAGCGAATGCGGTCCCCGCGCGCAAGGTAACGCGCCTCGTCGAACAAGCCGTACGTGGGCAAGTAGACCTTGCGGTGCGTGTGGACGAGGGCACCGTCGCGAAAGTAAAGAGCGCTGTTGAAGAAACGAAAGTCCTCGCTTTCCTCTACCAAGCCGACGATGAGCTCGACTCCACAACTGAGCTCCGCCAAGCGCCGAAGCTCGGCACCGTCCCGCCGCAGCGCCACTGTAGAGACCATGTCCTTAAGAAAGTAACCGGTGAGTGCCAGCTCGGGGAACACCACGAGATCTGCACGCGCCTCCCTGGCCTGCTGTACCCCTCGTTCCAGCAAGGTGAGGTTGTGCTCCACATCTCCCAAGCGCGGGGCAACCTGCGCAATCGCAACGCGGCGAAACAATTCGGACATGAGTGCAGTCTCCGCGCCACCCTTTAACAAACAATTGGAGATCGTGCCTGCAAATTGGGGCAGCTGCCGCACTTCGGCGTTTCCTGCTCATTGCAATTCCCGTCCGCAGTCGATTCGCACGATGTAAACCACGAAGGTGTGGGCCCACCGTCACATAAGGAAACACCAACTCGCTTGCCAAGGCTGCTTATAGGTGATAGGGCTCGACACAGCGATGCGTGTCGCGGAAGAGATGGTGGTGGTTGGTGCAACGTCGCGCCCAAACTGTTTCCGTTCTTCCTCACTGTGCTTCTGGTTGTTGCTGCTCGCTCAAGGCTGCAGCCTCCTCCACCGGAGAATTCCGCATTGCCCAGACCTGTTGCCGACGAGTATACTTGGGGGCGGCAGAGGAAGAAGCACGAGCAGAGCGAGTGACGGAATGACGTAGGTGACCAAAAACAAAAACAGTGCGGGCATCAGGCGGAAACGCCAAGGAGCTTATGAGCCATGATGCATGACGATAAAGCCCATTTTCAGCGATTGATCGAAGAGGACAGGGCCGCACGAGGAGCGAGGGAGTGGCGGGGAACTTTCCTCGACTATCTCGAGCGGGTCAAGCAAGATCCGACGATTCCCAAACTCGCTCACGCCCGCATTTACGACATGATCATGCAGGCGGGCGTGCGTGATGTGCTCGATACGGACGATCCGCGGACGAAGCGACTCTTCAAAGACGAGCCGGTCAAGATTTACAACTTCTTCGCGGACTCCTTCTTTGGCATCGAGCGCGTGATTGCGCAGATTGTGCGCTACTTTCACGCTGCAGCACTCAAGGGGGAAGAAAGCCGCCAAGTGCTTTACCTCATGGGGCCGGTCGGTTCCGGCAAGAGCTCTCTGGTGGAGCACATCCAGCGCGGTTTGGAGCAAAGCCCACCATTTTACGCCATCGAAGGCTGCCCGATGTTCGAGGAGCCCTTGCACTTGCTCCCGCGGCACTTGCGCCGCGAGTTCGAAAAGATGCTCGGCGTGCACATCGAAGGGGACTTGTGCCCCGTGTGCCGTTTCCGGCTCAAAGAGGAATACCGCGGGAAGTACGAAGAAGTGCCGGTCGTGTTGCGATCCTTCTCCAAACGGAATCGCGTCGGCATCGGCGTCGTGCCGCCGGTAGACCCGAACAATCAAGACACCTCGGTGCTCATCGGTTCCGAAGACATCTCCAAGCTCGACTTGTACTCCGAGGGCGACCCGCGCGTGCTAGACCTCAACGGGGCGCTGAACGTCGGCAACCGCGGGATCGTCGAGTTCATCGAGGTGTTCAAAAACGAAACTGAGTACCTGCACGCGATGATCACGGCCACGCAGGAAAAGGTAATTCCGGCGCCCGGTCGGCACGGCATGGTGTACGTAGACGAGGTGATCATCGCCCACTCCAACGAGGCAGAGTGGCAGAAGTTCAAGTCCGACCACACGAACGAGGCCATTCTGGACCGGATCGTCGTGGTCAAGGTGCCGTACAACTTGCGGCTGTCCGAAGAGGTAAAGATCTACGAAAAGATCCTCCGCAACTCGGACTTCCGCGCGCACATCGCGCCCCACACGTTGGAAATCGCTTCGATGTTCGCCATTCTCACTCGCCTCGAGCCGACCGCCAAGTGCGACTTGATGACCAAGCTCAAGCTGTACAATGGCGAGGAAGTCATCGAGAAAGGCCGCACGAAAAAGATCGATGTTCGCGAGCTGCGCGAAGATGCCAAGCGCGAGGGCATGTTCGGTATCTCCACGCGCTTCATTATGAAGGCGTTGGACAACGCTCTGTCCGACAACATCGAAGGGAACTGCATTAATCCGATCAGTGTCCGTGAAGCGCTGATTCAAATGACGAAGGAAGCCGACCTGCCTGACGACACGCGCAAGCAGTATCTCGAGTTCCTCCAGGATACGCTGCACAAAGAGTACCTCGACATTTTGGAGCGCGAAATCACGAAGGCGTTCGTCTATTCGTATCAAGAGCAGGCTGAGGCCCTGTTTCAAAATTACCTCGACCACGCCGAGGCTTTCGTGAACCGCACCCGCGTGCGAGACCGGAACACCAAAGAGGAGCTGCAGCCGGACGAGGCGTTTCTAAAATCCATCGAGGAGCAAATTGCCATCATCGGCTCAGCAGCCGAAGGATTCCGTCAAGAAGTGATCGCTTACCTCTGGGCAGCAAGCCGGCGCGGCGAGAAAGTCTCGTACCAGAGCTACGAGCCGCTCAAGGAGGCGATCGAGAAAAAACTCATGACATCGGTGCGCGACATTAGCCGAATCATCACCAAGGCACGGACGCGCGACGCCGAGCAAACGGAAAAGTACAATGCGATGGTACAAAACCTTCTCAACCAGGGCTACTGCCACAGTTGCGTGGACGTCGTGCTCAAGTACGCCGCCAACAACTTGTGGAAGGACTGAGCCGACGGCTCAGGCCCTGCTTCGCCCGCAAACGGCTGCGTGCTCTACCGGTTGAGCCAAGGAGGCCGTAGCCATGCCGCTGCCAGAATCAATTTTTCGTCCGTTCAATCCGTCGGACGCCGAACGGAGTGACCGGGCTGCCGGAGACCGGCTTCGCCACCGCCAGAAGGTACGGCAGTGTATCCGCGAGAACATTGCGGACATTGTTGCCGAAGAGGCGATCATCGGGAAGGACGGAAGCCGCATCATCAAGGTGCCCATTCGGGGCATCAAAGAGTACCGTTTCATTTATGGTGACAACGTGCCCGGAGTCGGCCAAGGCGAGGGCCAGATGGAGCCCGGGCAGGTTTTGCGTCGCGGAGAAGGAGAAGAGCAAGGGCCGCCGGAGCGGGCGGGGGATCGTCCCGGCATCGACTATTACGAGACGGACGTCACGCTCGATGAGCTCGTGGACATTATGTTCGAAGACCTGGAGCTTCCTGACCTCGAGCGGCGCAAGCTACGGGAGTTACCGGCGCAGCGCGTCTTCAAACGCAAAGGTTATCGGCGTGCTGGCCTGCGGATTCGCCTGGATAAGCGCCGCACCGTGAAATCAAAGGTTCGGCGCCGTCTGGCTTCCCAGCGTCGCGCCGAGCTCGTCGGTGGGGATCGGTTTCCTTTCCACGAGGACGACCTGACTTACCGGCACATGGTTCCGGATCTCAAAGAAGAGTCCAATGCTGTGGTCATTTGCATGATGGATACATCCGGGTCGATGGACACGATGAAAAAGTACTTGGCCCGGAGCTTTTTCTTCCTCCTCTACCAGTTTGTGCGCGCCAAGTACCGCAACGTGGAGCTGGTGTTCATTGCCCATCACACCGAGGCGCGGGAGGTGACCGAGGAGGAATTTTTCCACAAGGGGGAGTCGGGAGGAACGTTCATTTCCTCAGCCTACCAGAAGGCGCTCGAGATCATCCAAGAGCGTTATCACCCGTCACTGTGGAACATTTACGCATTCCACTGCTCCGACGGCGACAACTTCGATGCCGATAACCCGACAGCGCTCCGGCTGGCGGAGGAGCTGTGCAAGGTGTCCAACTTGTTCGGTTATGGGGAAATCAAACCGCTCGGATCGAGGTACTACGAGAGCTCGATGTTGCAGCTTTACCGGCGCATCGGAGCGGATAACTTCCACACGGTCTTGATCGAACGAAAAGAGGACGTGTGGCCGAGCTTCAAAGCGTTTTTGGCTCGCGATCGAGTGCGAGAGTAACATGCGCTCTTACGATCTGACGGATCTCATCGAGTGGGATCGACGGATTCGCGAGAAGGTCGAGGAATTCGGGCTCGACTGCTTTCCGCAAGAGTTCGAGATTTGCGACCATAATCAGATGCTCGGCTACATGGCCTACTCCGGGATGCCTTCGCACTACCCGCATTGGTCGTACGGGAAGGCATACGAGAAGCTAAAAACTCTGTACGACCACGGTGTCTCCGGGCTGCCGTACGAAATGGTAATTAACTCGAATCCGGCGCTCGCCTACCTCATGCGCGACAACACGCTCTCGTTGCAGATTCTGACGATTGCGCATGTCTACGCTCACAACGACTTCTTCAAAAACAACTTTACCTTTCGCACCACTCGGCCCGAGTACGTCCTCGGGATGATGAAGAGCCACGGGCAGCGGGTGCGGTCGTATATCGAATCGCCTAGCATCGGGGTCGATCGCGTGGAGCAAGTTCTCGATGCCGCTCACGCTCTTTCGCTCCAGTGCCGACGCAATCTCGCCGTTCGCAAACTCTCCCAGGAAGAGCAGCGGCAGCGGAAGCTCGAAGCTGCACAACCACCGCAGGATCCCTTCTCGCGGGTACACAAACGGCCGGCCACCGACATGCCGGACCTGCACAAACTTCCGCTCGAACCCGAGGAAGACTTGCTCTTGTTCATTCGTGATCACAATCCATTTCTGGAGGAGTGGGAGCGGGACTTACTCACGATCGTGCATGAGGAGGCGCAGTACTTCATCCCGCAAATCGAAACCAAAATCATGAACGAGGGTTGGGCTACTTTTTGGCACAAGCGGATCCTCGAAAGCCTCGGCCTCCCTCAGGACTTGCACTTGGAATTTCTCGTCCGCCACAACCAAGTGGTGCGACCCATTACCGGCGGTCTGAACCCGTACCATGTCGGGTGGAAAATCTGGGAAGACATTTACCGTCGCTACGAGGAACCGGAGGCCGACGAGGAAGCGGATCTCGAAGCGGGCGCGCGATCGGGAATGGAAAAGATATTCTCTGTACGGGCCGCGGATCGCGATTCTTCTTTTTTGAGGCGGCACCTGACGGAGCGGCTCGTACGCGAACTCAACCTTTTTGAGTACCGGCCCCGCGGGAGCGATTGGGTGGTAACCGAAGTGGCCGACGACGAGGGCTGGCGCAAGATTAAAGAGACCCTAATCCGATCGGTAGGCATGAACAATGTGCCGGTGATCAAGGTCGAAGACGCCGACTTCGGGCACCAGCGAACGCTCCTGCTTGTGCACGAACACGATGGGCGTGACCTGCACTTGGAGTACGCGGAGAAAACGCTCGCATATGTTCACCAGCTCTGGGGCCGCGATGTCGCGCTGCAGACGCTGGTGAACGGCAAGAAAGTGCTCCTGCAGTACAGCGATCGCGGCTTCACGACCCGCCAACTCACTCGCTGAGTGCGGCACGTCGGTCCGGTCTGCAGTCCCCAAGGGCAGGCCGGGAGACGAAGTGCCTCTTAGCTACCCTGGGTCAGCGTCGATCGATGGTTCGTGAGAATTTCTCGAACTGGCCCGAACCCGGCGACGGCTGGGGCGCAAGTCTACGCACGCCGTCTCCACTGTGATTGGGGGGGCGCCCCGCCAGGGTTGCCTGCACCCATTCATTGTGCCGGGCACGCCATAACGGCTGAGGACGGTTTCGCCAGCACTACCGGGTGACAGATAAACGCCGTCAGGAGACTCGCGACAACACCTAGAGACGCCCCCCGCCACACACTTGGACATTGGACGCCCACTCGGACAGTGGACACCCACAAACACTCGGACAGTGGACACCCACAAATGGACGGACCCTAGACGAATACTGGGACGGACACTGGACACCCATAAAGGACGGACACTGGACACCCATAAATGGATACTTGGACACCGACAAAAGCCCGAAGGTCCTGCAAGGGTCCCGGACAAAGCCCCCCGACACTCGCCGACACTGGTCACCCACAAATGCCACAGTCCAAGTGCCACAATCCAAGCACAGTCTATGGACACAGTTCGTGGAGACACAGTCCGTGGAGACACAGTCCGTGGACACCCACGGAGACACAGTCCGTGGACACCCACGACAGGGAGACGTGGCTGTCCCCAAAAGCCCCATCCAAAAAAACGCCTATCCCCTCGAAAGTCCCCAACGGTGGACATCCACAAATGCCAGAGGCCAAGTGCCCCAGGCCAATGCGACGGTCCACGGACACCTACCACAGTCCATCACAGTCCATGGACACCCACCAGCCCAGTTCATGGACACCCACCAACACAATTGATGGACACCCACCAAACACAATTGATGGACACCCACCAAAGGTAAACGTGGGGGTCCATAAACGAATCTTGGAGTCCATAAACGAATCATCCATAAACCCAGGCGCCGGACACTGGACGCCCCGGCACTAGACACCCACAAATGCGAGAGGCCGGCACAATTTTCACACAATTTTCATGGACACCCATGACAGGAAAACGCGGCTGTCCATGAACAAAAGCCATGGGTACCCAGGACGTCCGGGAGGCTAGGAATAAAACAAGGGACACCGACCTCCAGCGGGTGGCCTTCCACGTGCACGAATTGGCCTCAGGGCGAGCTCGAATGTCGACGCGGGGGCCCCGGTGGTTTCGGGAGTGTTCAAGAATTCTTTTATGGATGTCCAAGAATTGCCTCCAAGAATTGCCTCTGGAATCCCAACCCGCCGGCTCACGGTCGTTTCGTGGGTCTCCCGGAACTGATTTCGTGGGTGTCCAGGAATTGATGGGGCAAGAGGTTCCGGAGCCGGCAAAAAATTGGCGGGGACCCTGAGGTGGCTCCCCGAAAGGTTCATGTGTGGCCCTGAAATCGCGGCGCCGGGCACAAAGGAGCGTCGATCCGCGGACTACTTGACCACTGGTGTGCGACCCCGCTGACTGGCGACGGAGTCACCAAATTTTAAGGGGTTAGCCCAGAAGACTTTGTTGGACTTCCATACGGTTGAGGGGTCCGGTCCTCCGACCTGGCAGGCCGACCAACCGCCCGGACCACATCTTTCGCCCTCATCGCGCCAACTGTCTCGGCTCGGACCGGAGATTCGTGGCGAACATCAGCGGGTTCGCAGCAGACCCTTTCCCGCGTGCCCACAAACAAGAACGTTGGGTGTCCATGAACGAGAAGGCTTACTTGGGTGCCCACGAAAGAAAACGTGGGTGTCCACAAACGAACATGGGTGTGCATGAAGGGAAACGTGTGCATGAGGGAAAACGTGGGTGTCTATGAACCAATCTTGAAGGGATGTGAATGAACGGGCGCGGGCGAGCCTGCCGACCGCGACTGCCCGCCCGCTAGAACCGGGGATATGTCGAGCAAATTAGCGAGTTAGCAGCCGACGCTTTCTTGGGTGTCCATGAAAGAGTGCTTGAGTGTCCGTGAGGGAAATCTGCCCGAAGCTTTCTTGGGCGGCTATGGAGGAGATCAATGAAGAAGGAGACATGAAGGAGGATGTGCGTCTCCACGAACAAACCTCCACGAACAAACCCTGGGCGTTCTGGAGGAATCCTGGAGGGATCCACGAACGAATGCATGAGGGCCCCCGGGCCAGCGAACCGCGCTCCGAGATCGGCACCCGGCCTACCAGAGCCCGCGGCGCGGTTAGCTTGCCATGGTGCGCAATAGCTGCTCGGTTACCTCGTAAGGCACGCCGGTGGGAAGGTTCATGAGGAAGGTATTCACACCTTCTTTCTCCCACTCGGCCATTTGCTCCTTACAGTGTGAGACCGGTCCACAAATGGCGATCGCGTCGATCAAGGCATCGTCCACGGCGGCCACAGCCTCGGCGCGGCGTCCTTGAGCGTATAGCTCACGCACTCGTGTTGCATTCTCCGCAAAGCCAAAGCGGCAAAACATTTCGTAGTAGTACGTGCCCATGCCACCGATATAGAAGGCCACGGTGGGCTTGAGCATTGCCCGAGCCGCCTCGCGATCCTCTAAGGGCACGATGCCGACGAATGGCGCGAGCTCGATCGCCCTCGGATCCCGGCCCGCTTGCCGCGCCCCCTCAGCGATCCACTGCAGCCCGGTGCGAAAATGTCGATACGGCCAGAACGTCGGCACCCAACCGTCAGCCAACGCCCCAATCTGGCGAATGGCCTTTTCCTGAAGGGCCGCAATATAGATGGGGATATCGGGGCGCACTGGTTTCATTTCGAGCTTGAAATGCCGAACCGGAAACAGGGTGCTGACCTCAGGACTCAACCGTTCGCCGCGCAAGAGCGTGCGCACGATTTGAATCGTTTCCTTCATCCTGGTCAGCGGCTTGCGATACTTGACCCCGTGAAGATTCTCGACCACCAGCTTTCCGCTCGTGCCCATACCCAAGATGGCACGGCCGGACGAAATTTCGTCCAACGTGGCGGCACTCATTGCAATGAGCGCCGCCGAACGGCTGAAGATGTTCACGATGCCAGTGGCCAGCTTCAAGCTTTTGGTGTGGACCGCAATCTCCGCAAGCAGTTGGAACTGCTCGTAAGCCCACGCTTCTGGAATCCAGATGGAGTGGTAGCCCAAATCGTCCGCAAGTTGCGCCGCGCGCAGCACAAGCTGGCGATCGTAGTTCTTCCAAAACGGCACGATACCAATTCTAAAGCGCATTCTTTCCTCCCCGACGTGTGATCAGACCAACAGTCATTGCAGAAACAGCGGGTGCTCGATTTGCGTGGGCTCGCAGTCTGCCGGCGCCACCACAGGGTTACACCGCGCGGGCGTGCCTCCGGGGATCGACGCCACGTACCCGTGCCCCCAACGGGTATCCGGAACAGGGTAATCCGTACTGACCCACTGAGCCCCGCTTGCCAGCGCCCGATCGCGCGGCTCGGTATTACCGGTGCGAGCCTCTACTGTGTCCGCGTCTGCACGCGTGCGGACGACAAACCCTCGCGCCACCATGTCACGAATCGTGTCGAAGTCGCCGATCGGATCGTTTAGCTTGATGAAGCCAGCCTCCGCCTCGCTCGGACCAGCACTCACAAACATCACCCTCCCAAGAAGGGAAGGGTGGGCCGCAAGGTACGCCGCCCGCACCGCACCCCCGTTATCGAGGCAAAACATCACCTTGCCCCTGCTCTCACCCAATGTCGGCCAGCCAACGTTGCGTACGGCGTCTTCCAGCGTCGGCCGGTCACCGCGCACAAAATCCGGAGTAATCAATTGTTCCTCGGGGAACACCGAGCGAATTTCCGCATCCAGTGCGTCTAGCTCAGCCTCGCCAATCGGCACCGGGACGGCCGAACCAGCCACAGGAATCCACTCGTCCTTCGCTTCGATCAAAACCATCAGCGGCATGTGGCGGGGATGCTCGTCCGACCAGCGCTTCACCTCCTGCAAGCACTCTACCAAGGTCCAACACGTACTCTCGAAGTCGATATCTTGTACGTGCAGCACCTTGAACCCTGGTTCGAGCAATTGTGGAATTCCTGCGTCCGGATCTTCGCGAATCAATGCAAGTCCGGCACGGTGCGAGAACAAACCACCTCGGGGATCGGCAAAAACGTCCAGCTCGATCTGCCTCACCCCCTGCTGCTCGAACTGCTGCCACAGAGGAATATGGCTGTACTGGAAGCCCTCGGCCAAAGATCCTAACCGGCGCAGCAAGTACTCCATTAAAGCTGGACGCGGCTCAATGTGGTAACTGTTGTGAGTGCCGATGACTTGGAAGTGGTTCAACCGCAGCTCGTGGTCCCGCAGGTAAGGCCAGCGTTGTGCGGTTTCGCCATCATCGCCACAACCACCCAAGGTGAATAGGACGGGAAGCAAGACACTCAGAACCAAAAGCCGCGCACCGCACCGACTCATTTGGACCATGCGGCCGCCTGCTTACCCCGGCGCCCCGCCTACATTCAACCCACCACCGACTACCTCGGCCGCCAGTGCTCGGCAATTCTAGGAGAGCGGGCTCTCGGTCTGACTGCGTCACCAGCCCGTTCGCAGCCACAATGACCAGCTGTAGGTAAACGGTTGCCGGGGCAGCGCGGGTCGCGGTAACGGGCCAACCGCAACCCGCGCCACACGGCTTGCGGAGCATTTCAGGCCGGGGGGCAACGGCCAAGGAGGCACTCCACAAACCGCCCTGCGGGAAACCCGCAGTCACCGGCACAACTGGACAAGACGCATCTACCCTAACAGAAATTCAATCGCCAGTCCCCTCTTTCGGTCAGTCAGCATCTGCGGGGAATCACTCCCCTCACGGCGTCGACGAACCGTTTCTCAACAACTGGCCAATTCACATTCCGCCAAAATGCTTGCATGTACTGGGGGCGGCCTGTCGCGCCATAATCGACCATATACGCGTGCTCCCAAACATCCATCACGAGGAGGGGAACAAAACCAGCAACGTTTCCCTCCTCGTGGATCTGCACAAAATGATTGTTGACCGTACCGACTTGCGGGTCGAACGCCAAGATTGCCCAGCCAATGGACCGCGTCGCCCCACACGCGACGAAATCATCTCGGAACTGATCGAACCCACCAAACTGTGCAACCAACAGTTTGTAGAGCTCGCTGGACTCGCGCAACTCGTCCACGTCTGCCTTGAGGTTGCCGAAGTAATACTCATGCAGCACCATGCCATTGTACTCGAACCCAAGGCGACGCCGCCGATCCGCGTACTGCACGGTGTTCCCTTTCCCCTCGCGCCGCAAACCTTCGAGCTCGGAGCGCAAGGCATTCACCTGGGCAACATAGCCTTCGTACAGCTTCCAATGCTGAGCGATCTGCTCTTCCGAAATTCCATGAAGATCCCTCGGGCGCAAACCGACTTGTACTTCGTAAGCCATACTGTGTGCTCCTTTCCGTTCGTCGGAGTATACGTATCGATTCTTACAGGGAGGGGAAGTGGTAGCGGCGCAAAATGTTTTGCGCGCCTCCTTTAGCATCGTTGATGCAAGAGCGCCGGCGCACAACTTTTGGCGCCGGGCTCACCCAAGGGCTCCGTACCACGGCAACATGAAGCCCCGTCATTGCCTCCTAGTGCAGGCCCTGCTCGATCAGCCGCGCCAGGTAGCGGCCGTAAACACTGTCGCCCATGTCGCGTGCAAGCTCCTGCAGTTGCTCCCGGTCGATGTAACCGAGCCGGTAGGCAATCTCCTCCAAGCAGGCCACCTTGAGCCCTTGCCTTTCTTCGATGGCTTGAATGAAGTTTGCCGCTTGCAGGAGCGCTTCGTGCGTGCCCGTGTCGAGCCAAGCGAAACCACGTCCCAAACGCTCGACGATGAGAGAGCCCTCTTCCAAGTAAACACGGTTGAGGTCCGTGATTTCTAATTCTCCCCGCGCCGACGGCCGCAGCCCGCGGGCAAATCTCGGAGCCCGACTATCGTAAAAATACAGCCCCGTCACCGCATAATTGCTTTTCGGAGCATGCGGCTTTTCTTGGATGGCAACCGCCACACCCTGTTCATCAAACTCCACCACGCCGTACCGTTCTGGATCCCGCACCCAGTAAGCGAAGATCGTCGCGCCTTGCTCGCGGGCGGCCGCGCGCCGCAGCAAATCGGGCAACCCATGCCCATAAAATACATTGTCGCCCAAAGCCAACGCGCAAGAAGCACCGGCGAGGAACTCTTCCGCAATCAGCAGCGCTTGCGCGATCCCTTCCGGCCTCTCCTGCACGGCATAGTCGATCCTCAAACCAAGCCAAGCACCGTCGCCCAATAAGCGGCGATAAAGGGGAAGGTCCTCGGCCGTGCTGATCAGGAGTATCTCGCGCAAGCCGGCGAGCATCAACGTCGAAAGCGGATAATACACCAGCGGCTTGTCGTAGACCGGCACCAGCTGCTTGCTGATGGCTCGAGTTACGGGGTACAAACGAGTTCCGCTGCCACCAGCAAGCAGAATTCCCTTACGCACAGCTACCCTCACGAACGAGAGGCACTCAGGCCCAGGCGTTGTCGGTCATATCGTCCTGCAAGAACCGCAGCGCACCAGTCGCGATGAGCGAAATACCAGCGCACCGTCTCCCGCAACCCAGCGAGGAAATCGTACTGAGGCTGCCATCCGAGTTCACGACGCAGGCGGCTCGAGTCCAACGCATAACGTCGATCATGCCCAGGCCGGTCTTCGACGAAAACTTTGAGTTGCTCGTACGCAGCAAACCCGCGCGCTTGTAAATGGGGATTGGTTCGTGCCGGAAACAGCTCCTCCAAGGCTGCGCACAGCGAGTCCACCACCTCCAAGTTTGTACGCTCATTCCCTGCTCCGACGTTGTACTGCGCACCAGCGGCTCCGTGCTCCAAAACACGAAGGAGCGCCTCGCAATGATCGGCAACGTACATCCAGTCGCGCACATTGCCGCCATCCCCGTAGATGGGCAGATCACGGCCGTCCAAGGCATTGAGAATCATGAGAGGAATCAGCTTCTCGGGGTACTGGAACGGCCCGAAGTTGTTTGACGAATTCGTGATCAGCACGGGAACCCCGTAAGTGACGTAGTAAGCCCGTGCCAAATGGTCCCCCGCAGCCTTGGAAGCAGCGTACGGAGAGTTCGGCCGATACGCACGCTCCTCACTTGCTCGCTCCCCATCAGGAATGCTGCCGTAAACCTCGTCCGTCGATACTTGGAGAAAACGGAAGCGCTCCTTGGTCCCACCGGGCAGCGATGACCAATACCGCCGTACAGATTCGAGCAACCCGAATGTACCGTCGATGTTCGTCCGCACGAAGGGCTCTGGCCAATCGATCGAGCGGTCCACATGGGTTTCCGCAGCGAAATTCACCACCCAAACAGGCTGGTGTTCGGCCAGCAAGGTTTGGACGAGCTCCCGGTCGCCGATGTCACCGCGCACGAATATCACGCGAGGATGTTGTGGCACATTGCCCGCATTGCCTGCATACGTCAGCTTGTCGAGAATGACCACCTTCGCGGCGCCCCGCTCCACGGCCAAACGAACGAAGTTCGTCCCGATGAATCCAGCGCCACCGCAAACAAGAATACATCGACCCGGCATTGCCATCGTCACCCGCGGCTCGTTTTTCCTAGTACTGTACGCTGCAGTTGGGAACAACGAGTTTACCGCCGCGGCTCATGGTCTGGCGCCCCAAGCAGAGGCGCAAGCATAGAACCTTCGTAAGATGCCAAACCATATCCCTGAAAGGACGACGACGTACGTGGCGCTTCCAATACCGACGGGCAGCGGCATTTTTCGGATACCCCCCAGTCCTCGTCGCGGGCTCGCCGGTGGCCGAAGATCTAGCCAGCCCGCTTTTCTTAAGGTAGCTTCGCGAAGCGTTGCTGCTAGCGGCCATTTGAGTTCTGGTTCCGTTCGAGCAAGCTCGCGGTGAGGTGGAGTTTCATGCGTTTCGCCTTCGAATGCCTCGAACAACGTCCAATTGCCCAGCGTCGCCGAGAGCTCGTCGAGGTCAAGGGAATCGGCCACCCCGACACTTTGTGCGATGCATTGGTGGAAGCAATCTCGGTCGAGCTGGCTCGGATGTACTTCCAACACCTTGGATTTGTGGCTCACTACAATGTCGATAAGGCGCTGCTCGCGGCCGGCCAATGCGAGAAGACCTTCCTCTCCGGCCGGATACTTCAGCCGATGCGCCTGTTTGTGGGCGACCGAGCCACCTTTTCCATCGAAAGCACGGCACTACCAGTTATCGAAACTTTGGAACGCGCCGTGTCCGATTGGCTCGAGCGGCATTTGCCTAAAGTGCGGCTCCGCCACGAGCTGACCTTGCATCCGGTGCTGGCACCCGGGTCGACCCCGCTGCGCAGGATCTACCGTCGCGCCGAAGAAATAATTTCCAACGACACGTCCGGAGCGGTCGGATTTGCTCCCTTCACGCCAACCGAGGCTTTGACACGTGGAGTCGTCGCGTTTTTGAACAGTGAGGAATTCAAACAGCGGTTTCCCGATACCGGGCAAGACCTGAAGGTTTTTGCCGTTCGCACTGATGCACGCGTCGAGCTAACTGTTGCGATGCCGTTCCAATGCGAGGCGATCGACTCGGAGTCGACTTATTTTCGCCGCAAGGAAGAAGTGCTTCACGCGTTGCATTCCCGCTTCACTGGTGCCGACTTGGAGATCGACGTGCGCCTCAACACCCTGGACCAACGCGGGCGAGGTGCGGACGGGTTGTACCTTACGCTGACCGGCACCTCCGCAGAAGATGCCGACTCAGGGCAAGTTGGCCGCGGAAACCGCACTTACGGGTTTATCGCGTTTGCCCGACCCGTTGGCGGAGAAGCTGCGCCCGGCAAGAACCCAGTGGCTCACGTCGGCAAGATCTACAGCGTTGCCAGCCAACGGCTGGCTGAGCGCATTCACACCCGACATCCGGAGCTTTTGGAGGTCTACGTTTCGCTAGCCACACGGATCGGCGAGCCTATTGTCCAACCATGGGTCAGCGTTCAAGTGCTGCCTGCACACGGATGCAGGGTTGCGGAAATCCAGCATTCGATTCAGCAGCTGGTCGCTGCGGAACTAGCGTGCCTGCCCGAGTATTGGCACTCCCTCGTCCAGGGCGAGTTCTCAGTATATTGACGGAGGACTGGGCACCTCAGCACTGCGTCAACGAAGCTCACCCTCGTAGTAGGTCCGGCTGCTTAAAGGCCGTCCACCCACGGTCGCACGGCAAAACGGCGCCGATGAAGCTTCGCCCTAGTTCAGAGGCGAGAAACACCACAACCTCCGCAATTTCCTCGGGCGTTTGCAAGCCCATGGCATGCCCACGGGCGAATGCTTCCTTAAGAGGCTCGTTTTGCCAAATCACCGCGTTCATCGGCGTATCTACGTAACCGGGGCAAATCGCGTTCACGCGGATCCCCAACGCAGCACAACCCGGCGCCATGGATTTCGTCAGCGCAGCCACGCCGCCCTTGCTTGCGGCGTACGCGTCTAGACCACCCAGAGGCAACAACGCCATGGAAGAGGCGGCATTGATGATTGCACCTCCCCCAGCCTTTGCCATCTCCGGGATCGCGAAGTGTGAACAGTAGAACGTTCCGGAAAGATTCACGCGCAGGACGCGATCCCAAACCTCCGGGGCAACGCTCGGCGTAAAACCATCCTGGAGCGGGAGGGCGATCCCCGCATTGTTATACAACACGTGGAGCGCACCAAAGGTCGCAACGGTCTCACGTACCAACCGCTCGCACTCCGACGGCTCCGCGACGTCCGCAGCAATGAATCGGGCAACGCCCCGCTGTTTCCTCACCAGCGCGGCCGTGCCTTCGCCCGCCATGGAGTCCACGTCCGACACCACCACGGCGGCCCCTTCCCTTGCCAAGGCCAAACACGCGGCGCGACCGATGCCCGATCCGCCACCCGTCACCACAGCAACTTTCCCTTCCAATAACATGTAGCCTCCTGTCACGCGCCAGCGGCCGTTCGTCTTCCTTCCATAGCCCGCAATCGAGCTCAACAGGAGTAGCCAGCGTTCCTGGGACTCCGCGGGGGCGAAGTTGCACCCCTTCGCCCTTACGCTCTCGCCCGGCCAAGCACCGCACGAAACGCGAGAGCGTCATTCCACATAGTTTGGTTATTGAAGAACACCCACGCTTCCAGATATGCCCGCGCCCAACGCGCGATTTGCAGCAACTCCGCCGGTGAAAACTGGTACCGGTAGCCTGTGCGCCCGTGAAGCCGAAAGTACGCCACCTGTTGCTGCACTGGATCGGGGGGAGGTAAAGCGAAGGGGTCACCAGCCCGCAACCAACCGAGTTCGCGGCAAAGCTGGTCGGTGAAATCTTGAGTCCACGCCGGGCCGCGCGGCTCAAAGGCGATCGTCACCCCGGGATCGCGCTCCCAGGCGGCAAAGGAACGAAGGCGGCGGACATGCTCGGCCGTGGGCTCGAAGCGAGCAGGGGTTTGCACAAGGACAATCGGAGCACGAAGAACTCGTGCACACTCCAACGTTTCCTGCCACGCCGCCCGTACGGCGTCGTTGTCACGGAAGTGGCCCACCTCCACACCGGCTGGCAGGCGACGGCGCAGACGGCGATAGGTAGGACTCGTGCGCTCGTGCGTCACCAACTGGAAGCACTTGACTGTGAACGCGAACTGCGGGGGAACAGCCTGCCGCCAACGCTCCAACGTGCGTCGCTGTGGCGGTTCATAAAACGTTTGCTGGAGCTCAACCGCGTTGAGCTCTCGCACGTAGAACGACTGTGCCTTCGCCCAACCACAGCAGCCGATTTGGATCATCCTTTGCCCCGTTCCTCACGACGACCCCGCAAACCACGCCGACCGTCGAAAGGAAATGTCTCGCTCCGTTACGGGAAGTACAGAGTTCTGCCGCTGTCTACCGGCAAGTTGGCAAGAGAGAAGGCATGCAACCGGTCCGCCCGAACGTAGAGGTTTGCCACATCGTCCCCTGTGAGTCGCTGCCAGCCAGGCTCCCGCTGCAGCGGATGGAATACTCCCGCGGGAAGCAACACCGCCTCGGTCGGGTAGTTCGAAAGCAGCCTGCGCCAACCTGGCTCGGCACGGAAAAACGAGAAGTTGTCGGCCACCACGGTTTCCGGATATACCGTGGCAAAGCGCCCATCGAGCGACGGCTTCACTAGCGGCGCCAAGTGCCAAAGCACATAACCGCCCCAATCAAGGGGTACAGCGAGGTTGCCGCGCGCACCTCCCGCTTTGAGCCCCTGAACGACCCGGACCGGATAGTCTTGCGAGTGAAAGACGAAGCGGCCGCCGTGTTCTCGAATCCCCAAGGTCACCAACACACCCTGTACAAGGGCAATCACTGCAACTCCGGTCGCAACAGTTCTGCTTGCGGTTGGCGACAAGGACCATCCCCGCGCTCTAAACAGCGCCGCAACCTGATCGAGTTGTACGGCGAGCAGCGGAATCACGCACAAAGCGAACACCGGCGTATGGCGCTGGTGTCGCCAAGCGAACGCGAGCACGACGGCAGCCAAGACTGCTCGCCAAATGTACGAAGGCCGAAGCGGCAACCACCGAACAGTCGCCAAGAAAACCACCGCCAAGAGAAAGAACGCCGTGTGCTCCGCTGCCAAAGCAACGGGCTGCCATTCGCTAATCGGGTGAGACCGTCCCAGTTCGTCTGCCAAATATAAATACAGCCGCACACCGTATGGATTGAGGCAAGCTGCAGTCCCACAGAGAATGAGGAGCCCAACCCGTTGTGCGAATTCCCGCCATCCTCTCCATACTCCGGTGGCTGCAAACAACGCCAACACCGCAAGGCCAAGCACAAATCCACCGTGCAGGTTCGCCCAAATGGCAAAGCCAATCACCGCGACCAGCCCGCGGCTGCGGCGCCCTCGCTCCCACTCGGCCAAGAGGCCCAAGAGCGCCGGGAGGAACGCATAGGTGACAAGTTGCGGCCTCATCGCCCATCCGCGGGCAAGCACCGGAATTGCCAGCAACAGCGCCACGCCCCAAGTCCACGGCGTACCCGCGCCTGCGACCGCAGCAGAGCGCGAACCGCGGAGTTGCGCCATACTCCACGCCGCCGAGGCAACGCAGAGACACACCAAGAGGACTTTGACCAAGTAAAGCAGACGGCTCCCGCCCCAGCTGAATAATTGAAAAGCCACCACTTGCCAGAGCCACTCATGGTCCACCCACAGCGCGCCAGTAGCGGTATAACTGAGTTGGTCCACACGCGGGACGCCGCCTGTTTCCACGATCCAGCGGCCAACAAACAGGTGCATCCAAAAATCGTTGTCCGCTTCCGCCACGGCGCCGAAGTACAACGTACTCGCGACGACGGCGGGAAGCCAAACACGATTTTCCATGCGCGTCTAGGCAGACCCTGACGCCAGAGGAGTCAGGGGACGGGTTCCGGAAGCCACACGTACCAAAATTCCGGTCCGCCGAAGAACCAGCTTAGGTCCGTGCCCAACACCTTCCAAAGCGGCAACAACGGCGTCTCCGCCGAGCCTGCAACAGAATAAATATTCTCCGCGTACTGGGAGGGCCGGCGGTACGTGACCACGGTTGCCTCCGTCACTTGCGCGAGCTGCTTTGCGCGTTCGATCGCCTCGTCCAAGTAACCAATCCGATCGACCAAACCTAACGCCAATGCTTCGCTGGCGTAGAAGACTCGGCCATCGCGGATTTTGTCCCAAGACTCGGGCACCACCTGCGGCCGACGTTCTTTCACAAGCGAAAGAAAGCGTTCGTGCATGGCAGACAGAATCCCCAGGAGTACGGCTTCGTCCGCAGGTGTCATTGGACGGAGAGGCGACCCGGCATCCTTGAGCGCACCAGACTTTAGTGTCTGGTCTTTCACGCCGATCTTGTCCAAGAGCCCACTCACATTAACTCCTGCGAGGAGTACGCCGATGCTACCAGTCACCGTGGTCGGGCTTGCAACAATCTCGTCCGCCGCGAGGGCAACGTAGTATGCCCCTGAAGTCCCTACGTCCAACAAATGCGCCACAACCGGCCGCCCGCTCTTCGCAGCAAATTCGCGAATTTCGTGGTACAACGTGTCGCTCGCTGTGACTGTGCCTCCCGGGCTGTTGATGCGCAGCACGAGCGCCCGGACGCGATCGTCCTCCTCGGCCCGCTTCAGCTCCTCGCGCACACGCGCGAGCAAACTCTGGCCCCTGGAACCCAAGAAACCGGGCCGCTCGGCCGACACAATCAGCCGCGAAATCTCCACGAGAACAACTTTGTCTCTACCCCTGCCTTCCAGCTTGCGCTCGATTAAGGGCTCCGGCCGGGTTCGAAACGGGTTCAAATCAGCCTGCACAAAAACGCAACCTGGTAGACACACCAACCACAGAACCACAAGACCACGGGCGGCCGCTCTGGCGAGCGGCCGCGATGCCCGACAGCGCTGAAAAACTCCTACTGCAGTCACGCGTATTACTCCAACACCTTAAGCAAAAGCGGGCATGACCCGCTCGGCGAACAGGCGCGCTGGCTCGCGCGTGTCACGACCGAAAAATTCCATCACAAACATCGTGCAACCAAGATCGACATGCGCATGGATGCGATCGATGATTTTTTCCGGGCTGCCGGCCAATGTCAGAGGCCCTGGCGAACCCATGTGCCCACCATAAATCGCCTGAGCCTTTTGTAATTTAGCTTCTGCGTCCGCTTCATCCGTTCCAATCACGACCAAGCATTGCTGAGAAATCGTGAGGGTGTCCCACTTACGATCCACCTGTGCGCAGTGCTCGCGGAGAACCTGAATCTTCCGAGGCAGTTCGTTCTGGTTCACCGCCAAGTTGTTCCAGATGTCGGCATGAATTGCGACGAGGTGGAGCAAAACCCGCTCGCCCCCGCCCCCAATGAGCAAAGGCGGATGCGGTCGCTGCGTGGGCTTGGGCTCGCAAAAGGCATCCCGGGCGCTGAAATGCCGTCCTTCGAACGACACCTGCGGCTCCGTCCACAGCCGCTTCATCAGCACCGCTGCCTCCTCTAATTGCTCGAGACGTTGGCATAAAGCGGGAAACGTGTAGCCGTAGCCTTCGAACTCCATTTGAAACCACCCGCAACCCAAACCAACAATCACTCGCCCGTTGCTGATATGGTCGAGAGTTGCGGCCATTTTCGCTAACAGCGCCGGGTTGCGAAACCCAACCGGACTAACCAGTGTGCCAAGCCGTACGCGCTGTGTCACCCCGGCCACTGCGGCAAGCGTGGTCCAGGCCTCCAAGATGGGCAGATTCGGCATGGGAACGCCGAACAGGTGGTCGTTCAGCCACACAGAATCGAACCCCAGCGACTCAAAGGTTTCCGCTGCAGCGCGTGTTTCCTCCCACTTCCGCTTAATCTGCGGCAACGTGACTCCAAAGTGAACTTTTCCCACCGGCGGCCTCCTTTTGCCCCGCCGAGTTAGCACAGATACTCTTTTGGAAAAAATAATTCTCCGTCCCCTTACCGGAGGCGCTTGACGCACACCGCGCGCACCGCCACGTTCGGTTCTACGCGGGCATGCAAGACTACATTACTGTTCGTGGCGCACGCCAGCACAACTTGAAAAACGTCGACGTTTGCATTCCCCGTCAACGCCTGGTCGTCATCACCGGCGTTTCCGGTTCGGGTAAGTCCTCGCTCGCCTTCGATACACTCTACGCTGAAGGTCAAAGGCGCTACGTGGAGTCTTTATCGACCTACGCACGGCAATTTCTCGAGCAGATCGAGAAGCCGGACGTGGACTCGATTGACGGGCTTTCCCCGGCAATCGCCATTGGACAAGCGACTTGGTCCCGGAATCCTCGCTCCACCGTTGGGACGGTGACGGAGATTTACGACTTCTTGCGCTTGCTTTTTGCCCGCGTCGGTACGCCCTACTGCCCCAACTGCAACGTCCCCGTCCGCGCCCAGAGCACGCAACAAGTTGTCGACCAACTCCTAGAGCTCCCCTCTGGCACGCGCTTGCAAATTTTGGCTCCTGTGGTGCGAGAGCGAAAAGGAGAGCACAAGCAAGAGCTTGCTAAACTCCGGAAAGCGGGATTCGTCCGGGTTCGCATCGACGGGCACCTGCACGATCTCGACTCCGTTCCCTCGCTCGCACGCGGAAAGTTGCACACGATCGAAGTGGTGGTCGACCGCGTCGTGGTACGCGACGGGATGCGTAGCCGCCTGTCCGATTCCCTGGAGCTCGCAGCACGCTGGGGCCAAGGGGTCGCCCTGGTCGAGGCGCTCGGGAGCGGCACGGAAGAAGTCACGGACAGCTGGCTGTTTAGCCAACGCAACGCCTGCCCACGATGCGGATTCTCGCTTCCCGAAATCACCCCGCGGATGTTGTCATTCAACAATCCACATGGTGCCTGCTCGACTTGCAAGGGGTTGGGCGAACTGCGGACCTTCGACCCAGAACTCCTAGTGACAAACCCCAGTCTCTCGCTGCTCGAGGGGGCAATTCCTTTGTGGGGCCCGATCGACCCGCGAACACGTTTGGGCAAGATACTAGAAAACCTGGGCCGCGCTTACGGCTTCTCTCTAGCTACGCCGTGGCAAGATTTGCCGGAACACGCCCGCAGGTTGATCCTGTATGGGCCGTCTGCCTCGCCGCTGGGAAACAAGCAAAGGACGAAAACGGACAACGGTCCGGCAACGCTGGTTCGGTATCCGGGCCTGATCCCGATGTTGGAGAAGCGCCTCGCGCGTGGCGGACAAACGGGGCGTGAGCAGGTGTACGTGGAGCGCTACCAAACCACGAAACCCTGCCCTGCATGCCAGGGCAGTCGGCTTCGCCCTGAGGCGCTGGCCGTACGCCTCGGCTCTCGGACCATTGCGGGGGTGGTCAATCTAACGATCCCCGAGTGCCAAGCTTTTGTCGCCAGTCTGGACCTACGGGGGGCCGAGCAACAAATTGCAAAGCCGATCGTCGCGGAGATTCTGTCGCGCCTCGGCTTCCTGATCGAGGTCGGCCTCGGTTACCTATCTTTGGGGCGAAAAGCAGACACACTCTCCAGCGGGGAAGCTCAGCGCATCCGCCTCGCCGGGCAATTAGGGGCGTCGTTGAGCGGGGTGCTGTACATCCTCGACGAACCCTCGATCGGCCTCCATCAAAGAGATAACGATCGCTTGCTCGCCATGCTGCGCCGCCTGCGCGATCTTGGCAACACGGTGGTTGTCGTCGAACACGACCGCGACACCATCGCGGCAGCAGATTACGTGATCGACATGGGCCCAGGCGCTGGGGCTCGTGGCGGCCAAGTTGTCGCTTGTGGGACCCCAGAGGAAATCAGTCGTAATCCGGAGTCGTTGACCGGCCAGTTTTTATCCGGGCGGCGAGAGATTCCTGTTCCCGACCGTCGCCGCCGCGGGAACGGCAGCTCTTTGCGACTGGAAGGCGTAACGGCGCACAACCTGAAGAACGTGAGCGTCTCGATCCCGTTGGGAACGATCACCTGCGTTACTGGTGTTTCCGGGGCCGGCAAAAGCTCGTTAGTCTTAGACACGCTTTATCCAGCGGTCGCCTCTCGGCTCGGACAAGCGCGCCTGGAGGATGGCCCGTTCAAGGAGATCTCCGGCTGGCAATCGCTCAGCAGGGTTGTGCAAGTAGATCAAAGCCCGATCGGCAGAACGCCGCGCTCGAACCCCGCGACCTACACTGGGGTGTTCGACGACATCCGTCACTGGTTCGCCCAACTGCCGGAGGCACGCGCGCGTGGCTTTGGCGCCGGGCGCTTTTCCTTCAACGTGGAGGGTGGGCAGTGCAAAGCTTGCCGCGGCGAAGGTCTCGTGCGGGTTTCGATGCACTTCTTGCCCGACGTCTACGTGACCTGCGACGTGTGCGGCGGCAAGCGTTACGAACGCGAAACCTTAGAGGTGCGCTACAAAGGGAGAACTATCGCCGACGTCTTAAGCCTGACCATCGCCGAGGCCCTCGACTTCTTCTCGTCCGTTCCCCACATCCAGCACAAGCTCCGGGTACTCTATGAAGTCGGTCTCGACTACCTTACGCTGGGCCAACCGGCGCCCACTTTATCGGGTGGGGAGGCACAGCGACTGAAACTCGCAAAAGAGCTTGCGCGCCGGAGCAGTGGCCACACGCTCTACATTTTGGACGAACCAACCACAGGGCTCCACTTCGAAGATGTGCGCCGACTGTTAGACGTGCTTCACCGGCTCGTGGACAGCGGCAACACGGTCGTGCTCATTGAGCACAATTTGGACGTGATCAAGGCAGCAGACTACCTCATCGACCTAGGCCCCGAGGGAGGAGAGCACGGTGGACGGGTCGTCGCGGAGGGTACGCCGGAAGAGGTCGCACGCACGCCAGGCTCGTACACGGGCCAGTACCTAAAACGCGTCCTCTTCCCGGCGCACTCCGGTGATGCCCACACCGCAGCGCCCAGAGCCTAAGCCATTGTCGCGCACGACGCCCGTCGCACCTTTTCTAGGGCTCGCCCTATGTTCAGCGGTGAGCGTTCACTAAACTGGAGGGCCCAATGCGAACGGATCGCCGCGTCTATATGGACCACCACGCCACCACTCCCGTGGATGGGCGCGTATTGCAGGCAATGCTGCCTTACTTTTGCGAAAAGTTTGGCAATGCAGCCAGCCGCCACCATCAGTTCGGCTGGGAAGCCGCAGAGGCGGTGGAGCAGGCGCGCGCTCAGGTGGCCAAACTCATCAACGCCGAGCCCAGCGAGATTGTGTTTACTAGCGGGGCAACCGAATCGAACAATTTGGCAATCAAGGGGGCTCTCGAATTTTACGCCAACCGGGGCAACCACGTGGTCACCGTCGCTACCGAGCACAAATCAGTCCTCGACGTCTGCCGCTACCTCGAGCGCTCGGGCAAAGCCCAGGTGACCTACGTGCGGGTAGACCGCTACGGGTGCGTCGATCCGGAGGATATTCGAAAAGCGCTCACAGCGCAGACCGTGATGGTCTCCGTCATGCACGCAAACAACGAAATCGGCACGATTCACGAGCTTGCTGAAATTTCGCGGCTGGCAACAGAACGGGGCATCCTTTTCCACACCGACGCCACCCAGAGCGTCGGGAAGATTCCCGTCGACGTTCACGCCCTCGGAGCCGATCTGCTCTCGCTCAGCGCACACAAAATTTACGGTCCGAAGGGCGTCGGCGCGTTGTACGTGCGCTCGAAGCCACGACGGGTACGCTTGGCGCCGCAAATTCACGGCGGCGGGCATGAGCGAGGGTTGCGCTCGGGCACATTGAACGTTCCCGGCATTGTGGGCCTTGGCGAAGCTTGCAGAATCGCGCGAGAGGAGATGGCGCAGGAGGCGGAGCGCCTCACCGTCCTGAGGAACCGCCTGCACGAAGGTCTGCTCCGCGAGGTCGACGACGTCATACTGCACGGCCATCCTACGCGCCGATTGCCAGGGAACCTGAACGTTAGTTTCCCTGGTGTGGAGGGCGAGTCGCTCCTCATGGCGCTAGCAGATGTGGCTGTATCGTCCGGTGCTGCGTGCACTTCGACCACTTTGGAGACATCCCATGTTCTGCGGGCCATTGGCGTCAGTGAAGAACTGGCGCAGTCTTCGATCCGCTTCGGCCTTGGACGCTTCAACACCGAGGATGACGTAGACTACGTGATCCTCCGGGTTGCCCAAGAGGTGCGACGACTGCGAGCCTTGTCACCCGAATACGCCGCCAGCGCCCGGCAGCGGCACAGTTCTTCGCAGTGAAGAAAGCCTGTGGCCACCTACAGAGGGGCCTTGCGGGCCAGCAGTGTTGAACACTAGGGAAAAAACCATGTTGGTCGAGGTTTCACAGGCTTTTGGGGCGTAGCTAGGAGTTGCAGGGATGGCGATAACGATATCCGCGCGTGCCGCTGAAAAAATTCGAGAGCTTGTGCGGGCAGCCGGGAAACCTGAGCTCGGCCTGCGGATCAAAGTTGTGGGTGGTGGCTGTTCCGGGCTGCAGTATAAGATGGACCTGGACAGCGAACGCAGTGGGGACAAGGTGTTTGGAACTGAGGACGCACGTGTTATCATTGACCGTAAGAGCTTTCTCTATCTCAATGGCACCGAGCTCGATTACAATGACGGCTTGATCAACGCTGGGTTTACACTCC